>CAZBIU010000358.1:3784-7054 GCA_964491625.1 uncultured Myxococcales bacterium
TGAACAGGTGGCCTACGGTTTAGGAAACCGTCGCTCTATCCAACTGAGCTACGGGGCCGTCGTTTAGAGAGGAATGTATGCCGCGCGGCCTGATACCAAGTCAAGGGCGGTGGTAGCACGAGAGATCCGTCTGAGTGGGCGTTATTCCGTCGAAGTATCGTCGATCCCTATGGCCGGGGCCGCCCGGCCGATGGGATCTAGGCTCGTGCCGGTCTTGGCGCCACTCCGCTTACCGACCGCGTCCCTGCTGGATTCAAGGGGAGAATCGGCGCTACGGCAAGCGGCAAGTCGCGCGTACCGCCTGTTGATCTCCCGGAGAGCCTTCGTTGCCAGCGTCGTTTCGCACGAGGCCTGGATGGAAGGCGAGGTCACTGGGAAGCGGGCTTGGTTGCGTTGGCCTGCGCGTTCACACGCCGCCTTTCGACTTTTTGCGGGCCTTTTAGTTGGCTCGTAGACCTGCCGAGAAACCTGGGTGATCGAAGGGTTGTTCATGCCACCAGAGGCTCGGGCACAGATTGCGGCCGATGGACCCACGCGACGGCGGCGGGCCCGGCGGGAAAGCGTAATCCTGCTGGTCGCGGTCGCTTTTGGGGCCGCGGCCCCGGCATCCGCGGGCGACGGGGAAAAGGCTTTGGCGCGCGCACACTACGAGGCGGCCACGAAGCACTACGACCTTCGCGAGTACGAAGACGCGGTGAAGGAATACAAGGCTGCTTACTTCGCCAAGACTGACCCTGTGTTCCTGTTCAATATCGGCCAGTGCTACAAGAAGCTTGGCCAATCGGCGCAGGCGGTCGAGTTCTTTCGGGCTTTCTTGAGGAAGGCGGCCCCGGGCGATCCGAATCGCGTCACGGCCGAAGGGCGGATCAGCGAGCTCGAGTCGGATGCTGCCCCGTTGCCTGAAACGACGTCGAAGGCGCCGATGCAGGCCCAGCCCGCGCGGCTTGCTGCAGCTTCGGACGCGACTGCGCGTCCCGGTTTTTCCGTGACGGAGTCCGTGGCCGGGAACGCCGGACCGCCAGCACCGGCAACCGCCCTGATGGCAGGGCTGCAGCCGCTCTCAAATCAGCGTGAAGGGACGGACCTTGCAGCCCGGGATGGGCGAGAGGCAAGCAGTCCAGATGCTCCGTTCTATCGTACCTGGTGGTTCTGGACCGGGGTGGGTACGGCCGTCGTCGCCGGGGCTGCGACCGCAATCGTGCTCGGGACGCGTGGCAGTGAACCCAATTCCGCGACGCCGGGCCTCGGAACGCGCGGAGTGTTCCAGTGAGGCGTGTAGAACCGCTTCTTTGCGTGCTCATTGCCGTCGGGTCTTGCAGCAGCACGAAGTCCGATTCGATGGTGGTCGTGACGGTGACAGCGTCCGCGAGCCTGTCCGGGGTAACCCAACTGCGCGCGACGCTCTCCAATGCGGGCAGCCAGGACGTCGAGTACTTCCCCGCGGCCAACGCCGGCGCGTCCATCGAGCTTGCCAATTCGTTTGGGCTTAGTCTGCCCAAGTCGCGCAACGGTGACCTCCTGATCACCATCGACGCTTTGGACGCCGCTTCGCAGCTCGTCGCGAGCGGCAGCGGCACGGTGAAGATTTCGGTTGGGGGCAGGGCGGACGTGACCATCGATCTTACTCCCGCATCTGCCGGGGTTGGAGACCAGGACGATGGCGGAGCGATTACGAGCCAGGATGCTGCCGCGACGGCAACCCAAGATGGTGGCGACTCGTCCGACGCGCGCTCGGTCGATCCGCCCGCGCCGGAAGCAGGTTCCGACCTGGGCGGCGCCGAGACCGCTCTGCCGACTGGCGACCGGGAAGGCGATGCCGCCGCCGACGCCGCGCCGCCGGCGAAGGACGCGCTTGTTTCAGGCGTCGACTCGTCCGGCAATTGCCTTAGCGGCCTCATCGCCAACGGCTACGCCTGTGCTAATGCTCCGCCGTGCAGCGCCTGCAAGGACAGCTCGACCTCGAAGCAGGTTGAATGCCAGGCGGTGATCAAGTGCATGGCGGCGTCGTACCCATGCACGGGCAACTGCCTGACCCTTTGCTACACCCGAAACGGCGGCTCCGGACCGGTCCAGGCTTGCGTGGCGGCGCTCCAGGCGGCCGCCTGCGGTGCCACCAGTTGCGAAACCGCAGTCGGTGCTTCGATGGGCTCATCTGTGTCGCAGACGCAGTGACGGGCTGCCGTCCCGCCTGCGCGGCGGCCTGCCTTACTGGCTACCGTCCGCGGCGGGGAGGCGAGGGCGTGGCCCTGGGTGCGGCCGGATTCCGAGGCCTGGCAGAACCTAGGTCGACCGGAGGCAGATCCACGGGTGGCTCGGGGTCGGGCACCATGTTCAAGTCGAGGGATCCCTGTGCGTCCGACGGTTCACCGGCCGGCCCCGAAGGCGCCGCAGTGGCGGGCACGGCGGTGGCGTCCAGCTCGGGCGCCAGCGGCTTGAGGTTGAAGGTCAGCTTGCCCAGTGCGGGCTTCGCGGCGGACGGACGTGGAGCCGGCGTCGTGGCTGGCCCAGGCTCGGGCATCGACGGACTGTCCGGCACGTCGTCGAGGGGAATTTCGATGTTCTCGGCGGCGGAGCTGGACGGGCGGGGCGGCGCAGGACTTTCCGGCGCGGCTTGCGGCCGCGCGCTGGGCGCGGACAGTGGAATCGATGTACGCGCGCCCGGCCGATGCCCCGATTGGGTCATGTAAGGGGCGGCGTCGTCGACCTGGCGTTCGAGCGCGCGCGAGACGTACTCTTGCCGTTTCTCCCAGACCAGGTTGATGGTCATCTCGTGAACCTTGGCCTTCACCACGTGGTAGGGACGTTCCACCTCCATCCCGTGCGCCGACACGTGGATCACGTGATAGCCCTTGGCAACCTTCAGGGTCACTGCGCCATTCTTGGCCGCGGCGGCCCTGGCGCGCTGGTCGTCGAGCCACACGCGCGCGCCGTCGACCGGCCCCTGCTTGTCGACCACCATCAGCTTGAACTCTGCCTCGGCGGCTTCCAGCACGTGGGCGACGAAGCTGGTCTTGCGCGCCTGCACCTCGACCTCCTGGGCCGGTTCCTTGAGCGGCATGGTTTGCCGGCCGCGAGTGTAGACGCCGTAGAGGTGCACGTGCCACTTCCCGCGCGGGATGCCGCGGAAGGTGGTGTTCTGGCCGATGTTCCAGGCCGCGAAGCGACGCTTGCGCTTGCCCAGCCACTCCATCTTCTTGCGATAGGCGGTGATGTTGTCGATGGTCGGCGTGTGAGGCGACTTGGAGACCAGGATGGAGAACATTTCGTCCT
>CAZBIU010000359.1:0-7049 GCA_964491625.1 uncultured Myxococcales bacterium
ACACCTACCAAGAACTGGGTTGCGCCGCGCGCACCGCCGGCCATTGCCGCCGCCAGCACCGGCTGCGCCATGCCCGCCACGGTCGCCCCCAGCGCCAGCGCGCGAGCAGCGTCGAAGCCGGTGCGGATTCCCCCCGACGCGATGACCTGCGCGCGCAGCTTCATGGCTTCGAGCCAGCCCAGGCAGGCCGCGGTGGGAATGCCCCACTCGCGAAAGAGCATTCCCAGCTCTGCCTGTTCTCCCTGCGCGCGGTGGGCCTCAATGGCAATCCACGAAGTCCCGCCCGCTCCCGAGACGTCGATGGCCGCGACCCCGGCCCGGTCGAGCTTGCGAGCCGTCGCCGGCCCGATCCCGCAGCCGGTTTCCTTGACCACCACCGGGCAGGCCAGCTCGCGCACCAGGCGCTCGATGGTGGCAGGCGCCTTGCGGAAATCGGTGTCGCCGCCGGGCTGGGCCAGCTCTTGGCCGACGTTGAGGTGAATCGCCAGGGCATCGGCGCCCACGCGCTTAAGCGCTGCGGCGACCTCTTGGGTTCGCATCTCGGCCAGTTGGACGGCGCCCAGGTTGCCCAGGATTAGCACGTCGGGTGCCACGTCGCGCACCTCGTAGGTGGCGGCGAGCTCAGGCTTGACCAGCATGGGCCGCTGGCTGCCGAGGCCGAATGCGACGCCCAGCTTCTGCGCGGCGGCGGCAAGCGCCCGGTTGATGGTGCGACCTTGCTTGGTCCCGCCGGTCATGCCGGTGATGAGGATCGGGGCCGCGAGCTTCTTGCCGAGGAAGGTGGTGCCAAGCTCGATCTCGTCGACGGCCAAGCCGGGCAAGGCCGAGTGAACCAGGTGAACGTGCTCAAGCAGGGTCGAGCGCGCGAACGCCCCGGCCCCGGAACGGGCGATCTGGATGTGGTCGGTCTTGCGTTGGGCGATGTCGGTGCTGGCTTTGCGAGGCATGCGAGGCGGAGGACATTTGAGCATGCCGACACCGCCTCGTCGAGGGTTGCGTGGCATGGGAAGCCGCTATAATCGCTGGGCTCGAACCATGATGACCAACGCGGCCCGCATCCTTGAACGCATGGGGATTCGCTTTGAGCTGCGCGAGTACCCGGTGGACGAGTCGGACCTGTCCGCCGAGAAGGTGGCCGGCAAGGTGGGGCTGCCGCTCGACCAGGTGTGGAAGACCTTGGTCGCACGCGGCGACCGAACCGGCGTGCTGCTCGCGGTCCTGCCCGGCAGCGCAACGCTGGACTTGAAGGCCGCGGCGAAGCTGTCGGCAAACCGCAGCGTGGAAACCGTGGCGCTCAAGGAAGTGCAGCCGCTCACCGGATACATCCGCGGCGGCGTCACCGCGCTCGGCGGCAAGAAAGACTACCCGGTCTTCGTCGACGAGATGATCGAAGTCTTCGACGTGGTCGCCGTGTCGGCCGGCGTGCGCGGCACCCAGATCCTGCTCGCCCCCGCCGACTACCTGCGCGCAACCAAGGCGACCCTGGGTGCGATTGCCAGTTTCCGCGCGCCGCTGGGTTGATTCGCACGCGTCGAAGCTTGCAGCGCCAGCGCGCAAGTAGAGTGTTTCGACAAACTATGATCCTGTGGCGGACCTCAGCTGGAAGTCTTCAGTCACGGGACCGGTGTTGAAGGTGACGTTCCTCGTCCCACCCAGGTAGCCGGAGGCATTGACCATGAGGTTGACGGTGAAGTCGCCTGATGGATTCTCTGCGAAAAGGGACGCATCGATGGCATACCGACCGTCGCTGCCGCTGGTGACGCTTACGGTGGTTGTCCCGCCGCGGAAGGTACTCATTGGGCTGCGACTGAAAGAAATGGTGGCGCCAGCGATGGGCGCTGCGCTGTTCGCGTCGGTAATGACGCCGGTCACGACGGGTCCGCTCGGCAACAGGGTCGCGTCGTTCACCACCGGCAGCGACGGTTGGGCTGCAAGATCGCTCACGCTGATGGTGGGCGCTTCGAAGTATCCGGTCGCACCGATGTAGAGGGTGCCGGACAGTGCGCCGCCGAACGACGACAGCTTGTCGACGGTGAATGCATAGGTTCCGGTTGCGTCGGTGACCGCGTTGCCATAGCCCGTGCCGTAGAAGAAGACGCCCGCCCCGACGACCGGAGCATTGGTATTGCGGTCGCGCACCACGCCGGTCATCAAGTCGCCGACGCTCGAGTTGAGCGCGAAGTCCTGCGTCACCGGCCCGTCGTGGAAGGTCAAGCTTTTCGCGGCGCCCAGGTAGCCCGAGGGATTGACCATGAGGTTGACGGTGAAGTCGCCCGATGGATTCTCGGCGAAATAGGATGGGTCGATGGCGTAGGTTCCGTCGCCGCCGCTGGTGACGCTTTCGGTGGTTACGCCACCGCGGAATGTGCTCATCGGATTCCGACTGAACGAGATGGTGGCGCCAGCGATGGGCGTCCCGCCTTGCTTGCTGGTCAACACGCCTGTCACGAGGGGCGGGCTTGGCAGCAGGGTCACGTGATTGACTACCGGCAGCGATGGCTGGCTTCCAAGGTCGGTCACCGCAATAGGCGGCGCCTCGAAGTATCCGTTCGCGCCGACGTACAGTGTGCCGGAGAGCGCTCCGCCGAAAGAGGAAAGCTGCGCGACGGTGAGTGCGTACGCTCCGTTCGCGTCGGTGACCGCGTTGCCGTAGCCCGTGCCGTAGAAGAACACGCCGGCCCCGGCGATGGGAGCATTCGTGTTGCGATCGCGCACCACGCCGGTCATCAGGCTGCCGGTGCTGGAATTGAGCGCGAAGTCTTGCGTCACCGGTCCGTCGTGGAAAGTCAGACTTTTCGTGACGCCCAGGTAGCCGGGGGCATTGACCATCAGGTTGACGCCGTAGTCGCCCGATGGATTCTCGGCGAAGTAGGAAGCATCGATGGCATAGCGCCCGTCGCCGCCGGTGGTGACCGCCACGGTGGTCGCCCCGCCGCGGAAGGTGCTCATGGGCGTGCGGCTGAACGAGATGTTGGCGCCGGCAATGGGGGTTCCATCCTGCGTGCTGGTCACCACACCGGTGACGAGCGGCGGGTTCGGCAACAGGGTCACGTCGTTGACGACCGGCAGCGACGCCTGGCTTCCGAGATCGGTCACGGCGATCGCGGGCGCTTCGAAGTGCCCGTCGGTGCCGACGTAGAGGGTGCCCGAGAGCGCGCCTCCGAAAGAAGACAACTTTTCGATCGTGAATGAGTAAGCTCCGCTCGCGTCGGTGACTGCATTGCCATAGCCCGTGCCGTAGAAGAAGACTTGTGCGCCCGAGACCGGCTGACTGGTGGTGCGATCCCGCACGACCCCGGTCATCAGCTCCCGGTACATCACCGGCTGGAAGGTCGAGAACGAGGTTGCGGACACGGACACCTGCGAGCCGACGATGCTATCGGGATGGATGAACGTTACTGCGTGGGTAAGGTCGTCGCGGTGAGCGACCACAAACAGATCCTCGCGCGCGCCGACCAGTGACGACTCGTAGGTCAGGGTGATCTCCACCGGTTTGGAAAAGGTGGCTCCGGTGGGACCGAAACGAACCGGAGCACCCGCCGGAGAGTACGTCCATTCTCCCTGGGTCGGAATGGCGGTGCCCTGCTCGATGGTGATGGTAATTCCCGCGCCGTTTGCTCCGGGCGGAACCACAACCTGCGAATTCTCACCGGTCACGGCAGTGCTGCCGTCTGCTTGGGCTGCATCGGGGGAGCCAGCGTCTTCTGATGGGCCAGCGTCGAGTGTGACCGCGCCTCCCGCGCCCGTCGTCGCGGCCGAACCGCCCGTGCCTCCCGTTCCAATTCCTGCTGCGCCGGATGCGCCGCTGTCTCCACCAGTCGCTCCCGTGCCGGCGCTGCTGCCGCCATCGGCGAGGCTGCCCGCCGCGCCCCCAGTCGGCGCAGCCCCGTCGCCAATGCCCACGGGCCCTCCCGTGTCGCCCGTGCGCGCGTCAGTGGTTCCCGCCGTGCCTCCGGTAGAGGATCGAGCCTCCGCGTCGGAGGTTGACTCAGTGCCGGCCGCGTCTGTCTCGGCTCCCGTGCCGCCACTGCCGGTTGCGCCCCCGACTGCGCTCGTATCGATCGAACTGGCCGCGCCATCGAGACCGGGCACGACGTCGATCCCACCGGTCACACCTCCAGCCCCGCTGGAGCCGTCGAATCCCGTACCTCCCGCAGCAGACGCTCCGTCCGGGCTAGCGAGCTGTCCGTCAAGGGGTAGAGGAACGGCGGCGGAATCCTTGCCGCTCGGCGCGCTGTCTAGCGCTGCCTGTCCGTCGGCGCGGGCGCCGTCCAGCTTGGTCCCTGACGGAGTATCAGAGGACGAGCAAGCGAATCCAGTGGTCAGACCGAACAGCATCGCCAGCGGAACAAGGATGGTCCTTCGCATCATGTGTCTCCCAGTAAGAAATGGTGATGAGTATTCTCTCGGTGGATCGGCGGGGAATTCAAAGCGTGGTCAGCGCTCCCCTAGCCACGCGGCTGGCGGGTTCTCCGTGATGGTGAATCCATTGCGCTTGGCGAGCGATCGGCAGCGGGGACAGAAGTCGCGCTCGCGGTCGGTGGTGACCACCTTGCCCCTGGCATCCTCCATCAGGCATCCGACGGTCGGACAGTGGGGAAGGCCCAGGGTGTGTCCGATTTCGTGAACTGCCACTTTCGCCAGGCGCTGCTTGGCGTGGGCGGCGCCGCCGGCCTTCTTTCGGCATCGGAAGGCCGAGATCACGGTGGCGGTGCCGGGAAGCTCGCCCAGCCCCATCACGCCCCAATCGAGCACGTCGTCCTTGCTGGTGGAGATGTCCACGTCGGTAAGACCTAAGATGCGCCAACCGTCCTTGGGCATGCGCTGGCTCAAGTAGGCCAGTAGCTTCTCGGCGCGATAGCGTCGGCGCGGCGGATAGTAGGCAGACTCGGGCAACTCCTGGCAATCGAGCACGCGCACCTCGATGGGATAGAAGGCCCGCAGCGCGGCCACGACTTCGGCCGTGCCCGTGTTCGGCTTGGCACAACCACCGAGCGGCTGGAGGTAGAGGGTTGGTGCGGGCGCCTCCGCGGCAGGTGCGTGCCCCGAAAGACCCGCGACGAGGGCTGCGGCGGGCAGGGCGGCGAAGAGGGCCATGCCCCATTGTCTACGATTTGCGTGCGGTCGGTCACAATTCTTGGTCGCACCATCCGCCGGGTCGTGTGGCGAACCGGCGCGCTCGCGGGTCCGGCCGGATTTCGCTACCATCGGCGGGAATGATAGGTACATCCACACCGCCGACCATCGCCCGCTTCGGGCTGTTGCTCGGACCGCTTGCGTATTTGGTGATGGTGGGCTACGTGATCGCCACCCGAGTGGCCTATCCGTTCGAGTTGGAATGGATGGAGGGCGGTTCCCTGCAGCACCTCTTTCGGCTGCAGGCGGGGCTGCCCATCTATGCCGCGCCCAGCTTGGAATTCACGGCGTATCAGTATCCGCCCTTCTACTACTACCTGGCTCTGCTCGTCGCCAAGCTGCCTGGCGTGGGTTGGTTCTTGCCCCTGCGACTGGCGTCGCTTGCGGCATCGCTCGGGTGCGTGACCCTCATCGTGCTCATCATCCGCAAGCACACGGCGTCCCTCTACTGGGGACTGGTGGGCGGCGGCTTGTTCGTGGCGACTTTCCGGGCGGGCGGCGCCTGGTTCGACGTTGCCCGGGTCGACATGGTGTTTGTGTTTCTCCTGCTCGCCGCGCACGGCGTGCTGGTGTTTTTCCACACTCGCGAGATTTGGTCGGGCGTGCTGCTCGCCCTCGCGTTCTACAGCAAGCAGACCGCTCTCCTGGTCGCCGTACCACTGGTGGCAGGCGTGGCATGGCGTCGGGGGCCGCGGGCCGGCATTCGGATTGCGTCTTCCTTCCTGCTTATCGCGGGCGGAACCTTTGCTCTCGAGGAATGGCGTTCGGGCGGGTGGTACGGCTACTACGTCTTCGGCCTGCCCGGGCAGCATGGTTTGGTCAAGCCGTTCCTCGAAGAGCTAGCCTATCGATCCGCGCGGTTGCTGGAGCCGCTTCCCGTGGCAGTGGTTTTGGGCTTGGCGCACGCGGTGCTGAGGCCGCGACAGGCCTGGAAAGACGACACGGCCGTGACCGGCGTCTTCTTGCTCGGGCTCGTCGGACTGAGCATCGTGGCCAGATTGTCCTACGGCTGCTACGACAACGTGAGCATTCCGGCTTTTGCCGCACTTTCGATCGTTTTCGGACTGGGTGGCCACTGGTTTGAGCGGAGATTCGCTACGACGGTGGCCCGGGTCGGGATCCTCGCGGCGTGTGCGGCTCAGTTCGTTCTGCTCAACTTCGACGTCAGAGCCCAGATTCCCACGCCCGCGGATCGAGCGGCCGGACAGGCCATGGTCGAAAAGCTGCGGAGCGTGCCCGGCGACGTTCTGATCCCTTCCCACAACTACCTCGCGCGCGCGGCTGGCAAGGCCGTATTTGCGCACGAGGTTGCGCTCATGGAAGTCCAGGGTGGCTTTTCCGATCGGGTCTTCGTGCCCAACGCCGACCTGGAAGCTTCCCTCCGCCGCGAAGTAGCAAATGGGCGTTTTGGCGCCGTCATCATGGACAGCAAGCACCCCATGTGGCAACCGGTCTATGAAGCCTATCAGTCAGAGCCGCTGGTCTATCTGCACGAGCGGGACTTCATGCCCGTGACTGGTCTACCCACCCGTCCGCGCACGCTCTGGACGCCACCCTGAGCGACGAACGAAACTGAAGACCTACTGCGGAGCGCCCTCCAGGATCCATTGCCGGACCAGATCAGTGTCGGCCGGGCTAAGGCAGTTCACTGCTGCCCCACCGTCGAGGTCTTCGCACGATGGGAGCGTGGCAGCTCCACCATCGACGCCGGGAACCAAGACGCGCGGCATGCGCACGCCGCAATTGGCGGGCGGGTTGCCGGGCGAGGGCTGCCTTCCCGTGATCTTGAGATAGAGGAAGCTCGCCGCCGGATCGCCGGGAACGATTGACCTGCGCGCCTGAGCCGCGTCGCCACCAGCATCGATGTTTTCGCCACAGTACGTCTCCAGCAAGACCGGGCCGAGCAGGCGGTC
>CAZBIU010000360.1:0-7024 GCA_964491625.1 uncultured Myxococcales bacterium
TCGACATCTCCATCTTCTGCATGGACGTGCGCGCATTCGGCAAAGAGTTCGACGGCTACGCCAACCGCGCCCGCGACGAGCACGGCGTGAAATACATCCGCGCCATGCCCTCGCGCGTGGTGGAAATGCCCGGCAGCAAGAACGCACGCGTGCGGTTCTTTTCCGACAAAGGCGAGGAACAGCAGGAGGAATTCGACCTGGTGGTTCTTTCGGTCGGCTTGCGGCCAAGCGCCTCGGTGAAAGAGACCGCGGCCAAGCTGGGCCTCGATTTGAATCAGTTTGGCTTCTGCGCGACCGACCGCCTGGCGCCCATGGCCGCGTCCAAGCCCGGCATCTATGTAGCCGGCGCCTTCCAAGAACCCAAGGACATTCCCGAATCCGTGGCGCAAGCCTCGGGCGCGGCCGCCTGCGCGATGGAGAAGCTGGCCCCGGTCCGCGGCACCATGATCAAGCGCCACGAGTACCCGTGGGAGCGCGACGTGACCGACGAGAAGGCCCGCATCGGCATCTTCATCTGCCACTGCGGCCACAACATCGCCTCGGTGGTCGACGTGAAGAAGGTCGCCGATTCGGCCAGCAAGATGCCCGGGATCGTGCACGCCGAAACCAATTTGTACGCATGCTCGGACACTAGCCAGCAGCACATCAAGGACGTGATCAAAGAGAAGCGGCTGAACCGCCTGGTGGTCGCGTCGTGCTCGCCGCGCACGCACGAGCCGCTTTTCCAAGAGACCCTGCGCGAGTCGGGCCTCAATCAATACCTGTTCGCGATGACCAACATCCGCGACCAGTGCTCGTGGGTGCACAAGAACGATCCCGACGCCGCAACGGAAAAGGCCACCGACCTCATGCGCATGGCTGTGGCGCGCGCACGAAATCTGAAGGCGCTCGGCACGGGCAAGCTGCCTGTCGTGCAGTCGGCGCTGGTCCTGGGCGGAGGACTTGCCGGCATGACCACGGCGCTGGCGCTCGGCGATCAGGGCTTTGCCGTGCACCTGTGCGAGAAGGAAGCCGAGCTGGGCGGCCAGTTGCGCAAGATCCGGTACACCTTGGAAGGCTCGGACGTGGCCGGCTTGCTGGCCGATCTGATTGGCAAGGTGCAAAAGCACCCGAAGATTACCGTGCACCTCAAGAGCAGGCCGCTGCAGATCACCGGCCACGTGGGCAACTTCAAGACCCGCGTGGAAGAAGCCGGCAAGGAACAGACCATCAGCCACGGCGTGATCGTCATCGCCGTGGGCGGCGCCGAACGCCAGACCGACCTCTACCTCAACGGCAAGCACCGCGCCGTGATCACCCAGCGCCAACTCGAAGAGAAACTGGCTGGAAGGTCTCTCACTTCCGCCGCACCGACCATCCTCATGATCCAATGCGTGGACAGCCGCAACGATGCGCACCCCTACTGCAGCCGCGTCTGCTGTTCCGCCGCCATCAAGAACGCGCTTGAGCTGAAGAAGCAGAAGCCCAACGCCAAGGTGGTCGTCCTTTACAAGGACATCCGCACCTACGGCTTCCGCGAGCTGGCCTACGAAGAGGCTCGCAAAGCCGGCGTGCTGTTCGTTCGCTACAACGACAAGCAGGATCCCGTGGTCGCCGACAAGGGCGGCAACCTGCAAGTCACCGTCACCGATGCGGGCAGCGGCGCTGAAATCACCTTGCAGCCCGACCTAGTTGTTCTATCCACCGGCATCGCGCCGGCCGAGGACAACCCGGTCATCTCGGGCCTCCTGCGCACGGCGCTCACCGCGGACGGCTTCTTCCTGGAAGCCCACCCCAAACTGCGTCCCGTGGATTTGGCCAACGAAGGCGAGTTCATCGCGGGCCTTTGCCACTCGCCGCGCTTCATGGACGAGACCATCGCTCACGCCAAGGCCGTCGCCGGCCGCGCAGCCACGGTGCTGTCGCGCGCATTCCTCGACATTGCCGGGCAAGTCGCCAAGGTCGACCCCACCGACTGCGTGGCCTGCGCCACCTGCGTGAAGGTCTGTCCGTACGGCGCGCCCATGATCAACGACCTGAAGAAGGCCGAGATCCAGTCGGCCAAGTGCATGGGTTGCGGCTCGTGCACGGCCGCGTGCCCGGCCCACACCATCACCCTGCAACACCAGGAATGCCAACAAGTCACCGCCATGCTCGACGAGCTGCTCGTCAATGAAGGAGCCGCCCAATGACCGCGGTAGCCCAAACACCCCAAGTGCCCAAAGCGACCGCTGCCGGCGACTGGAAGCCGGAAATTTTGGCCTTCTGTTGCAACTACTGCGCGTACGCCGCTGCCGATTTGGCCGGCTCGCGCCGCATGCAGTACCCGTCGAACGTGCGCGTGATGCACGTGCCCTGCACCGGCAAGATCGAGATGGAGCACATCCTGTCGGCCTTCGAAAAGGGCATCGACGGCGTGCTGATCGCCGGGTGCCTCGAAGGCGGTTGTCACTTCCTCGAAGGAAACCTGCGCGCCAAGAAGCGCAGCGAGTATTTGCGCGAGATGCTCGACCAAATCGGCGTGGGCCGCGAGCGATTGCGCATGGTCAATTTGTCCGCCGCCATGGCGCCGACCTTCGTCGAGCGCGTGAAAGAAATCGTCAAGACCGTAGAGGGCCTCGGCCCCAATCCCCTGAGAAAGAGCGTGCCATGATCGTTGCCAGCCCCAAACCCGTCACCGAGCTGAAACAAATCATCGACCGGCACAAGAAGGTGCTGTTCGTCGGCTGTGGCACATGCGTGACCGTGTGCCTGGCCGGCGGCGAGCGCGAGGTCGGCATCGCCGGCTACGCCACCCGCATGGCGCGGAAGCTCGCCGGCCAGCCCATCGAGCTGGAACAGGTGACCATCGAGCGCCAATGCGAAAACGAATTCATCAAAGACCTGGCCGGCCCCATCGAAAAGGTGGAAGCGGTGGTGTCGTTCGGCTGCGGCGCCGGCGTGCAGGCCATCGCCGAGCGCTTCCCCAATAAGCCCGTTTATGCGGGATTGAACACGAACTTCTTGGGAATCCTGGAAGAGCAGGCGGTCTGGACCGAGAAGTGCATGGCCTGCGGCGACTGCATGCTGGCGGACTTCGGCGGGATCTGCCCGGTCACCAGGTGCGCGAAGCACATGCTCAACGGCCCGTGCGGCGGCAGCACCGAGGAACGCTGCGAGGTCGCCGAGGACAAGCCCTGCGCCTGGCAATTGATTTACCAGCGATTGAGCGCGATTGGACAGTTGGATCGGCTTGAGAAGATCCAACCCACAAAGAACTGGAGCGTGGCGTGGTTCGGCGGGGCGCGGAAGATTGTCAGGAACGAGCACCGGATTTAGCAAGGAGTGAGGGCTGGCCTCACGGAGGCGAGTACGGCCGACGATCCGGGCCGCTGGCTGCGTCGGGCCTGCGCTTCCGGTCCTCAAGTACGCAAGTACATTCCGGTCCGGTTCTCGTCCCTCCTTGCCAGCAGCCCGGCTTGTCGGCCGGATGCTAACCCGATGATTGGATGGCGGTCGGCCTAGGTGCTCGTGGGTTGTCGAGTCGCCAGGAACTTCCCGATCATGCTTTCGACGTTGAAACTGTGGTCGGAGGCCCATCGCGACGCGAAGTCTTCAGCCGAGGTGCCGATGGTAGCAAGGTCGATGTCTCTATCGCGGGTGAGCTTTGCGATATCCCGCGCAAATTCCCTCATTCCGTTTGTCGTAAATTCGCGAATGAATTGCGCGAATTCCTTGCGGGAGGTCGGCGAGTTCCCTTGTGCTCGAGCCCAAGCGGCCAAACGTTTCTCCAAGATCTCCCTATTGGTTCTCGTGATACCGGAAGCACAGTCAAAGTACTCAGATGCCGTCAGAGGCACCAACTTGATCTGGGGTGCAAGATGCAATAGGCAATCTGGGATGCAGATTGCATCCGGTTGCACTATCTCGAGCAGCCGGTCGCCTTTGAATTCCAACCATTCGCGCAACACCTGATTGACGTGGATGTCTCCGAAGCTGTAACCCACTGCGCCCAGCTTGGTTACGGCATTGATTCTGGACCTGAAATGGTCCAGAAGCTTCGCGGGCAATACCTGGCTTTCACGTTTGTCGAACTTGAACGCCCCTGCCAGCAATGTTCTTCGGAGGAAGTGCATTTCTCCCGATTCGTCCGCGTAGGCAATCTCGTTTGTTGCCCTGATAAGACCACCTGGTGCTCTCGGCTCGCGATAGACAAGTTCCTTGTTGGCGACGCGGAGAGTGTCCAATACGCCCGCCACGGTGTTTTCGAGTGGCAACAACTTCACGAGGTCCTTGCCGTGATTGCCAAAAGCGAAAACGTCGAGAGCTCCGTGAAGCTTTAGCAAGTTGATTCCAGGGCTGCCGGGCTCAGAGAAGGCTAAGTACTGCTCAAGCTGGTCATCGGTGATGATTTGAGCCCGCAACTCCCCAATCATCTTCCCAGCCCTGTCTCTCCGAGGTAGTGACAAGGTGTCCTTCCCGAACCCAGAGTTGACAGGGATGCCGTGGGCCGCTGCAAGGCATTCGATGATCAGATCGTGGTTGAGCGAAAAGATCCAGACAGGAGGGTTGCTGCAAGCGAGACGTGCCAGCCCTGAGTACCACTTGATGTTCCGCTGAATGTAATCGACGTTATTCAGGTGACGAGTGTACAGAATCCAATAGACTGCTTCGATAAGCCAGGAGTAGAGGGCATGGTAGTCCTGGCGCAGGACGTTGCGTCGAAACTGGGTCTCCAGAAACCCAAGAATGCTCTCGTAGTGTAGTCCTGGGCGCACCCAAACGTCGGCGAGGGCCTCGATGACCGATTCGGGATGCCCGCCCCCTTGCTTGTGCCAAGCCTGATTGAAATCTCTTAGCTTCTCCGGCGTGAGCTTCGCCCTCAGCTCTGCTGTCAATTCCGAAGTCAGCGGCATTGCGCATTCATAAGAAGCGCCTGCGCCTAGCAGAAACCCTATCTGCTGTCTGGTTTCCATCGGTACAGCGTTTATTGGTGCCTTACGGAAGTCAGCCTAGCATCATTCTACCTGAATCGTCGATCTTCCCCTGCTGGGAGGCGGGAGGCGCCTGTAAGGTGCCAGAGGCCTGTGGGGTGCCCGAAGACCTATCGGCGACCGTCGGTAGCCTCTCCAGGGCATATCGAAGCATTCCGGCCGGACTCGGAAGGTTCTCCAGCAACTCCAGGTGCGCTTTTGCCGACAAGGTTGCATGCACCGCCACTGCCCGGTAGGTGCCAGAGGCCTGAATGTGGACCCGGAGGCCAGCACGCAGTGGGGTGCCAGCTGGCTATACGCGCTCCAGGAAGTGCGAAATGGTTGGACCGTTCGGGGCCGGGTTACCAGATCCGCTCCACGCCGTAGCGGTCAAACGATTCGTCTCGGCCGACAACCGGCAGCTTCTCGACCAGGGCTTGCGCGAGGATTAGGCGGTCGAACGGATCGCGGTGGCGGAAAGGCATGACGGCTACCCGGCCAACATGGGCGATATCGATCGGCAACACCCTTACGCCATTGTCGTGTAGCAGTTAGTCCGCGAAGTCATCAAGGGGAGCATCGAAGTCAGGAGCCATGTGCACGCGTCCACGTGCGCTGCCGAACTTGGGCCGCGGCTGGGGCGATTGGGGAACGGGCACCAAGTCGACCACCGTTCCCTCGGGCAGGTCAATCGGCTCGTCGATCACGAGGTGACCGCCTTTGACAGTTGCTCGAAGTGCCTGGGCCATGCCGATAGGACAGCATGGGCAGGAAAGGTGGGTAGATGTGCCTTGGGATTCGAGATGCCGGTCTTCCGCGTCGCGCTTTGTCGCGAGCAGCGCGCCCTATGACGTGAAGCCACCGTGCAAGAGCGGCGCGAATCGGCCGTACGAGCGGCCGGAGTCTCCTTGAGTGGTCACCTCGTTCGCGCGCAGATTGACGCCGCGGTCCACGGATGAGACACTGTGTTGAGTGAGTTGTCTTTGCGCCACTCAAGGCTCGGGGGCCCGCCGGATAATGGGCCATCTCCTGCGCCAAATCGTTGTTGGGGCGCTCGCTCTTGCCGTCGCTGGCTGTTCCTTCGTAATCAGCAAGGGGCCGCCCGACGACTATAAGGAGGTCGGCCAGTTAGAGTGCTCTGGAGCCGCCGCTCCGGTTCTCGACACGATTTGGGCGGTACTTAACGGTCTTGGCGCAATCAAGACGGGGAGCATGACTGATCGCGAGTGGAAACAGCAGTACCAGGGGGTCGACCAATCGACTGTCGTGGGGGTGGGAATCATGTGGCTGGCAATTTCGGGGGCGTCGGCGATCTACGGCTACCGCAATGCCGCCTTGTGCGAGGACGCGAAGGAGGAAGTGGACGAAGTGCTGGGCGAGGAAATCTCCAGCAATCATCATCGGCGACGCATACGCCACTTCCCGCCGAAGTCACCTGCGCAGCCGGCCTCACCGACCCTGGCCGCGCCGGCCGCGGCCGATCCCAAAGCCGCGGGGCGATCGCCGCCACCACGGCCAAGCCCGAGCGAACCGCCACCCGCGAGCGAGGCGGATCCGTTTCAAGAGTAGGTCACGGCTACCTGCAGAGGGCACAGTTGCCGAGACGCCGCTTTGCGCCGCCTTTCCTTCCTGCGGACCTCAACTGTTGAAGGTGTCACCGCTCATGCCGTATTGGCCCGTAATCCGGCGTCCATGCTAGTCTGCCTAGCGATGCGCGAGCCCCGTCCTCTTGTCAAGCAGATGCGGCCTGCATCCCTTCGGCGATCTCAGATCGCACTGCGTATTGCGATTGGCTGTACCTTCGCTTCGGCATGCAGCTCTACGATGGCCGCATACCCTGGCCCGCGCAGACCGGCCACGGCAGTGGCTAGCCTGCACGCCCCGGACATGGAGATCGAGGAGGTCGACGGCTACCAGGCGGGCTTGGCGACCGCGGACTTCGAGCTTGCCCCCGGAGCACATTCGGTTCTCGTGCGGGTCGCCGCCAGACGGGACAATAGACGGGTCTTGGCCGATGGATCATTGCGGGTGTGTTTTGCCGCGGAGGCGGGTCACACCTACGCGATCATTCCTCGCGCATTCGCAACTGGGGT
>CAZBIU010000361.1:0-7013 GCA_964491625.1 uncultured Myxococcales bacterium
CGGCAAGAGCGCTTCCTCGTCGTCGAAGCCCTTGGGGCGCACGGGATTGTCGAGCACGAGCTCGGTCCAGGAATTGCCACCCGGCGTCCGAATCACCAGTGCAACCGTGTGAGCGAGCAAGAGCTCGTAAATACGCGTCGCCATCTCGTCCCCACCCACCAGGTAAAGTGGCAGCTCGTCGAGGGCAATCTGGTCGAACGCCAATCCAGCCGATGCCTGTAGCCGAAGCCGGAGCGCGGCTTTGGCTTTGCTGGGAATGCGAAGGTTGCCTAGGTCGCCAAGGAACGAGGTGTATTCGGCGCCGCTGAGCTCGATAGGCCAAAGGGTGACGTCCTGCGAAGTTCGGTATTCGCAGGCGGTCTGCTCGCCACGCCCAATGACGCTCTTCATGCTCGATCCCCGCGGCACGCGGAAGCCCTCCGCCAGGGATCCCTCGCTGAGGCTCGGCAGCATCTGCACGACCGTCATGGATGGGGTCGGGCTTAGGTAGTGCGGATAGACCATCTGCAGCAGGTGCTGCGTGAAACGCGGAAACTCTGCATCGATCTTGAGCTGAATCCGAGCCGCCAGAAATGCGAAGGATTCAAGCAGCCGCTCGACGTAGGGATCGGTGCACTCGAGGGTTTCGATGCCGAGGCGGCCGGCGACCTTGGGAAACTCCTTGGCGAATTCCTGCCCAGTCTCCCGGATGTACTGCAGCTCACGGTTGTAGTAGTTGAGCAGCCGCGGGTCCATCAGGTTCCTCCGCTGCTGCTGCCCATGTCGCGTATCTCAATGGAACCGTCTTCGAGGTCGACGGCGGTCCTCAGGAACAGACGCAATGGTAGCGGCTGCGCCCACAATTCGGCCTCGATGTCGAACGACATCGCGTTGTGGTTCATTTGCTGCTCTCTCACAGTGGCCCGCACGCGCAGGGTCTTCGCCACCAGGCGCGGCTCGAAATCAAGAATGGCCCGACGAATGGTCTGCTCGACCTGGGCCGGATTCATGGTGGACACCGTACGCCCGGCCATGTCGGGCATCCCATAGTTCAGGACCGAGCGAGCCACAAGAGGATAGTCTTCAAGGTGCTGCATCACCTGCAGGTGGGTGGTGTTGAAGAGCCAGCCTAGATCTCGTCGGACAGAATCGCGCAAGCGGCTTGGCGAGATCACACGCGTTTCGCGAGATTCCATCTTTCTCTCGGGATCGTTGTCGGTAAGACGATCCAGCAGAGAGGGCTGAAGCCGCTCTTTTTGTGTGAGCTCAGCCATTGTCCGAAGCCGTCTGGCCGACCGGCTCGGAGGGTGAGTCGAACTCGATCGAGCGGACTTCCAGGAGTGGATAGTCGCCCTGATCGGTGGTCAACATGCGCTGCCCTACGCCCGTGCTGGTGCCATCCTTGCGTTCACACCAGTCGGTCTTGCGTGCCATGCGAATTGCGGGATCGGAGCTGTTTTCCGAACCCGGGTATCGGCTGGGAATCAGAGCAACGACCTGACCCCCATTGGTCAGGGTCAGGTAAGCCGGGATCCATGCGAGGTCTCGCAGATCCGCCGGTTTTTCGATGACCATCGAACGCAGATTGCAGAGGGGAATCCAGTAGTACTTGCCGTCGACGATGGCTTCCAGAATGGGGCCCAAGCGAACGTCGGCGTCGGCAAGCCAGGCAAACGGCTGCTGGTCGACTTTTCCGGACGAGGCCGGCGCCTGTTCGAAGGCCTGGGCATGGAGAACATCGGCCTCTGCGTCCCGGCCTTGCGCGGCCAGAGCCAAAGCCTGCACGAGGAGGGCGGCCCACTGGGCCGGCTCGCCGAAAAGAAGTGGCGTGCGCTTGCCGGCAAACACGTCGGCGCGGAGCTCCTCGCACAGCACAGCCGCACGATAGGTTTGCACCATGGGCAAGGTCTTGGCGTCCATCTCGGCAAGAACTTTGAGCTGGGTCATGGCTCGGTCCCACTTCCCCATCAACGAAAGAATCTGGAACAGCAAAACGCGATACTTCGACTCGGCAGGCGCCTTGCGAATCGCGGCTTCAAGGTTCGCGAGCGCCCCTTCCAGGTTGCCTTGCTTCACATCGTCGTCGATTGTGCTCATGGGGAAATCCGATGCGGTGCCGAGTACGGACCATGAACGTCCGGTTGCCCGAACGTCCATGGCCCCACTAGAAGGTGATCAGGAACCCTTCGCGATGTACAACGCGCCGGAGCTCATCGCACCTTTGGCTGCGCCAGTCTTGTCTTGTGGCGTGTGCTCGATCGACATGTTGTTGAAGTTCAGGGTGATGGTTTCAAGGATTCTGTCGGTCGGCTTGCCGTCGACGACTTCCAGTTGGCCCGACTGGTACCCCGAAATCAAGACCGCGCCATTCGTCTTGTCATGCGAGCCCAAGATGTACTTGAGGTACTCTACCGGGCCGGACTTGCCGCCGACCTTGATGCAGGTGAGCACGGCACCGTCCAGGTGGGTCCCAGCGTGGCAGTACTGGCTCAGAAGGTGGCTCGACGAGTCGACGTACTTCGTAAGGGTCATGTCATCCACATCTGCCGAGCCGGTTCCACCGCCGCCCTGGCCGATTTGCGTCGAACCAGTCTGCGTCATGCCCCAGCTCCACGAAAGGATGTCAATCTCGGTCGTGTGGTTCAGAATAACCGAGTCGCCCTTGATCTCGGGACTTCCCGCCTTACCACCTAGTTGCAGTACGAAGTTGATGGCCATTTTCTTAGCTCCTTGTGTTTGAAAGTTACGTTCCGTTGACTGTTGTTATTTTCGACCTATCGACTAACCACCTTTGGCAGATGGAAGCTTGGAAACGAGACGCAGGGAGACCGTAAGGCCTTCCAGCTGGTAGTGCGGGCGCAGGAAGAACTTCGACGTGTAGTAGCCCGGGTTGCCCTCGACGGGCTCGACAATGACCTCGGCGCCTGCCAAGGGTTTTCGGGCCTTCGTGTCTTCGGTCGAGTGGGCCGGATCTCCGTCGACGTAGTTCATGATCCATTTTTGCAGCCACAATTGCATGTCCGTTGCCTCTCTGAAGCTGCCGATCTTGTCGCGGACAATGCACTTCAGATAGTGGGCAAATCGACAAGTCGCGAACAGATAAGGCAGCCGGGCTGCCAGGTTGGCATTGGCCGTCGCATCAGCATCGTCGTACTCGGCAGGCTTTTGCAGCGACTGTGCGCCGATGAAAGCAGCGAAGTCCGAGTTCTTCTTGTAGATGAGCGGCATGAAGCCGTTCTTGGCCAACTCCGCCTCGCGGCGGTCACTGATGGCGATTTCGGTCGGGCACTTCAAATCCACGCCGCCGTCATCGGTGGGGAAGGTATGGGTCGGCAGGCCTTCCACCGCACCGCCCGATTCGATGCCACGAATGCGCGAGCACCACCCGTACATCTTGAACGAACGGTTGATGTTCACCGCCATGGCATAGGCCGCATTCGCCCACGTGTAGTTCTTCGAGTCGGGGCCCGCCGCATCCTCCTCGAAGCTGAACTCTTCGACGGGATTGGTCTTGGCGCCGTAGGGCCTGCGCGCGAGGAAGCGCGGCATACACATGCCGAGGTAGCGGGCGTCGTCGGACTCGCGCAGCGAGCGCCAGCCCGCGTACTCGGGAACCGAGAAGATCTTCGTCAGATCTCGCGGATTGGCGAGCTCCTGCCACGACTCCATTTGGAACAGCGTGGGTGCCGCGGCCGCCAGGAACGGCGCGTGCGCGGCAGCGGCGATTTTGGACATTTCGCCCAAAAGCTCGACATCCATCGGGCTTTGGTCGCAGTAGTAGTCGCCGACCAGGCAGCCGAAGGGCTCGCCGCCCAGGGTACCGTACTCTTCCTCGTACATCTTCTTGAAGATCGGACTCTGATCCCAAGCCGCGCCCTTGTAGCGCTTGAGGGTCTTGTGCAGATCCTTCTTCGAGATGTTCATCACGCGGATCTTGAGCTGGTCATCGGTCTCGCTGTTGGTGACCAGATAGTGCAGCCCGCGCCAGGCACCTTCGAGCTGCTGGAAGTCGGGGTGGTGCATGATCTTGTTGATCTGCTCGCTCATCTTGCGGTCGATCTCGGCGATCATTGCGTTGATGGTCTGCACCACATCGGTCGAGACGAGCCGGCTCGATGCCAGCGCCTGTTGGGCGAGCGTGTAGACCGCGGATTGAATTTCGCTCTTGGCGCTGTCAGTTTGCGGCCGGAATTCCTTGCTAAGGAGCGAGGCGAACTCGCTCGTCTCCATCGTGGCGGCAGTAGCTTGCTGTTCTTTCTGTGTCTCAGCCATTGGTCTTCCTCACTGCTACTTGTTGCCGGAGCCTTGGTCGCCCCCGGATTCTGGTTTCGCTGCCGCGGCCAGCGACTGCAAGAGCGCCGGATCCTTGAGCAGATTCGCGATCAGGTCCTCCGCGCCCGTCCGCCCGTCCATGTACGTGATCAGGTTCGAGAGTTGGTTGCGTGCCTGCAGCAGCTGGTTCAGGGCGCCCACCTTCTTCGCGATGGCCCCTGGGGAGAAGTCGTCGAGACTTTCGAAGGTGAGATCCACGCTGACGTTGCCTTCACCGGTCAACGTGTTGGGCACCTGGAACGCCACCCGAGGCTTCATGCCCTTGAGGCGGTCGTCGAAGTTGTCGACCGAGATGTCGAGGAATTTTCGATCGGCAACCGGGGCCAAAGGCTCGGATGGGTTGCCCGACAGGTCCGACATGACGCCCATGACAAAGGGCAGTTGGACCTTCTTCTCCGCGCCGTAGAGCTCGACGTCGTACTCGATTTGCACGCGAGGTGCTCGGTTCCTTTGAATGAATTTCTGCGAACTGGTTGCCATGATGTCCACCTACCTCTGAGTGTTTTGCTAGCTTTCCGACGGATCCTTACCGGCAAGGTTCTCGACTTGTGAGAGACCATCCGGTGCGATGTCGCGAACGATATCGAAAAAACTGGCCGATACCAACCGCTTGCTTCGCTTGAGAAGAATCGGGATGGGGCTCGACGGCTCGGCCCGTTCATAGTAGCCGCAGATCTTGTCGAGTACGCGAAGCACGTCGTCGCGGCTTTTGATTTCACCGGTCATCGACGGAGCTCCCGCGCCGCCTGGTCCGTCGGCCGCGTCTCCCGCGGCACCAGACCCTTCGACTGCGGCGGGCTCGCGGCGGGCGAGCTGCGCGGTCAAAATCTTCTCCGCAGAGCCCAACAGAGCCGTCAGCTTGGAGAAGTTCGGCCCACTCGCAACGCCAACTTGCTGCCCGACGAAGCTCTCGATGGCTTTGAGGCTTGCCAAAGCCGAGCCGATGGCATCCGCGGTCGCCCGTAATTCGGGAATAGGACATTCGGTGAACGCGCCGTCGATGGTGGCCGTGCTCGGTGGCTGACCGTCGGCTGGCGGTGGAAGCTCGCCCGAAGCGACAGCCAAATCGCGCAGGCTGAATCGTCCGAAGGATCGGGCGCTGACCAGAGGGATGGTCCGAATGCGATCCATGAAGGCCGGCCCGTCACAAAGCCCCATGAGGATGTTGACCCGAAAGGTAGGGTCATTGCCCTCCTCGGGATCGAGCTTGGGATAGAAGCCGTCCCAAAAACTCTGCACGATTCCCTGCATCAACTTGAGGCCGTCCGCAAGACCGGGGAAGCCTTCCATATGGAGCAGTCCCCGAGCGATCTTCGCCGCGACTCGGAGGTCTCTGGTCTTGGCCAGAAGCTCGGTGGCGCGGCCTACCACTTCCTTCCAATCGGGCTCTTGCGCTGGGACGATGGTGTCGCCCATCTGCTGCTCGGGCTTGCTTTCCGAGAGGCGCTCGAGCTCGAGGAAGGCCGGATCGTACTCGAGGTCGGCCCCACAAGGGGTGTCCGCCGTCACCGGCTGCAGTAGCGAGTCTAGATTCTTAAGAGGCATTGGCGCTACCTAGTTGAAACAGCGTGCCATTAACCTTCGACTCGGGAAATATGTCAAGCGGATTTCGCAAGTCCCGGTTTTTTCGCTAGTCCAGATCGTCATCCGAGTCGTTGCCCCCTCGTGCCACGCTGGCATACCCGCTGGCGAACTCCTCGCCGAAGATCTCCGCGTGGAGCGCGGCGTCCTCCCCGAGGAGATTGTTAAACAGGTCCACGTAGCTCGACCACTTCGCCTTGGCCTTGCCGCCGGACCACAGGCCTGCCCCCGCCTTGAAATCAAGAGTGTTCGGGTCCAGTTTCGCGAGCAGGCTACGGACGCTCTGCGAGATGCCCTCGATGAGGGCCAGGTCGTGGATGCCCATGTCGGCGAACACGGCGTTGAGGTCGCGGGCGCAGGCATCGGGATCGGAGGCCGGGTTGAGGAGATAGTCGATGATCTCCTGGCTGGTGCGCGCGCGATGCAGGCGGGTGGTTCCCCTGAGCGGACGAACCCCCACCTCGGCGCCGAACTGTTCGTAGCCCTTCTTGAGGCCCATGAAAGCATCGGCGAACGCCCCGATGATTCGCAGGCAGCGCACGAGCCGGTCCTGCTTTTCGTCCACAGCCTGCGCTGGCGGACTTACCTGCGAAGGCATCCGAGGTTGCGGTCCGGCGGATGGATGGCTGGCGGCCGGCGGACCGACCGACACCGATGGAGATGGGGCTCGGGCGCTACCGGCCGACACGATACGCGACGGCGAGATGTGCGGCTGAGATGGCGGCTGTACCGCAGTCGCCGAGACATTTGGGGCCGCCACGGGCGCCAGGTTGTGGGATGCATACGCGGCCATTTCGGTAGCGGCGGCGTTCAAGCTCACCGGATCGGTGCTCTTTCCGGTTCCGACCAGCGTGTCGACCGGCCAGAAGCGGGCTTGGGGCGGCTGACCGATGGCCGCGGGTGCCGGTACGCTTGGAACCACGGTGATTTCGAACGTCCAGATGGTCAGACGGGTTGCTCCCGAGACTGGAATAGGCGTGTTCTTGGGCAGACGCTTACCGTCGAGACAGGTCCCGTTGGTTGAGCCGAGGTCGAAGTAGTAGGTGCCCGTGGCGTCGAAGCGGATGATCCCATGCCAACCCGAAACGAAGTTGCCCTCGAGCACGATGTTGTTGAGGGGA
>CAZBIU010000362.1:0-6988 GCA_964491625.1 uncultured Myxococcales bacterium
CCCGGCGCCATACCTCTCGATCCGCCTCCGGGCTATCTAAGACGAGGGAGCCGGATTCCTCCCGCGTGGCCGAGCACACCGAAACCGTACAGGAGCCAGAGAACTACCGCGACGACAACCACGACGTTGAGGATCGTCTTGATCTTTCGGTCCATGGGAATGTACTGGTTGACGAGCCAAAGCAACACCCCAACGACCATTAGTGCTACCAAGACTGGAATCAGAGACATGGGTGACCTTTCCCCCGGCCGGCTTGCGCGCAGTGGCCGACCATTGGGCGCAGCGACAATCACAGCAGCTTTCATGCCATTGTTATGGGCGTGGGCAACTTTGGGTCAATTGCGACGCTAGCAGTCTTTGGACGGTTGACCGGATCAATGACCGGCAGACACGGCTGGCTGCCCGAAGCCGCCAGCCTGCGCCTGACTGCGCTCTGAACCCAAGGGCAGGATTTCATATTGATGCAATCATGCCATCAAATCGAATGGTGATACTGCTGGTCAACGACCACGTGATGAAGGGCGCCCATCTCCTGCCGGCATGGTTGACGGGCAAGCTCAGGTTAGAGCTTGTCTGAAACGGGGCAGTGCATGCGAAGAAGACCATTATGGAGTCCGGCCATTGTAGTAGCGACCACATTCCTTCAGTACATGATCGGCGTGGACATCGTCGATGACGATGACGTGGTGTGAGGGTACACTCGGGGCCATGACGGTTCATATCCATCACAGGGCCGAGTTGCAGCGGGTTGCTCGAAAAGCGATGCTCGATCGGGGACTGCAGCCGGACTTCGACGCCGCAGCGTCGAGTCAGCTCGACGGAATTCGTGGTCCGGCGACGATGACGGGCGGTGCCGTGCGCGACCTGCGAGGCTTGCTGTGGTGTTCGATCGACAACGACGACTCACTCGATCTCGACCAGCTTTCGGTGGCGGAGGATCGGGGCGGCGGGACGGTGAATATCCTCATTGCCGTGGCTGACGTCGACGCATTGGTCGCCAAGACTACGCCCATCGACCAGCACGCTGCGAGCAACACGGCCTCGGTTTACGTGGCCGGCCACGTCTACCCGATGTTGCCTGAACGCCTGTCCACTGACTTGACTTCGCTGGGGCCAGACTGCGACCGGCTGAGCATGGTTATCGAGTACACGGTCAAGCCGGATGGAACACTGGGGGAAACACGCGTGGGCCGCGCGCTGGTGCGCAATCGGGCCAAGCTGGCTTACAACTCCGTGGCCGCGTGGCTTGACGGCCAGGCACCGCTGCCCGAGCCGGCTGTACGTGTGAAAGGGATGGAGCTGCAGCTTCGGATGCAGGACGAAGTGGCGACGCGGCTGCGGCGCCTGCGCCACCAACAAGGCGCGCTGGATCTGCAATCATTGGAGTCCCGCCCTGTGTTCCGCGGGGACGCGGTGGTCGGGCTGCAGGCGGAAGAGCCGAATCGAGCCAAGCAAATGATTGAGGACTTCATGATTGCCGCCAACGGCGTGGTTGCCCGCTTTCTTGAAGGCAAGGCGCGACCGTCGTTGCGCCGCGTGGTACGCTCGCCCGAACGCTGGGCAAAGATCGCAGAGGTGGCCGCGAAGCTGGGCGAGTCGCTGCCAACCGAGCCCTCTGCTCGCGCGCTGGAGGCGTTTCTCTTGCGACGCCGCGCTGCCGATCCGGTGCGTTTTCCCGATCTGTCGTTAGTAATCGTGAAACTGATGGGAGCCGGCGAGTACGTGGTGAAGCTTCCCGGGCAGGCCCCGGTTGGGCATTTCGGGCTCGCGGTCAAGGACTATGCCCATTCCACCGCTCCGAACCGCCGCTTTCCCGATCTGGTCACGCAGCGGCTGGTCAAGGCCGCGCTTTCGGATACCCCAGCGCCCTACGGTGTGGCCGAGCTGACCGAAATCGCCAACCGTTGCACCCAGCAAGAGGGAAATGTGGCCAAGGTCGAGCGCCAGGTGTGCAAGTCCGCAGCGACGCTGCTGCTGGAAGGGCGAGTGGGTGAGAGATTCGAGGGTGTGATCACCGGCGCAGCGGACAAGGGAACCTGGGTGCGCATCTTTGACCCGCCAGTGGAAGGCCGCATTGTGCGCGGGTTTCAGGGCCTGCGCGTGGGCGACCAGTTGCACGTGGTCCTCGTCCATACCGACTTCGATCGGGGTTATCTCGACTTCGAACGGCGGCCGTGAGCGCGACTCCTGCATCGCGCGCGGAGCCCTCACTGTACAGCAGGTTGTTGTTGCCGACGGTGGCGCCGTCCGCGCCGCATCCGAAGTAGGCGCGATCCCGAAGCAGCAACGGGTACGCGTCGCTGCCCGCACCAAGCGGGCTGGCCCCTCACGAATTTCGTCGCGCGAGCCACGCCGCACCGGCGAGCTCGGAGGCCTGGTGGCCCTATGCGGGGTAGAGGTTCTCGCACAAAGAACCCCCTTCGCTTGACCTAGGCGCACGCAGACCACCGTCGGCGGCACAAACGCCGCCTTTCTCGCCGAGTACGCGCCGTGATCCAACCTGCACTGTGAGCCGTGCCCCGCGCGATGCCACCACCGCCATGCGCCACCCCATTCGTCTTGTCGTTGCCAGCGGTACTACGCGCTTGCACAAATTTCCGTGAGGTGCAGAATCTTCGACGCTTCCTGGACTAGCATCTGCTTTGGAGACGCCCAATGGAGGGTCAACAACCATGAACTTACTGCCAATGTCCCTACTCGGTGCGCACGAAAGCGCGGCCGGCGTCGTGGATTTCGGACTTTATCTGCCGAACATCACGGCGGGTTCCAAGGTCAGTTTCGTTCTCAGGATCATTCACGAGGCCGACCAGCTTATCCAAGCGATAAAGCCGCTGGACTTCACACTTGCCAATACTCCCAACCCAGCCTTCCCGAAGGGTGACTACTGGACGGCACGGGTAAACACCAAGGCGCCCACGCCCCTTCCCGCCGGATCCAAGTGGGGCCAGCCAGGAACCTATCTCTACCGATATGTGGCAACCCCTGCCAATGGTGCGCCTATCGACTTCATCATCGATCCCTACGCGCGCGAGTATGGCGTGGGCGATATTTCTGCCATCACGATCGGGTTCGAGGATCACGCGTGGAGTCCAAACGAGGCCACTTGGAAGACGCCGAACCTCAAGGACATGGTCCTCTACGAGCTCATGATCAACGAGTTTGGCTCGGACCTCCCCAAAGCCATCCCCATGCTCGACTACTTGAAGGACCTGGGCATCAACGGCATCGAAGTGATGCCCGTCAACAACGTCAAGAGCACCATCAACTGGGGTTACGACACAATCGGCTACTTCGGGGTCGACGAGCGCTTTGGCAATCGTGCCGACTTCCAGGAATTCGTCGATGCGGCTCACCAGCGCGGTCTTGCAGTCGTTCTCGATGTGGTGTACGGCCATACCACGCCCGAGTTCGCCTTCCCGTACCTCTATCCCCAGCTTGGCATTGCCAACCCATTCAACGGCCCCGACACCAAGGATATCGGATTCGGGCCGATGCCAGACTTTTCACAGTCCTTTGTTCAGGACTTCTATTACAGCGTCAACCAAATCTGGCTGGACAAATTCCATATCGACGGCTTCCGCTACGACAATGTCCCTGCATTCTGGGATCCGAAGGCGCCCAGCGCGGCTTACGGCGAATTGGTCTCCAAGACGAACGGCCTGGTTACCAGCAACATCCGCAACGGACCGGGCGTCAATTATTGGAATCGCTTTCGAGGTTCGGGGGGCGCCGTCACACTCATCCAGTGCGCGGAGTACCTCGACGATCCACCGGCTGTTCTGAATAACACGGTGTCAAACTGCACCTGGCAGGACTGGACGCTCAGCGCTGCCCAAGATTGTGCCGCCGGAAAGAGCGGCGCGATTTCCAACTTGGGGAATCGTCTGGGCCTGCAATACTTTCCATCCCAGAAGACGGTGGCAGGAGGTTCGTTGCCGCAAACAGGTCTTCAATATATCGAAAACCACGATCACTCGCGCTTCATTTGCGAGTTCGGAATAGCCAACCTCGGCGATGATCAGTTGCTGTGGAACGGCAATCGCGATCGATGGGCCAAGCTACAACCCTATCTCATCGGCCTGTTGACGGCCAGGGGCGTGCCCATGCTGTGGGAGGGAGAGGAGATCTGCCAAAGTTATTTTGTTCCCAATTCAGGTGGCGGACGGCCGTACATCTTCCGACCGGTCGACTGGGCCAAGTTCTACGATCCGGCGGGACGGTCGATTCTCGGCTTGGTCCGCAAACTGATCGCGATACGCAACGGGGGGCCTCACTTCCGCAGCGATGACTACACTTTCTACGATACGCCCTATTACAACGACATGGGTTTGTTGGTCTTTTCGCGCTCCCTCGGCGCCAAGTTCAGCATGATTGCGTTGAACTTCACGGACTCGAGCGTTACTACAACCATCACACTGCCGGTCCAGGGCACTTACACCGAGCAGATCGATGGCAAGCAGAATCTGACCGGCGCGACCGCAGGCAGCCCCATCCAGGTCACGATTCCGAGCAACTACGGACAGATTTGGACGCGCTGACACCGGCGCGGATTCAGCATCGACGAGCAGCCTCAGTGTCCGACGGGCTCACGTGAATGGTCCGTGGAATCGTGCGCGCCGGCGCCGGCACCATCGACCCGATTCGCGACAAGGCCAAACGTAACCGCCTCTGGGGCGCGGCGCGCATCCGCGGTGAACTGCTCAAGCTCGGTACCAAGGTCAGCAAACGCACCATCCAGAAATACACGCGCCTTGTGTGCATCCGACGAGGTCTTGCAGGCCCACCTTCAGTTGTTCCTACCCACGTCGTCGGTGCAGGGCTGGAACTCGCTGCCGTCCAGATTGATCGAGAATAGCGCACCGATGATCCCGGCGTCGGTGTCCCGCGAGCAGAACCCTCCTGTGGTTTCTCCATCCTCGCTGTACTCCGCGTTCCAAACTGGCTTGAGAGCTTGGGTGTATGGAACGAGGGTCGCGCACTCGGAATACTTGTTGCATTCCTCGTCGAGAATTCCATCGAAGTAGGTCACCAGCGTCGGGATCTGAGCGAGGTCGTTCTTCTGAAACACGGCCATACCCAAACCATGGACTGTCTGTGCTACCCACTCGTTGTACGTCAGCTGGTCTTGCGCCGTGGTGGAGAAGCCGGGGTCGTTCTGGTACGAGTCCATGTTGTCGGGCTCGACGGCGTCGAAGCCCTTGTCCTTGCATACCTGAAACCTGGCCCGCATGATCGAGAGCAAGGTCGCGTAGTTGGGCCCGGAAGTCCTTACGTCCAACCAGTATTCGCCCGGCCATCCCGAGACGGCATTTCCCCTGAGGCTCGCTGGAAAATCATTGGAATCGGGCCTGCCTGGCTCGTAGGTCCCGGCGTCCATATAGCAGACTACCTTGATCCCCAGCCCATGCAGGGTCGTGACCTCCGCTGCCGTGTTGTTCCACCCGTCGATGTCGTAAGCGCCGACGTTCTTCGTGTTGTCCGGCGGCGCATTCGCGAGATCCCAGTAGAAGCTCGTGTTGGCAGCCGGCTTCCAGTAGCTAACCCCCGCATCGGTAGCGCCGCTCGAGCCATCGACACCGGTCGATGCCCGACTATCCGCTGAGCCACTGGCCCCCGACTCGCCCGTACCGCCGGAGCTGGTCGCGCCACCAGAGCCGGTGTCGACGCCGCTCTTTGCTGCATCGACCGCCGTCGATCGGCCGCCGGAGCCGGTGAACCCGCCGGTACCGCTGGCGCCCGCTTTGCCGGTGCTCGCACCACCGGAAGCAATCGCACCGCCGGAGCTGGTCGCGCCACCGGAGCCGGTGTCGACGCCGCTCTTTGCTGCATCGGCTGCCGTCGATCGGCCGCCGGAGCCGGTGACTCCGCCGCTACCGCCAGCGTCTCCCTTGTCGGTGGTACCGCCGGAACTGCTCGCCCCGCCGGCGGCAGTTGCGCCACCGGACCTGGCCGTACCACCGGCGCCGGTCGCGCCACCGCTGCCAGTGGCGCCGCCGCGGCTCCCACCCAAGCCGCTGCCGCGTGAGCTTGTCGTGCCGTTGCAAGCCACGAGCAGGACCAGCGAAATGCCTGCCAGCAAGAATCGCGCATCCATGGTTGCCTTCTCCTTTGCCCAGTGTGCGCCAATAATGCGTGGCCGTCTACGGCTCCGCTCTCGGCATTTGAGTCCGACTGTCCTCCGCCTACGAGCCGGACGGGCACGCCCCGTTGTGGACGACCGGCGCCGGAGCAAATCCGTCTGGTAGGGAAGGCGAGCAGCCGCCGGTCCAACCAATCGTCTTCCCGTCGCACCCGCACGCGGAAAGCTGGATGATCGCATTGCACGGAGATGGGGTCGGCCGGAGGAGGCAGGCACCGAGCGCCGAACAGCCCTGAACAATCGAGAACCCGCACACCATGTCGTTCGGGCACTCCGACTGTGGGGAGCACGAGACTTGGGCGTCGGCCATCTCGCCACCCGTTCCACCCATGCCACCGGCCCCGACACCGCCGCTTCCAGTCGTGCCGCCCGAGCCACCGGTCGCGGTCACGCCCCCCGAGCCAGTGCTTGCGCTCTTCTGCAAGTTGACCGTGCCCGTACTGGTGGGGTTCGTGCCCTGCGGGGTCATGTTCAGCTTGGTTCCCGCGACGCAGAACGAGTACCTCGCTTCGCTGTCGAGCGTGACCTCGGTGCCCGAGGTCGTGTACTCGCCGCTCGTCGAAGCGTCAAAGCTCACCATCCCCATCCAGCCAGTCTGTTTGACCGTGGCTGAACATGTGCAGCCGCCGCTCGCAGCGGCCGTGCAACTGACCGAGTCGTAGCCTGCACCTGTGAGGACTCCACCGATTCTGTCGCAAGTGGTGGTGGTCCCCGAGATTTGCAGGCACGAAGCCGGCAACGTGAGATGCTCGACGCCCGTCGTGGTCGTGTGATCCGAATACGTCCCGTTGGAGTTGGCGGTCCACGTTCCCGTCACCTGGAGGGAGCCCGTGACCGTCGCCGAGGTGC
>CAZBIU010000363.1:0-6979 GCA_964491625.1 uncultured Myxococcales bacterium
CTGGTCGCCCTTCAAGCCAAGGTCGGTAAACACCGGCTCGGCGGGGTCCAAGATGCGCTTCAGCGAGGTTCCGATGCCTTGCGAGTCGGCGAAGGCATCAGCGGCCGCGACCAAGTTCGCGGAAAAGTGGTGCCCGCCAAGCTTGTAATCGTGGTGATGGGCCGCCGCCTCGATGGTGCTCGACGGCAGCTTCCATACCGTGCACACGGCGGCGCCGACCTTGCAGTGATTCGCGTGCAAGGCGTCCATGACCACGCCGCTCATCACCGGTTCCTGTGCCATCTCGGGCCTCACCTTGCCAGTGCGCACGCAGCGGTCGAGCAGGACGAGGGCGCCGATGTCGTGCAGAAGGCCCGCGGTAAACGCTGCCTCCATGGGTAAGCGAAGCGTCGATGCGATGATACGCGCGGCCAGCGCAGTGGCGGGAAAGCGAGCGGTGACCTTTTTGACGTGCTCCTCGAAACCACGGATACGGAACATGGTTGAGGTCGTAACCACCATCATGACGATGTCGTTCACGTTGGAAAGCCCGATGCGCACGATGGCATCGCGCACGCTGACAATGGGCATGCGCGGCGCAAACATGGGCGAATTCGCCACCGACACAATCTGCGCGCTGATGAACGGATCGCGGGTGACGGACTTTTCGATGCGAAGCGCATCGCTGAACGACTGCTGGCACAGCGCCATCACCTCGGCGGCGACGTCGGGCAGGCTGCGCTTGATGGTCTGGGTATCAACGCAGGCGTCGCGGGCTGCATCTGCGATGGCCTGGGGCAATTCCGACGGATCCGGCAGGGTCGGTGTGCGTTCTGCTTTGCGGAAGCTGAGCATTGCTTGTCCCCTCGGCAGAAACGGCAGATGGATTGAGAGATTTTCTCGCCCTTAAGAACATCCAGCCTTGTGCCGTTAAACCGAGGTGGAGGGCGCATGATTCGAGCAATCGAGAGTGCTCTTGCTGGCTACACGGATAGGACACGCGACATTTCGCAGCTTGCACAGAGGCTGGCCAAGCCCGACGGGGCCGACGCGCGCACCATGGTCGGGCTGATGACCAACCAACGCGCCGCCGAGGCGAATCTCGTTACCCTACACGTGGCGGACCAGACCACAGAGTCGCTTCTTCACGTGATCGCGTAGACCGTCAAGAGCAATGGGCCACCGGCCGATGGACATGGCAAGGGAAGCGCAACCGATGTCGGTAGTGCATGCCAAGGCTTCGAACTTCAAGATCTCTTCGGACGAGCTGGCGGCGCTGATCGAAAAGGCCGTCCTTGAGCAGGTCGCCACGGATCGCATCGCCTTGCCGGCCATGCCTAAAGTGGCGGCGCGTGCATTCACGCTTCTGCGCAAGCGCGATTTCAGCGTCGCCGAGGTCGGCGCCGTCATCGAGAGCGATCCCGTGGTGGCTGCCCGGCTGGTCCACCTTGCCAACAGCGTGGCGTTTGCCACCTTCAGCAAGCTGGAATCGGTACAGGCCTGCGTAACCAGGCTCGGCGCGCGCGAGCTTTCCTTCTTCCTCATGGAGACGGCGGCCCGGCAGCTGGTCGAGTGCCACGATCCCCGGATTGCCCAGATTTGCGACGGGCTGTGGGAGCACTCGCTGTCGGTCGCGATTCTTTCGCACGATCTGGCCCAGGCGGTGTCGGGTATGGACGCGGAGGCTGCGTATCTCGCCGGGCTGCTGCACGACATCGGTCGGCCGGTGGTGGCGGAGATGCTGCTTGAAGCTGAGGGTCGGCTGCTCGGCAAGCGCGTGGACCACTGGATCATGCCCTCGAAGTGGCTTGGTATCATCGTTCGCTGCGAGCGCACGGTGGGCCCAGCGGTGACGCGCGCGTGGACCCTGCCCGAAGCGGTGATCGACGCGGTCGCCATGTGCGACCAGTATGACCGCAGTCGTCCCTATCGCCTCGCAAACGTTGTAAGACTAGCCAACGCACTCGCAGCATCCACTGGACACGACGTGACGGCGAAGTCCGACGAGGGGACCGAAGCACGCATCGACGAAGGTCGCGACCTCATCGGTCTTGACGTCGACACTATCGCAGGTGTGATGGCGGCTTTGCCCGCGCGACTGGCCGGGCGGATGCTGTGACCCGTTGCCTGTGGCCGTTGCACCACTGATCACTCCGGCCACGGCCACGGCCACGGAAACGGCATCTGTGCTCTCTGTGGTTTGTTTGGGCTGCTAGGCGACGCTCTGATAGAGCAGCATCGCGATCTCGTCCATGTTCTTGCGCTCGGCTTGCGCCTCCGCACGCACGACTTCGGCCCGACGGGTCTCGATGGCCTTGCGCAAAGCCTCGGTGCGTGTGTGAGCACCGAGGTAGCGCGCGCGACTTTGCGACAATCCGTCGGATGCCTGCGCGACCGCATGCTCAGCTTGCCGGGCCTCCTGCAGAGCCCTCGCGTGCGCGCTTTCGATCAACGTCCAGTGTGCAGCGCTGTCCAGCTTGCGGTGATCGGCAACAGCGCGCGCCCTGGCGGCGGAAAGTTGGTCGGTGGCGGCCGCGACATCTCGCTGGGCATCCGCGAGCTGTAAGCGAGCGCGATCTTCTTCGGTCTCACGCAGCCTGAAGACGGTATCCAAACGGGTCTTCGTGCTCACGATCTTCTCCTCGGTACGAAATGGGAAAAACTGAAGGACCTTTCCTCGCACGAGCACGATTCGTGCCGACGCAGGGTCGCACTCTTGGACCGCGAAGATTGGTGGGCGGCAGATCTTGCCGGGCAAACGCTGCCGCAAGCCGGGAAAAGGTAGACGGCCGCCTGTGCCGAGCACCTTTGACCACAAAGGATGCCTCGGCCACTGAAGCGGGGAGCGGGAGCGGAAGCGAATTGCTGTGCGAGGGATTCGGCCATTCCCCGCGCCAGAACTCTGACCTTTTACCTGGCACTCGCCTTGCTTTGGGACTGGGCAAGGTGAAATCACGTGGCTGATGGAATCTACGTAGGCATGTCCGCCGCCATGGCGCGCGCGTCGCAGCTCGACGCGATCGCAGACAATCTGGCCAACGTCGAATCACCGGGATTCAAGGGCGTGCGACCCGCGTTCGCTTCCTTCCTTCCGCCCGGCGGCCCGACTGACAAGGTCCTGACAGGTGTGGTGGCTTCAACCATCGACATGCGACCGGGTACGGCCGAGACGACTGATTCGCCCACCGACGTGACTCCGGACGAAGACGCGTTCCTCTCCGTACAAATGGCGGGCGGCAAAGTGGGATACACCCGCAACGGCCACATCGAAGTTTCGCCCGATGGCGTTTTGCAGATCGCGGGTCTGCCGGTGCTTGACAACTCGGGCGAAGTCATCGTGGTTCCACCCGAGGCCGACGTCAACATCGAGTCGACCGGCGAAGTGAAGAGCGGGCGGCAGGTGGTCGCGACGCTTGGGCTGTGGAACGCCCAGGGCTCGATGGATCGGGTTGGGCCGTCCCTGATGATGCCGTCGGCGGGCAGCCAGATGACCCAAGCCACCGACGGCAGTGTCCGGGTCGGCGAATTGGAGTTGGGCAACGTCAGCGCTTTGGAATCGACGGTGGCGATGATCGGCGCCCAACGCAACTACGAAATGGCCATGCAGGCCATCCAGACCTATCGGCAGCTCGACCAGCGCGTGGTCGAGGTCGGCCGCGTTCGTTGACGGAGGAAGATCATGTTGCGCTCACTTTACACCGCGGCGACAGGGATGGAGGCCCAGCAGACCAAGCTGGACATCATCGCACACAACCTCGCCAACAGCAGCACCACCGGTTTCAAGCGCGTCCGGGCGGACTTCGAGGATCTCCTTTCGGAGACGATACGCTCGGCCACCGAACCGACCGCTCAAGGCGGCGGGCGGCCCGAGGCCCTGCAGGTCGGCCTTGGCGTGCGCACGGCAACGACCACGAGATCGTTCGCTCAGGGTGACATGACGTCGACCCAGAATCCGCTCGACGTGGCCATCGAAGGAAGCGGTTTTTTCCGCATTCAGCGCGCGAACGGTGACTTTGCCTACACGCGTGCAGGCAACTTCCGCGTCGACGCCACCGGTCGCCTAGTCACCCAGACCGGCGAGATTGTCGATCCAGGCCTAACCGTGCCGCAGGACGCGACATCCGTTACCATTCGCGGCGACGGGACTGTGCTGGTCCAGGTTCCAGGCCGCACCGATCCGAGCGAGCTGGGCACGATTCAGTTGGCGATGTTCACCAACCCGGGTGGGCTCGAGTCACTGGGCAACAACTTGCTCGGTGCAACCCCCGCCTCGGGTGAGCCCATCCTGACCAAGCCCGGGCAGCAAGGTTCGGGTACGCTGAGCCAGGGGTACCTGGAAAACGCCAACGTGCAGGCAGTGGAAGAGATGGTCGACATGATCACCACCCAACGCGCTTACGAGATGAATTCAAAGGTCATTCAGACCGGCGATCAAATGCTCCAGAGACTAACCCAGCTTCGGTAGGCAGGACGTCTGATGATTGCTCCCTTGCTCGCTCTTTTCACCATCTCCGGTGCGGCGCCGACCGCGCAGGACATCCTGCCCGGCGAGGTAAGCGAGTCCCTAGACCGGGCCCTGGCGGTACCTGCCGGGCGGATCGTGCCGCTGCGGTGGATCTCACCGGGCAAGTGTCGTCCCACCAGTGCCATAGTGCCGAGACCCATCGAGGGCTCGGGGCGCGTTGCGGTTCGGGTGACCGGGCGAGGATGCAGTGGATGGGGCTGGGTTGTGTTGCAGGTTTGGGCGGAAACTCAGGTGACCGCGCGAGCCGTTCACGCGGGCGAAATGATTGCCTCCGTATCGCAAATCGTTGAACGGGAGATTCGGCCCGGATATCCGCCCTTCGTTGCCGCTGCGGACTCCGTCGCCAGCCGGAACTTGCCGGCTGGGTGCGCGATCAATCAGACCGACGTGAGCAACACAAGTGTGACGCTGGGAGATCCCATCAAGGTGGTGTTTGTGTCCGGGGCGGTGGCCATCAAAACCAATGGCCGTCGAAGCCCGTGCCTTCGCAGCCGAGACTGTGCGGTCCTAGCTTCGGGCAAGCACGTAGAGGGCCAAATCGACGAAGCTGGGCGCCTGATCGTAGAGGTGCCGCAATGACCCGGTCTTTCCACTTCTTGATACTGTTGGTCGCCACTGGGCTTTGCGCGGTTGCTTGTGGGCCAGCGCACCTCGGTGAATACACGCCGAAGCACCGGGAATACAAACTCCCTGCAGAGGGTAGAGGGGCAGACGAGCCGACCTCGCTGGGCAGCTTGTGGCGCGACGGTCGGCCGGCTTCGATGCTGTTCACTGACGCACGCGCTCTTCACGCCAACGACCTGGTCGTGATCAACATCGAAGAAGTCGCCAACGCGACACGGTCCGCGGATACGACCCTCGACCGCAGCTCGTCGAGCGCGGCCCAGATCAATGCGTTCTTGGGCCTTCTCAAGAAGCTGAAGATCAGCTCGACCGATTCCGGGTTGAACATCGGCGGCAGCTCCACGAGCAGCTTCAAGGGCCAGGGGTCCAGCGATCGGAGCGAATCCCTCACCGCGACGGTTCCCGCGATGGTGATGAAGGTCCTTCCCAACGGCAACCTGTTCGTCGAAGGCCACCGCGCTATCCTGGTGAATTCGGAAGAGCACCACTTCTATATCTCGGGCGTAGTCCGGCCGATCGACATTGACCAACAGAACAGCGTGAAGAGCTCGATGGTCGCCGACGCGCAGATCGAATTCGTCGGACGGGGCGATCTAACCGACAACCAGCGACAGGGTTGGCTGTCGCGCTATCTCGGCTGGATTTGGCCGTTCTAAGTCATGCGAAGTTTGATTTTCTCCATCGGTCTGATTCTTGTCTTGGGCGTCGATCCGGCGGCGTCCGCGGCGCCGGTCCGAGTGAAGGAGCTCGTCGACGTGCAAGGTGTGCGCGACAACGCACTCTACGGATACGGCTTGGTGGTTGGCCTGGCCGGCACGGGCGATAGCCAGATGGTGTCTTTCACCTCGCAATCCATCGCGGGCATGCTGGGGCGTCTAGGCATTCGCATCGATCCCAAGGACGTGTGGGTTCGTAACACGGCTGCGGTCATGGTCACGGCTCGACTGCCTGGCTTCGCAAGGCCCGGGACACGGCTCGATGTCAACGTGGGCTCGATGGGCGACGCGCGTTCGCTGGCGGGAGGGGTCTTGCTGGTCACGCCACTGACTGGCCCGGACGGCCAAGTATACGCGATCGCGCAGGGGCCCGTGCAGGCGGGTGGCTTCGATGCCATGTCGTCGGGGACTCGGGTGCAGAAGAATCAACCCACTTCGGGAACGGTGCCGAACGGTGCCAGCATCGAGCGCGCCGTCGTGGCAAATTTAGACAAGGGGCCCTTGGTACTGGGGTTGCGCCGCCCTGACTTCACGACCGCACTGCGCATTGCCGATGCCGTGAACAAGTCTTTGGGCGGCGAATCCGCACATGCTTTGGATCCAGCCTCAGTCGAGATCAAGCCGGCCCCCGAATGGAACGGTAAGGTGGTGAATCTACTCGCGAAGCTGGAGACGTTGGAAGTGGATCCTGACCAACGGGCTCGCATCGTGGTCAGCGAACGCACGGGGACCATCGTCGCCGGTGAGGGAGTGCGCATTCGCCCTGTCGCGGTCGCGCACGGTGGACTTTCGATTCAAGTCAACCAGACCCCGTTCGTGTCGCAGCCGAACCCCATGGCACGCACTGGGCGAACCGTCACCGGCCGCACTGCCAACATCGAAGCCCATGAAGCGAATGGGCGGGCGGTGGCGCTGCCCGCCACAACGACGGTCGATGATCTCGTGAAGGCGCTCAACATGATCGGCGTCAGCCCGCGTGACTTGGTGGCGGTGTTGCAGGCCATGAAAGCGGCCGGCGCAATCGACGCCGATCTGGAGGTGATGTGATGCGGCCGATTCGGGATCCGGCTGAGGGCGCACGCGCCCTTGAATCCATCCTGCTCAAGCAGCTCATCAACGACAGCGGCGCATTCCA
>CAZBIU010000364.1:0-6922 GCA_964491625.1 uncultured Myxococcales bacterium
CGAATTGGCCGATGTAGTAGATGGTCACAACGTTCGGATGCTGCAACCGCGCTTGTGCGCGCGCCTCATCCACCAGGCGCTTAGTCAGCGTGGGAATCTGCGCCAGCTCGTGGCGAAGCAGCTTGAGCGCCACCGGCCTATCCAGCGACAAATCGTGGCCCAGGTAAACGCGGCCCATACCACCTTCGCCAAGCACGCCCCGGATCTCGAAGTGATCGATGTGCTTGCCGATCAGCGGATCGCTCTTCGCATCCTGCGCAGGCACTGGCGGCCGATCGGCGTCGTACGCCGTCGCTGCGAACGCCCGACCGGCGCTCGGCGCATCGTTGACGGTTTCGGCTTCGGACCAAGCCATCGCCACCAGCATAGCCTCGCCCGGCCCGCGGAGCTATTCCTGCTAACCCGGTGACAGCGGTGGCGGCGGTGGGCACGGAGGAGGAGGCGGTGGCGGCGGCGGTGGCGGTGGCGGTAGCGGCGGATTCGTGGACGCGCCTGGGCTGACGCAGAGGTTGGCTTCGCACACCAGACCCATGTCGGCACAGGTGTCGCCGCAGCGGAGTACGCCGCCGCAACCGTCGCCGAGGGTCCCACAGTACGTGAGGCCGGACCGTGTGTTGCATTGGCCGGGAACGCAGTCCTGTGGCGCCACGCAGACGCGGTCGCTGCAGACCAACCCAGAGCCCGGACAAGCGCAGTCCAACTGACGGCCGCAGCTATCGCCGATGGTCCCGCAGTAGAAGCGACCGTCGGCAGCGCAGGACGTAGGCTGGCACACGTCGCTCGGCGCCTGGCAGAGGCCACGGTCGCAGTACCAGCCGGGGGCGCACGCCCCGCAGTTGATGGTTCCGCCGCATCCGTCGCCGATCACTCCGCAGTAGGGCGGATAGCAGGTCGGATCGTGGCACCCCAATGCAACGCAGCCATCCCGTGGCTCCCGAGCATCGGCTGCATCCGCTGCTCGGCCGGCGTCTGCAGGAGCCGGCTCGGCCGGCGTCCACGGAAGAGCGTCGCGGGCCGGTGCGACGGTCGACGGGCTCGCATCTGGCGAACGCCCTGCAAGCGGATCTCTGCCGCAACCGCATACCCAACCCAACGCGACGCTTGTCCAGAGCACGGTTGCGCGTAGCGAGTGACGAAGCATCATTCGACCATGATCGTACACCGGCGGCGGAATCGGCGAGCTCCGGAAAGCACTGGCCGACGCCACTTGCTGGCCCCCCACAAGGAAGTTGATAATGCGAGGTGGACATGACCGGAAACAGCAAGCCCGCAGAAGCCCTGGTGGGACAGATCCTCGAGGGCTGCTATCGCATCGACGGGGTGCTTGGCACGGGCGGCATGGGCACGGTGTATTTGGCCACCCACCTGCGGCTAGAGAAGACGGTCGCGGTCAAGGTGATGGCGCGCGCGCTGGCGGAAAATGCCGAATCCCTGGCCCGTTTTCGCCGCGAGGCCCTGGTGACCAGCGGGCTCGGACATCCACACATCGTCCACGTCTCCGACTTCAGCACCACGCCCACCGGTGAGCCATTCTACGTGATGGAGCTCCTCGACGGCGAGGATCTCGACCAACGTCTGCGTCGAGTCAAGCGCCTGCCCGCAGCCGAGGTCGTCCGCGTCGTCAAGCAGGTCGCGTCCGCCCTGACCGCGACGCACGCAAAGGGCATCGTTCACCGCGATCTCAAGCCGGGCAACATCTACCTGCTCGACGTGGCCGGAGAACGGGACTTCGTCAAGATCCTCGACTTCGGCATCAGCAAGGTGCGCAGCGCGACCGAGAGGCTGACGCGTGAATTCGCGGTCTTCGGCACGGCCGATTACATGTCCCCCGAGCAAGCCAAGGGCGAAGTCGACAACATCGATGGACGCGCCGACCAGTGGGCGCTGGCCTGCATCGCCTGGGAATGCCTGTGCGGGCACTGCCCCTTCGTCGGCCGCAGCGCCGCGCAGATTCTGTTCCAGATCGTCCACGAAGCGCCCCCGTCGCTGCTCACGCAAGTCGATGGGCTGCACCCGCGGGTGGAGGATGTCCTTCTGCGCGCCCTGGCCAAGAAGAAGGACGACCGCTTTGCCAGCGCGGACGAATTTGCCGCGGCCTTCGAAGGTGCAGTCATGGGCAACGCCCCCGCAGTCTTGAGCCAGCCGCGGGCCATGTCGCGGACCCTGGTGCAGGATTCGGTATCTGACCTCGACGAGAAACGGGCCTCCGTCGGCGCCTTGACCAATACCGATGACGAGGTGAATCCGGCCGTCCGCGGCCAGCAGCGCAAGTGGCTGTGGCCCGTGGTTCTGGCCGTGGCTGCGGCGCTCGGTCTCGGTGTCCTCCTGCTACTGACCCGATAGATCCTTGGCAATTCTTGCCAAGGCCAGCCGCTTTACTGGCAGCTCGTGAAGGAGCAGGTGACGTTGCCGTCAGTGTAGCTGGTCAGAGTGTACTGGCAGCCGACCGAGCAGCCACTGCAGTCCGACGGCAGGCAGATGTGGCCGCTCGACTGGGTATTGAAACAGGCGAGCCCATCCTCGCAATCACTGTCGTGGCTGCAGCTTTCCTTGCATTCCGATTTGCTGGATGAACATCCGCCAAGGATCGGGGTACCAAGCAAGGCGCAAGCTACCAGCATCTTCACGATTGAGCCAAGTCTTCCAGTCTTCATAATTCCCAGCCTCCATATTGCGCTCCTCTGTTGGAGCTCTTTGTTGCGCGAAAGGCACAGCGCAGGTCCCAGTGACAATTACACCGGGCGGCAGCGTAACAGAGAGAGATCCCGCGTGCAATAGCGCTGGCGAGCGCGCGGCGGGCGAGCGCGGGCGATAAACGCTTGACCAAGCATTGACCGCCGTCGTGTGGCTCGGGCTACGACGTGGCGAAGTGTTCCGCAGCCTCGGCCAGGGTCAAGAAGCTTGCGCCGGCCGCACGGGCCTGTGACAGGGTGGCATCCAGCGCTGCGCGCTTGCGTGCCAGAGACACGCGCAGGTCAGGCTGGCGCGCAACCAGCGCCGACGAATACCCGTCGGCGACATCGGCTAGATCGATGCCGTGCAATTCCAGATTGAAGTGCGGCGTGCCAAGAGCGCTCGACACCAAGTGCCGGCGCAGGCGTTCCGGCGCGAGCACGAGGGTGGTCCCGATCACGTGCAGTCGCAAGGTCGGCGTTACCGTCACCGGCAATTCAACGATGGGAAGCGCTCCTCGGCGATAGGGCGATCCCGCGGCCGGGTGGTACGGCAAGCGCGGCGCCGCCAGCACCTTGGGACTGCCCAGGATGCTGCCCGACTTGCGACCGAAGGCGCGAATCGCAATCATCACCGCCGCCTTGGCCAGGTAGTACGGAATCGCGGGAAAGGTCGACGAATCGTAGCGATAGCCGCGTTCCACCAGAAGCTCCACAAGCTCGCCTGAGATCTCGTAGCCCGGCGCACGGAAACCGACCGGTGGGCACACGCAAGCCTCCGCGATGGCTGCATGGGCACGATCCAGCTCCGCCGCCATTGCGTCGCGCCCCAGGCGAACCAAGTCGTATGGGTGGCTGTAACTGTGGCTGGCAATCTCGTGGCCCGCGCGCGCCAGATCGGCAACCATCTGTCTGCCTTCGGGATCTTCTTCCAGATCTTTGCCGACCACGAAGAAGGTCGCAAAGATTCCGTGCGCCGCGAACAAATCACCCAGACGCGGCAGAGCCCGACGCAGGATCGCGAAGCGCGCGTCGCCCGTCGGCGCGTCGGCGAGCGCGTGGATGCGGTGGTAGCAAAGGACAGAATCGAGATCGACAGAAACGGACACCAGCGGCGTTGGCACGCACGAATGCTAGTCGCTGGAGCGCACAAGCTCAAGCTGCAGCGGCCGAAGCGTCCTTGCGCCTCAGCCCGAAGCCTGAAGCCCGGGGCCGGTCGCCTTCTGCGCTCCGGCACCTTCATCCGTTCCGCTTGCCTTCACGGCTGGCAGGAAAATGGTGAACCTGGTACCCCCGCTTGGGGGACAGTCGACCTCGATGCGCCCGCCATGTTCGATCACGATTTGTTGCACCAGCGCCAACCCGAGCCCGGTGCCCTTGGCCTTGGTCGAGAAGAAGGGCTCGAAAATCTTAGCCAGGTTCTCGCGCGCGATGCCGGGGCCGCTGTCGGCAAGCACAAGTCGCACCATGCTGACGGGTGTCTTAGCCACATCGACGTCGATGCGCCCGCCTTCGAGCATGGCTTCCTTGGCGTTGCGTACCAGGTTAAGCAGCGCCTGGCGAAGTTGGCTTTCGTCGGCGACCACCTCGGGCAGGCCAGGTTCGACGTGGACGTCCCAGGTCACGCCTGCCAGCTTCAGCTCGCCGCCCGCGAATTCCAGCACCGAGGTGGCGATGGCGCCTAAGTCCTCCTGCTCGAGCTTGGGCTTGGGCAAGCGCACGAAGCGCAGGTAGGTTTCGGTGATATCGCTCAGGCGGTCGATTTCGTTGCCGATCGAGGTGACGAGCTTCCGCGCCTCTTGATTGTCGGCTCCGACCTCGTCGGCAAGCAGCTCCACGTTGAGCCCCAACGACGCGAGCGGGTTGCGAATTTCGTGCGTGATGTGGGCCGCCATGCGTCCCACGGTGGCGAGCCGCTCAGAGCGAATCAGCAAGTGCTCGCGCTCCTCGATGGCCGCCGCCATGGCGTCGAACTCGCGCGCCAGATCGCCAATCTCGTCGCGGGAGGCGATGCCGGTGCGTCGCGCATAGTCGCCGCCCGCGATCTGACGGGTATGCTCGCGCAAGACGCGCAGGGGCCGCAGGGTGCGAACCATCATCAGCGCCGCGCCCACGGCAAGCAGCAGCCCGAGACCGCTTAGCACGAATCCAATTTCCACCGCGCGCCGTTCGCTGTCGGAAAGCTGCTCGGCGATGTGCTTGCCCTGTGCGCGCAGGTTGTTCTTGAGCCCGTGAAAGTGACTCAGCAGATTGGCGAGGCTTCGGTCCGCTTCGTTGCTATCGCCCGCCGCGAGCTCGCTGCTGCCGAGCGCCGCCGCCGCGCCCACAACCTGGCCGTCGAGATCCACGATGTCGCGCCGGTAGCCCGTGAATTCCTCGCGGCGCGTGAGATAGGTGGCTTCGTTCAAATAGCGGTCGATAGCGTCCAGGGCGTCCCGCAAATTCTGCCGTGCCGATGCGATACCGTTCTGCGCGGCGATGCGGCTGGTGAGGCCGAGCTTCGAGCTGCCACTTTGGGCTACGCGAATCTTCGCGAAGTCCTCCAGCGATCGCAAAGACGCATCCACCGCGACCTGCACCTCCAACCGGCGCTGGTTGGCCTCGAGCTCCTGGCGGCCCCGTCGCAGGTAAAGCAGCGTGAACAGGCTGCTCGCGGCGAGCATTCCCAGCAACACCGCGTAGGCGATGAGGATTTTCGCGGACACGCCGAAGCGCATGACTTGCCTAAGCTAACACAGGCACGGTGCGCCAGGGGCTGGCGCGTGATCGACAGCGCGTCTGCATTGACTTTGCCCGAGGGGTAGGAAAACATCGTGGCGAGACCATGCAAAACACGCTTGTCCGCGCATTCTTCCTGTCGTCGCTCTCCGTTTTGGTGTCTTGGCTGGGAACCGGCAAAGTCGTACTGGCAGCCGACCAGAGTATTTCCGTGCTGGGCCTGGAGCCCGCGGCCGGGGCGCCGGACCTGGTTGCCACCACGGTAACCGAGGCGCTACGACAGAAGGTGACGTCGACCGGCGGCTACCGGCTGGTGCCCGGACGCGACCTGGTCGAAGTGAAGCTGGTCTTCAGCTGTCCCGACGAAGCGCCGCCGTGCATGACCCAGGCTGCGCAAAGCATCGGCGCCGCAAAGGTAATCTTCGGCAACGTACAGCCCATGGGCACGGATGCCTATCTCGTCACCCTGAAGCTCCTCGATGCCGAGCGCGGCGTGGTGGAGACCTGGATTTCCGAACAGATCACCAAGGCGCAAACCGAGCCGGCCGCCTTGCGCGGGCCGGTGCAAAAGTGGTTTGCGACGCTGACCGGCCAATCGCTGCCTGGCTCGCTCAAGGTGACGGGCGGGGTGATCGGCGCGGGAGTCTGGCTCGATGGCGCGCAAGCCGGCCTGCTTGGCGCCGATGGATTGACCATCACGGGGATCGCCGCGGGGCCGCACCACCTTTCCGCGACCAAGGCCGGGTATGAAAAGTTTGAACGCAACTTCACCATGGCCTCGGGCGCGGCCGAGAAGCTGGGCATCCAGTTGAAGGCGGTGGAGGTACCAGTACCGGCGGCGCCGCCGCCCGCAGAACCCGGCGTGTCGCCGCTGACCAGTGGCCCGACCGAGCCTATGCCTCCTCCACCCGAGGCCGCCAACGGCGGCTTTCGTGTGGCGGCTTGGGCAACGGTTGCGGTTGGAGCAGCTCTGTTGGGGCTGGGCGCGTATTCGAGCTGGGTCGTCGGCGACGTGAACAGCAACCTCGATCAGTACCGGCGCTATCCCTGTGCCTCGAATCCCAGCCTCATCGCGTGCAGCGCCGACGGGAAGACGCAAAAGGGCACCCTGTCCAGCGACCCCAAAGATCCGGTGAATGTCTACATCAAGAGCCAGCAGGACCGGGGAGATACGTGGTCGGCGGTGCAGTGGATAGGCTACGGCGGAGGCGCGGTCTTGCTCGCCACCTCGGCGGTCTTCTTCTATCACGGCTACGCATCCAAGCCTTCCGACTCGACGGCACGCGGATCGAGCACCAGCTTGGTGGTGATGCCGACCTTCGCCCCGGGCAGCGCCGGCGCGACGATGTACTTGAGGTTCTAGGGCCTGTCCCCAAATTCGGCGACCAAAAATTTGCGCGATAGCTTATCCGGTGGCTTCGTCGTGTAATGCACCGGCACGAACTGAGTGATGCTGAATGGGCCCGGATCGGCCCCCTGTTGCCAGCCGAAACAGGTCGGCGTGGACGGCCAGCGGACCTTCCCAACCGCAC
>CAZBIU010000365.1:0-6884 GCA_964491625.1 uncultured Myxococcales bacterium
TCATCTTTCAAGCCGTCGCGCGAGAGACCAACAGGTCATGACGGCTCGCTCTTAGCGGATCAACTCAGGCAAAGACGTTCACCGACAGCAGCGGAAACTACAGCTTCTCCATCAACCCGGGATCGTATTCTCTCAGTCCGTCCGGGGCATGTCTCGGATTCGAACCCAGCGTCGTCAACTTGAACAATGTAAGCACGAATCAAACGGTGAATTTCATCGGCTCGGGCAACAATATCATCGTCAATTGCGAGCCCAATCCCAATTCGGGCGCTCTTTCTGGCCCGCTTACAATCAGCGGCCACGTGACCTCGGCCGGCCATGCCGTCCCCGGCGCGCAAATCAAGCTCAATGGCGGCACTCAAGGCGTGCGCATAGGCGACGAGGCGGGTGCTTTCAGCTTTTCGGTGAACGCGGGCTCCTATTCACTCAATATCGCTGGGGGCGGCTGCGCCTCTTTCTCTCCAAGCGTGGTCAATCTCAACAATGTCACGAATAGCAAGACGCAGAATTTCTCCGGAACTAGCTGCCCCCCAGCGCCCCTCGCACTTTGTCCGTTGCTCAGCACGGAGTTTACCGGGGAAAGTGGCGGAGCTGTATGTGCCACGCAGACGACATCGAGCTGCCCCGACGCGGTCGGGACTTGGGATAGCGCTATCGTGCTCGATTTCGGCACTCTGGTGACCAGCGACTGCCGATTTGGCCAGTGGTCTACCGGACTGCTAACTTCCACCGACGTCATCAACTATCTCGTCGATCTTACATCGTTTACGCTGCAGTTCTTCGGCTGCCCGTTCGTCGGTCAGCTGACCGGGCCACTCGCGTTCCAGGTCATTCCGGCGGCACTGGCATCTCGCACATTTACCACCGCTGACCTGCAGACCCTATCGAGCCTTTATGTCCAGGCCATCAATCAAGCCATTTCGGATAATGGCTCGCCAGCGCTGACTCCCGCCCAGCTCGCCAGCATCAACGCCCAGCTCACCTTCCTGCAAGGTACGGTCGCACACCAAGTGACGTCGTCGACTTTCACCTTCAGCACTTGTCCGTAGGCCGGCCCGAGACCGTCTGGTGGCGTACGCGGCGCCTGGTATCACGCACGTGCGCATGCGTCCGCCCTCGCTGCGCTACAGCGACTTCACCCGTCATCCGCTGCGGGTGTTTGAAACCGACGGCTCGTTCTTGTTCTCAACGCCTGAGATATTGAGGCTCAGCGTTTAGACTCCGGCTCGCCGAGCGCATGGCCATCAGACGCCGTTTGCTCCGCATCTTCTCGAGATGTGTATTCCCGAGAAGATGCGAAGTACCCAGCGCTCGGGACCGAAGCTGGCCAGGAGAATTGTGGACATGAGCAGCGCGAACCACAACACGGGGCCGAACATGAGGCCGATCATCGCATGCATGGCAAGACCTACGGCCAATGCAGGCGTGCGCGTCCACCGTAGCGCAAACCAAACCGGGGCACCGACCTCGAACAGTAAAGTCGATTCTTGAAGTCCCTGCCATGCCCAGGCAGGCATGGTGCGCAGCAAGAGCCAGGCGAATTCGGTTTGATACCCGTCGTGCAGGTGGCTCCACAGCACGTTGCCACTTAGCCAGTCGCCTCGAACTTTTGCGATCCCTGAGCCGGAGTACATCACCACGAGGAAGATCTGAAAGAACCGGATCACGCCCCCCGCGACATGGGTGGGAACGCGCCCATCCAACCGTCGCCTGCGCCAAGCATCCACGCTGTATCGCGCGCTGCATGGGCTTGCGAGAAGGGCGACAATCAGCATGGGCCCGAGCTTGCTCACTGTGAACGCCTCCAGCCTGTCCGCCAGCGCCAGGTAGACGAGCAGTGATGCAAACAGCCCGGCTGCAAGCTGCGTGAACAAGCCCATAGAGAGGCAAAGGCCGGTAAGAACCGTTCCAGCGGCCAAGATCCAGGTTACCGCGGGTGGCAGGGGCGGCAGATAGAGCGGCTGCCGCCAGTCGTGACCCCCGAGATAGGGAACGCGGAAGCCGACTGGGCTTAGCCAGTAATCGGCGTGCGCCAGACGAGACGAGAGAAATCCGAGGAGCACAATCGGGATCGCGATGCGCAAGAGCGCGATTCGCTCGATTGGTTGTGGCTGCGAAAGCCAGAGCTGAATACGTTCGCGAGCGCCTGTCGACGCCCCTGACGTCCTCACGGTATCTCCTGACATCGTCGAGTCCGCTCGGCAGCGCTGGTCACATACCAGTGACGGCGCTCGATTTCGCGCGGGTACTGCGCAAGCGCCAGTCGTTGGTACCGCGGCTCGCGCGCTCCTGGCGGCGGGATTGGGATGCGAAGGCTCAGCAAAACAACTCCGCCGATTCTCTCCTCGGGATGTGCTTGATTCTCGGCGTGTGTAACATACGCATCAAGCGCCTCAAGCACGCGCTGCTGACGTGAGTGGAAGAACATGGCCCGGTAAAAGCGACTTTCTTTGTCGTCGCGACGGATGGGAAAATAGGGCCGCACGTCGATTTCATGGAATTCGTGGCGCTGGCACGACCAACCTTCGACGCGCCATTCGATCACATTCTGGGCGGCGTGTGGAAACAGCGCTGCCTCTTGAATGAAAAAGCGAAGGGGAAGCGGCAGCACCAGGCTTGGTATGCCCGTGCCTGAGGCGTCCAACCAGACTGCCGCCAGGTAGATTCCTCCCAGCACCGCCATCGCTCTTCGCAAGCCGCGCGGCGTCCAAGGTTGAGCTATCTGCGAAGGCTCGAGGGTTTGTTCCCGCGGCGACTCCACCACTTTAGCGTAGCGTCCTTCTGCCCGAGGCACCAGCAACAGCGTCCTTCTGACGGAAGAAGTAGGGTTTGCGGTTGTCGAGCGGAGCCGGAGGCGGAGCTCGCATGACCGCAAACGCGGGATGGATGAAACGCTTGCGCGACAGCTTGGCGGCCCGCGCGCCTATGCGATCGTTGTCCGGCTCAGAAGAGATGAAGGTCCTCCTGGCCCTGTCGACTCTCGACTCAACCCATGCTCAGAAGCCGGGCAGGACTGCTGTCTGCTCGATCTGAACAGACTTCAAACTAGAGATCTTCTCCCAGCCGTTCAATTTGGGCGTAGGCGAATCGTAGCCACACCTTGATTCTTTGCCGATCGGCCCAACTGAAGGAACCTCCGGCGAAACGTGGATTGTTGGCGGCAGCCCAGTAGCTTGCGTCATGCCGATCCATCTTCTGCATCGCCGAGCTCTGCAGCTCGGGCAATTCGATCACCACGGCACCCAGCGCGGCGCTTTTGGTGTGAGTCGCGGAATGGTCGAACAGCGAGAAATCCTTCCCGCGTCCCAGGTTCTTGACAATGCAGATGCGGGCCACGGCACCGTAGCGATCGAGGACTCGATCGAGGGTCTGAATGGAATCCTTGCCATCATCCATGACATGCCAGAACACCACACCGACGCCGCTTTCGCGCGCCAGATCCAGCACCGCAACTTCCGTGATCCACTTTGACAAGGGCCGGTCGCTCTGCGCCGGCAAATCGACCAGGACACGCCTATCCGTCTCGGTCGCCAGGGTCAAGATCTCGTCGGCGCTGTCCGGGCGTTCGAGATCCACGGGCCGGGTGAATTCCGCGTAGTGGCGCAGAAGTGCCCCGTGTGAGGCATCGGCGTCCAGCGCCTGAAAGGGCAGCGCACGATCGATGAGATACTGCGCACACAGGCGGGCGACCACCGATTTTCCCACACCACCCTTTTCGCCACCGATGAAGTGAATCTTGCTCATGAGCTGCGTCTGACGATACCCGTCGTTTGGTTTCAAGGGTGCTTCCTATGGGTTTCGTTTTGTCGCAAGCCGACCGTCGGGGTGGCGGAACGGCGCATCCGGGGTAGGAGGTAACGGGTGAAAGCCGCTCTTCTTGGGCAAGACGAACCTCCCCCCTTCGGCGTGGCTGGCTCCGGCGCACGCTCGCCGTTCGTCGTGATCTGTGACCACGCGGGGCAGCTCCTGCCGCGCTCGCTTGGCTCGCTTGGACTGTCAGGGCTGGATCTGGCCAGCCATATCGCCTGGGATATCGGCGCGCTCCATGTCGCGTGGAGGCTGGCGGCCGCCCTCGACGCCTTCGTGGCCTGGCAGCCTTACTCTCGACTGGTCATCGACTGCAATCGCCCGCTCGCTGCCGCTGATTCCATCGCCGCGTGCAGCGAAAGGGTTGTTGTCCCGGGAAACCAACATCTGGAACCTGGGGACGCCGAAGCACGGGCGCGGGATATCTTCGTCCCCTACCACGCGCAGATTCGAGCCGAGCTCGATCGCCGGCGAGATGAAGGACTTCCCAGCATCGTGGTGTCCGTCCACAGCTTCACGCCGGTTTTTCTGGACCTGCCCCGACCTTGGCATGTCGGCGTTCTTTCCAACCGAGACACGCGCCTTGCCGAACCACTCCTTCACCTGCTGCGCGAAGAACAGGATCTCGTCGTCGGGTGCAACGAGCCTTATGCCGCGAGCGATGTCTCCGACTTCTCCATCGTCCAGCACGGTGAAAAGCGCGGCCTTCCGCCCGTGGAGATCGAGATCCGGCAGGATCTCATCGCCGACGAGGCGGGACAGATCGCTTGGGCAGAGCGACTGGCACGTCTCCTGGTCATCGCCGCGCGTCCCCTTTTGTCCGCCACAACCACACCCCAAGCGTGAGGAAACCATGCAGATCCGCGTTGGCTACGAATTGCAGTACGAGCTTCCCCAGCCCACACCCATGATCTTAACCTTGCACGTGCACTACAGTCGCGCCTCGGATCTGGTGCGTCCCGACCACATGTTGGCCACGCCCGCCGTTCCCATGGCCGCCTACCGGGATGGCTTTGGCAACTGGTGCACGCGCCTGGTTGCCCCGCAAGGCCGATTCAGTGTCACCGCAGACACCGTCGTGAATGATTCGGGCGTTCCCGATGCCATCGTCTACGCGGCACTGCAACACCCTGTCCAGCTGCTCCCCGAGGAGACGCTGGTGTTTCTGCTAGGAAGTCGTTATTGCGAGACCGACCGCTTGTCGGAGATCGCATGGAAGTTGTTCTCTGCCACGCCACTTGGGTGGGCGCGGGTGCAGGCGATTTGTGACTTCGTCCACCAGCACATCCAGTTCGGATACGAGCATGCCAGCCCGACCAAGTCGGCGTGGGAGGTTTACCTCGACCGCAAAGGCGTGTGCCGCGACTTCGCCCACCTCGCCATCGCGTTTTGCCGCTGCCTGAACATTCCTGCTCGCTACTGCACGGGCTACCTCGGCGACATCGGCCTACCGCCGCCCTACGCTCCGATGGATTTTGCCGGCTGGTTCGAGGCCTACCTTGGCGGGGCATGGCACACCTTCGATCCGCGCAACAATGCCCAGCGCATCGGTCGCATTCTCATCGCCCGCGGACGCGACGCCGCCGACGTGGCCATCACGACAACCTTCGGGCCCAACACCTTACAGGGGTTCCGCGTCTGGACCGACCAGGTCGCCGACGTATAGGCGTCAACCGGGCAGCGGCGACTTCATCCACGAGCCCTCCGCCTTCCGAAATGCAGGAACACGTGGCCGCCATCAACCACGCCTTCGAGCCGCCCAGGCCGCCGTTTGAAGACGAAGGGCAAACCTTCCTCGACCCGCTGAACGTGAAATCCGCGATGTCAGACGTCTTGCTCGACCTCTTCGTGGACATGGTAACGAATGACGAGGGCTATCGGCAGCGACTCGAACGCCACTACAAGATGTGGAAGAGCGTCGTGGACGATCCGTCACACCCGGACCACCACAGGGTGCGATCCGAACTTCACGACGATCCAGATTTCGAGCCAGCGTTTCCAAGACAGGAGCCTGTACGTCGTGACGGCCCCAAGCTCGGGCCGAACGACCCCTGCTCACGAATGCCAGGGGGGTGGGTATGTTGATGTCCCGCCCCGCTTCATCATTACATTCTTGGAACCGTCCACTGGCAGAACAGGGTGCATTCGCCCTGGAACGCACCGTTCAGTGGGCCCATGTCGCACTCCTCGCCATGATCGGCATCGACAATGCCATCACCACAGCAGGGTACTCTTCCCGCCTCATTGCCATCCGCAGATGCGTCCCATGGCTCGGGAAACCCTGCATCTGACGAGGTACTACTGCAGACTGCTGTTCGCCAGGTTTCACACGTAATGGATTGGGCACACCCCAATTGGGAGTAGCAAAAAACAGCGGGATTGGCACATTCCGTGCTCGAAGTTGTCGGCGTGTCCCCCGGATTGCATGCCAGCAGACCGTCACAATGTGTCCCCTCAGGCAACACGCACAGGGTTGTGAAGCAGCCGCTGTACAGGGAATAGCACTCGCGCTCTGCTGGGCACTCTCCAGACAAGTCTCTGTTTCCCGCTTGGAAATCCACCGTCTCGCCCCGAATGCACACTGACATCGCCTGGCAGCCACCTTGGCCCGACGGAGAACTGGTCATGCCCCCTTGTCCACCGGTGCCACCAGTGCCGAAACTGCTGCCATTCCCACCTGCGCTGGCACCTGCGCCGCCTGGACCAACCGTGCCACCAATGCCTCCGGTGGCTTCGCCGCTCATGGAACCGCCAGCTTGATCCCCACTTTCCGGTCCCGCATCACCTCGGCCGCTGTTCCGACCAGAGCTGCTGCACGCTAGGCCCACGAAGCACGCCAGGAGAATTGCCGCCACGGCGGTTGGTAGCTTGAGAAACCTTTCGGTTTGCAGGTGGTCGCTGTGATACTTCATGACCCGGACCAGGATACCGCTTCTAGCGGTGAAGCGGTTGCGAGTGTCTTCTTCACCCATGCAGGCACCGAAGGTGACCTGTTCGGCCCTGTGCCGCGGTCAAACGTAAAGGGTCACGGAGGGCAGCAAACGAACTGAGCACACTCCCAGCGCTTGTCCTGCACG
>CAZBIU010000366.1:0-6804 GCA_964491625.1 uncultured Myxococcales bacterium
CGACAACGGGTTTGGCTTGGGTGACCTCACCTTCGGGCCCTTCGCGCAATTCAAGCCGATCTTCGTCGACCACCACCCGATGTTCGTGCATCGAATTGAATTCGACCTCCTGGCGCCGACGGGCAAGTACGATTCGACGAAGATCGTCAACCCCGGACACAACACCTGGGGCATCAACCCGTACTGGGCCGCCACCCTCATGCCGGTGCCCCGGCTGGAAATCACGACGCGCATCAATTATCTGTACAACTTTAAGAACAGCGATCCTGGTGAAGGGCACACGACGACGCAGTCGGGGCAGGCCATCTTCGACAATTTCGCAGTGGCCTTCGAGCTTTTGCCTCACAACGAGACGCGCACTGGTGCAATCAGCCTCCGCGCTGGCTTGAACGGTTACTATTTCAAACAAATTTCGGAGAACAAGACCGACGGAAAGAGCGATTCGAACAGCAAAGAGCAAGTCCTTGGTCTCGGGCCGGGAGCGATGTGGATTGCTACGCACGAGGATTCATTCTGGCTGAACGTGTACTTCGAGACCGCCGTAGAGAACCGATTTGCGAGCCATGTGGTCCAGCTCCGATGGGCGCACGCGTTTGCGAGCTTCTAACGGTGCGCTTCGCGGCGCCCGTGAGTCGGCGGCGAGTACATCCAGTGTGCAAGCGGCCTGGTCTGCCAGTCCTCCTCTGGGGGCTCGACTACTTCGAGCACTTGCCTCAAACGGGGTGACAGGCCCGCCGGCGCGGCTTGCGCCTCTGGGGTCGAGTGCGCTGGCAGGGCGGCGTACTGCGATCCCACGACCAAGAAGTGCGTGTCGTGTAGCTGAGAACCAGCAGGTCACCGAAGAGCGCGGCCGGTGCCCGCTTGGGCCGCCCCCCGAGGATCGGCGCCCCGAGGATCGGTGCCCGAGGATCGGTGCCCGAGGATCGGTGCCCGAGGATTGGTGCGCGCCTCGAGGATCGGTGCGCGCCTCGAGGATCGGTGCCAACGTTTTCGTGAGGGTATTCTGGAAGTCGACCTGGCAGGGGCCTGGAGGTACCCCGGACTCCGCAGAACGGAACGAATCGCCGGCAGAGCCGGCAGCGTCGGGACGAATCGCCGGCAGAGCCGGGGGATCGGTGCCAACGTTTTCGTGAAGGTATTCTGGAAGTCGACCTGGCAGGGGCCTGGAGGTACCCCGGACTCCGCAGAACGGGATGAATCGCCGGCAGAGCCGGCAGCGCCGGGACGAATCGCCGGCAGAGCCGGGGGGGGGATCGGTGCCAACGTTTTCGTGAAGGTATTCTGGAAGTCGACCTGGCAGAGGCCTGGAGGTACCCCGGACTCCGCAGAACGGGACGAATCGCCGGCAGAGCTGGCGGGCCAGCGCGGCACCTCCGCCGCAGAGCAGTCACCCGCCGGCAAGAAAGGGGGCCCGACCGAGACGTCGGCGGCCCGGGTTGCCCCAGCTGGACAAGCCTCACCCTGACAGCGCAGTCTGCGGCGCGCGTGGTGGCGTCGTCCCGGATCAGGTCGCGACTGCCAAGGATAGACGCGGCGGAAATGCACCGAACGGGAACAGGTCCCTGATCTCGCGGGCGCGCTCACGCAGGCCCAGGACTCCAGCCCGGAACCCGTCGACGAAGGCGCGATACGCGACACGGAACGCCTGCCTGGTGGAATCGTCGGTGGCGTGGACGAACGGTGCGTGGCTGCGGTTGGTACTGGCCGGTTTGCTGTGCGGATCCTGAGCGAGGATGGCAGCGACGGTCATCGGGGTGCGCCCCTTTTCCTTGTTTTCAGCCTCGGCTCTGGTCTTGATCTCGTCGACAATGCGACGGCATTCGGCTTGGCGCTGGTCCTCGCTGAGATGCTGAAGGCACGGCAAGGGCGTCAGCTTGACATCGAAGGCAGTCGCAAACTGGGACGGGAACACTGTCTGGCCGCGCCCGCGGGCGAGGTATTCGGCGCTGCGGTCGAACCAGGTGCCACGGAGGACTGCGCCGGTGGTCAGCGTAGCGATGCAGTTTGGCCCCGGCCAGGCCCCGGCGGACCTGAGCAAGCCTTCCTTCGCTCCGTGCCCCAGTATGTAGCGAAGGCGCGCGTGGGCAGCCGTGTCGTCGGCAACGACAATGGAACGGTAACGGCGTGACCAGAACTTGTCGGACCACGCGTGAAGGCGCCCCGCCTCCTTGGCGACGTTGCTGTTCACAAACTGCATGAACAATGCAAGCTGACCCGCGCTCGAGGGCGACAGCAAGAAATGCGCGTGATTCGACAGGAAGACGAACGCATAAATGGTCATGTCGTACATGGCTTGTGCCTTGCCGATGACGCCGAGGATAATGGCGGTCAGCTCGGCCGATGGCCTGAGCAAGAGACGGCCTTGGATCGTGCGGGTCGTGACTTCGACGAGGGAATGGTCAGGGATGAAACGGAGAGGGCGCGGCATGCCCTCTTATCGGTTGCGAGGCCGAATCGGTTGCTTGTCGCCCACAAAGAATCGTTTGGCACCATCTTCGCGGCCCACAAAGAATCGTTTGGCACCATCTTCGCGGAATTGCCACAGATGCGCTCCATCCAGGAGAAGCAGGAACGGACCTCGTTGAACCTATTCACTGGATCGTCAGCGAGTTTGACCAGGATTTCGTTGATGACCACCTCGCACGTGAAGAATGGAAGCACGATTCCTGATCTGAGCCGCCTGTCTATCTCGGCAGCTTCCGTTGGGAAGTCACCTGCCGCGAGTCCCCTGAAGATATTCGTGTCGAGTAGGTACATGCGCAGTCCTGTCAGGCTAACCAATTGATCAGATGCGAACATAACACTATCGCAGGGCCATTTTCCCTTGCCCGCAGGCTTGGGTCCGCGGCCTGGCTAAAGATCGAACATCAACCCGGCGAACCAGATGTTGTCGCCCACGTGCAGGGTCTTCTGCAACCCCAGGCCGTTGATGGCCGCGTAGTCCCACTCGAAGAACAGGGCGCAGGGATCGGCAAGCCCTTCGGGGTTGGTGGCTTCGTTACCAAGCCACGCGAGGCCCAGCATCACGCCCGCGGCAGCGTGCCATCCTAAGGACACGCCAGATTCCGTATTGCCGCCCGTGTTGGTGACCTGCCAATAGGTGGCATCGAGACCCAGCTTTGCGTAAGGAATCAACGGCGCCCGATCCAGTCCAAAAGGCCGGTTCACGCGGTAGATCAGTGACGGCGAGAACGGAATCAATCGCAGTGCGGTCTCGTCGCCGCTGCGGCCGCCGTTGGCCAATAGGGCGTTGGCGGTGACCCGGTAGTAGCCCGATCGCAGCCCCACGCCAAGGGTTCCCCAGCCATGAATAAGGTAGCGATCAAGCTCGGCCTCCCACAACGGGTGGCGCGAACCCGAGAAGGTGTCTGCGAACGGGTGGTAGGCGTTCGAGAACTCGCCGTCGATGGCGGGGCGGTACCACGAGACGCCGACCTCGATGGCCCACTCGGGCGCAGCCATCCCCCGCGGCGCCGACCATTCGGCACGCGCCCACTCGTCGGTCTCTTTGTGCAAGTCATCCTGCGCGACGGCGGTCGTGGCCGCCGCGATCAGCAGGACCGCCACCAGCGCACCCATGCGCGCGCGCCGCCGCAATGTAAGCCACAGGCACGCGCCCAACAGAAGAAGCAGCCATCCGGATTCGTGCGACGAGCGCGACGCGGGAACCATCGAACATCCCGTGGCGGCGCCTCCGCCGTCCTTGTACCTTTCCCAAAAGCCTTCGGTGGGCTGGGGCGCGGCTGTGGCCAAGGCCGACACGGGACTTATGCCGCCGCTCGGGTCGATGGCGATGATGCCCACTGTGTAGGCCGTGCCGTTGGTCAGGCCGGTCAGCCGGAACGACGTCGTCGAGGCGGACAGCTTCGCCGAGCACAGTTGGGTTTGGTCAGCCGGGTCGATGGTAGTGACGTCGCCGCTTGGAAGACCGCAGCTCTCGTAGCCGGCGGTTTGCGCAGTCGACGGGCGCGGCAGGCACAGCACCTGATAGGCGGCCACCAGGGTTGCGTTCGAGGGCGCCGACCAATGGATGAGCAGGTTCTGGTTGCCCGGCTGCGCGTTGACTCCGGTAGGCGCGCCCACGCTGGTGGTCACCACCGGGAGGTCAAGGCTGAGTGGGAAGGAAAGGGGCAGTCCGTCTTGGGTCAGCACGGCCCAAACCGTGGTGGTTCCGCCGGTCAAAGCGGTACAGGCAAGCGCAGTCGTCCCCTCGACCGTCTGAAACACGAGATTGCTGCTGAAGCTTGGCGACGGAGCGGATTGTGATGCGGAGAAGCTCACTTGGCCGAGGCTTGTGCAACTGCTTGGCGAGGCCTGACAGTTTTGTCCCAGGTAGAAGGTCACGCCGACGGTGGAATTGCCCAGGTTGGTCTTGCCGGAGTCGGTGAGCTGGACCTGTACGGTCAAGGTGTCCGGACACAAGCAGCGATGCTGGCCGAAGAAGCCCGCGAGGCTTGCGGAATCGAGCGGGGTGGAGGTGTTGGCAGATGCATAGATGGCCATGGCCAAATCGCTTTGGGTAAGGGCCACCGATCCGGCCTCGGCTTGCGTCGAGATGCAGACACCCACCAGGGCGGTCAGCGCAAGCACGATATGGCGATCTGAGCTTTTGAGGTGCATAGGGCGCCCATCATGCCACCGCTCGGCGCCAACGTCGCCTGCGATGCGGACCGCAGGCGTAAACCGCAGCTTTATGAGGCCTTGGCGGGATGAACGGGCAACGTCGGCCCATCGGGCACGGAGCCACGTGGACCGATCCCCAGCCTGGGGATGCTGGGCTCGATCGAGGTAGATTACGCGGTCACGGGGATCATGGTCTGGCTCGAGTACGCCGAGGTCTCCCTACCTGGGGAGTGGCTGCAGGGGACCGTGACCATTGACGGGGAAGACTATGACGTTTACCGAGGTGCGGGTGCAACATTTAGCCCGGGGTACACCCGCGACTATCTGGGATTTCTCAGACAATCACCGAAGCGCGCGGGAACTCTCAACCTTAGTCACTTCGTCCAGTATCTCCTGGCACAGGGCTACATCTCGCCGTCTGAATACTTTCGCAATGTTTTCCCCGGCAATGAGATCTGGTGCGACACTGGGGATGTCACAATCGGTACACTTCTGTGTGGCGCTGGCCGTGGGGCCCGCCGGGACGTTGCTCGGGATGTTCTACCCGTTCGGCGTCGCGCACGTGGTGAAGGCCGGGCGCCGCGCGGCCGTGCCCGCCACCTACGCGATGGCCACGCTATCGTCGGTGTGGGGCTCGGCGTGGGCCATGACTGCCATCACCAACCCGGGCTGCTCGACCGTGATCTTGATGGGCGTCGCCGAACACCATCATGCAATTTGGGCATGTAGAAGAGCTCGTTCTCGACGCCGGCGAATCCCGGCGCCATCGAGCGCTTGAGCACCAGCACCGATTTGGCCTTGTCGGGCGTTGAGGATGGGCATGCCATAATGGGGCTGGCCTTGTGGACTATGCCCCGTGGTCGATTTCAGCCGATTCCAATCTTGCGGGACAGCCAGCGCGCGGCCCTGAACGGCACGTGCAGGCGCTTCACACCGGAGAACATGTGCTCGGTCCATGTGCTCGGCCTGGACTTCGAAACCGCCGTCAGCGCTGCGCTCTTCAGTCGGTCGGTCGCGCCGCCGGGCGGCCGGGGCGACATGCCGAGCCGGCGCAGCAGCGCGTTGGCCTGGTAGATCCGCGCACGCGCGTCCAGATCGGTCGACGTGTAGTAGACGCTCAGGCTGATCGAGACGTTGTCGTCGTTCTTGATCAGGTGGGGAGCCAGCGGGGGGTGGTGCACGGCCAGCCCTGGCCCTAGCCGGAACAACCGGCCCTTGTTCGCGAGCTCGTCGCGCCAGATTCCCGCCAGCACGTTGCCCTTGTAGAACTCCTCGATCTCGCTCTCGGTCAGCACGAAGCGATCGTCCTGATCGAACAGGTAGACGTCCTTTTCGCCCCGGATCTGAAACAGGAAGTTGGTATCGTGATCGAAGTGGTAGGGCGTAACGTGTCCCGGCGACGTGATGAACACGGTCGTGCTCATCCAGGTGATCTTGTCGCGGATGCGCTGCCCGCTCAGGCTCTCGTACTCCTCGATCAGCCCCTCGGTCAGCACCCGGTAGTCGTCCCGCAGCTGGCCCAGGTGCGAGATCTTAATCCAGCTGTTGCCGGTCGTTGCGCCGTTCTCGATCTCCTCGACGGCCTTCGCCAGTCGGCGCTTCGGCGGCAGATCGCTCCCCTCCTTGCCGGCCGATACCTTGAGGTCGAACTTGTCGCCTCTTTCAACGGCCAATTCGGCGATCTTGGCCAGCTCGGAAAGCTGAAACAGCGGGCTCTTGTGCAGGCTGTGGCTGATCACGAACGGAGACTTGTTGAATCCGCCCCACGATGAACGATTACCGTCCAGAAAGGCCATCGCGCAAGTTTCACCCGTCCCCACGTTCAGATCAAGTGCAGCTCGAAGAGCCGCTTACGCAGTGCGGTTGCTCGAACTTCCTTCATCCTCTAAAGAATGTGTGCTGTGGCAGATCGTGTCTAGAACAATAACGTACATTATAGAGCGTGGTGTCTGACAAATCGGAGGCAGCCGCTCTTCCTCCGCGGATCGGCGTTGAGGATCGGCATGCCGAGATGGGGCTCGCCTTGTTGTTGCGGGCGGCGGGGTTGACCACGTCGTTGGCGCAAATGACGATGGCCACGTCTCGGGCGCCTTGCCGAAGGCGCCGAACAGCACGTTGGTGATGGGGCGGTTCATGGCCTTGCACATGATGATCGACAGGATGAGCCCGGAGGCGCCGTCG
>CAZBIU010000367.1:0-6703 GCA_964491625.1 uncultured Myxococcales bacterium
AGGGAGGCTCGACCGGCACCGGCGGCGAAGGGACGGGCGGTGCTGGCGGAACGGCGACGGGCGGGGCCACGGCGCTCGACGGTGGCAGCACGAATCCAGTGGACGGAGGAGGCAACGACAGCGCAGCGGCCGACGCGCAAGATGCCCCAGTGTCCGGAGAAGACGTGCCCTCGGGCGCCGACACGGTGGGCCTCGACAGCGGCACCACCGGCAACCTCGACAGCAGCGTTGTAGACGCCGAGGCCATCGACACCGTGGTGGTCCTCGACGCAGACTTGGATGCCGAAAAGCTCGACGTGGCCAAGGACGGACCGGCGGACGTAGCGTTCAACGACGTTGCCCCAGGAAACTGCCTGCAGCAGATTGTGAACAACGGCTACAAGGCTTCCGATCAGCTTGCTTGCAGTTCATGCCAAGGCAGCCAGAACCAGTCCCTGCAATCCCAGTGCACGAGCATGATCGACTGTCTGCTCGCCGCTAACTGCCGTGACCAAGACGCGGGAAACTGCTGGGTCGACTGTCGGAACGCACTCAGCGGGGATCAGATTTCTGCCGGAGACTGCGTACAGTTGATCGTAGCCACCGCCTGTCCCTACTAGCAAGCCTACCTACCCTTGGCCTTGACGGCGAAGCGACACCCCGCTTCGCCGTTTTCATCTGTGGCCAACCTAGACCGCCAGCAGCTCGTCGGCCCACAGCTCGTCGAGGAAGATTCGCCAGGGGAGGCAGCGGATCGGGCCGCGTTTGGTTTCGATGGGGTCCTCGGATACCAGGAAGAACTGCTTGAGTATCTTTTCTTCGGCAAGCGCGGCCAGCCCGCGTAGGTCGGAGGCTCCCACGCGTCGTGTGGCTTTGGTCTCGACCGCGGTGTGTTCACCGATCACGAAGTCGACCTCGTGGTCCGCGGTCGAGCGCCAATAGCGAAGCTCCTCGTGGCGGCGTCGGTAGCCAAGGTAGGCTCGCAACTCCATCGCGATCCATTGTTCGAAGCTTCTGCCGTAGAGGTCGGAATTGCGGTCCAAGGTCTGGGTTCCGCTGAGCGCATGGGCGACCCCGGTGTCAAAGAAGTAGAACTTGGCCGTCGCGATGGCTTTTCGCTTCTTTGACTTGGTCCAGGCGGGAAGCAGAAAACCGACCAATGTGTCTTCCAAGAGGAAGTAGTGCTCGCGTACCGTGGCCGCAGGCAGGCCGGCGTCGTTGCCGATCTTGGCGAAGTTCAACATCTGGCCATTGGTCAAGGCGGCCGTGGCAAGGAATCGGGCGAAGGCGGGAAGGCGACGTACCAGGCCTTCCGCTTGGATCTCCTCGTGTAGGTAGGTCCGCACGTAGGCGTGCAGCTCCTCGTCGGGCTCGTCGCCAAGAAACACGGGCGGTAGACCGCCGTAGCGAAGAGATCGCGGCAAATCGAACTTGGGCATTTCCGGGTAGGTCAGCGGATAGAGATTCGCCGTCCATGCCCGTCCTCCGAGGAGATTGGCGTGCCCGCGCCTGAGCTTGCGAGCGCTGCTGCCGGTGAGGACAAAGCGCAGGCCGCGCTCCTCGATCAGTCGGTGGACCTCGTCAAGGAGCTGCGGAATCTTCTGAACTTCGTCGATCACGATCGGCCCAACCCCTGCCCGGTGGTCCGCGTCGATCATCGACTCGAGCAGGCTGGGGGCGGCGGAGAGGCGAAGGAAGACGTCCGACCGTAGCAAATCGATGATGATCGCGCGCCCGTCGAGTTGCTGGCGGATGAGGAAGCTCTTTCCAGTCGCGCGTGGTCCGAGAAGGAAGAAAGACTTCTTTTTCGCCAGCGCGTCGAGGTCTAAGGTACGGCTGAGGGCGGGCATCGTTGCAAATGATTATGATTATAAACAACAATAGTGGCAATGTTTATCATCTTGTCCATCCAGAAGGTCGTCCGGCCTCCACGGCCAGCTCGGTCCACGGCCAGCATCTGCCCTGGTTCCCGTCGCGGAAGCACAGTCGGTTCTACCGCCGGCTCGGCTCCGGCTTCGCCGGCTCGTAGGGCCGAAGCCCGTCTTTCCGCGCGTAGCTGGATTCGATGCCGTACCCTGCGCGCAGCCGCGCGAGCGGGCCCGCGTGTTCTTTGATCTGTTCCACCCACCAGGCCAGTGCCGGCCACCGCTCGAGCACGGCCGCCTCGACGCCGTCGGCTTCGGGCTTTCCTGCCGCGCGTACGATCTCGAGGCGGGCCAGCGGCCCGTGGCGTTCACCTTGCGCGGGAGCGGTCACGAATGGACCTGGCCGGCGACATCTCGTCCCCCGGGACCGTGAAGAGATCGAAGAACGGCAGAGGCTCGAAGTCCTGCTCGCTCACATTGTGTACCTCGACTGCGACGATGATCGGAAATCCCGCGAGGTAGGTTCGACCACCGTGCAGGGTCACCATGAGAGGATGGGGCCTTTCCTCCATGGTCTTCCCTTTCTTCAAGCTAGCGCGCGCCCCGACCGAATACGACGCCGAGATCGCGATCCCGATGGTCACAATCACGGCAACGAGCAGGCGGAGGCTTCGGGGCATCTCTTTGGGTCCCGGGGAAGATCCTTACCTCAGACATGCGCGCTACAGTCCAGACCCCCGTAAAGGCTCGCCGTCGGCGCGTGACTCGTGCCCAGCACACCGGGGTTGGCCGAGTCGGTAAACAAAGCATTCATCCTGACTGGACAACGCAGCCCGCCTTCGGGATACTCCTTCGTCGGACGTCGTGGATATCTTCTGCGCAAGTCTGAGACTGACGCCTCCTTGGGAGAAGGAACGCCTGCTATTGGTCCGCGCCAACGAAGCGCTTCGACTGTGCAGTGGCGGTGGCTGCGAGGAGGTGCCGGCCCATCGTGGGGTTGCCTGGGTCGAGCGTCTTTCTTCTCGGGACAGGGCCGATGTGCGCCGCTTTGTTGCGCGAGAAGGGCTTTGCCCTTTCAACCTCAGCGACGTCAGCGACGAGAGCTTGCTGAGGTTGCTTCGCGACAAGGTTCAGGGGCGCGAGCTTGCCGTGATTCGCGAGGGCGAATCCGGCGCTGGAGGCGATGGTAGGGCCGCCGAGCTCGGACGGCTAGTGCGGGAAATCGAGAAGGCGGCCCGGCAAGGCCTGAGCTACGGTGGCCGGCGCTATCGGCTGGTGGCGGACATCGAGCTCGACGGGATTCCCGGCCGTGACAACTACGAAGTGGTTCCCCAGAAGGACGCCGTCGCGGTGTTGGGCGCACTTGCCGAGCAGGCCGGCCGCAATGGGGGCCTGGCCAAGCTTCTGGCCGAGGCCGCGGGGCTTTTGACCAAGGACTGGCGCCCGCCAATGTACCCCGAGGGACTGGTCCTGCTGCGACGGATCTTCGCCCGGGCGGCAACCGCCGCAACCGACGGGCCAGCCCTCACGCCGTCGCAGCTCAAGAAGTTGACGCAAAAGGATTGGATCGAGATCGAGCTGGTTGACCAGGACGGCGAGCCGGTCTCCATGCCCTACAAGCTGGAGCTGACCGACGACAGCACCCGCAAGGGAGAATTCGACGAGGACGGATTCTTGGGGGTGTACGAGATTGAGTCGGGGAACTGCAAGCTGACGATCGGGGAGACGGGGTTGCCGGACTCGGGGGCGGATGTGCCGGCCCCTTCGCTCGGCGACACAAATGACGGGTCGGCGGAGGCAGGGCAAAGCGAGACCGTTTCACCTGCCGGACCAACCACGCAAGAACCAGCCGCCGAGCTCGATGCGATCAAGCCAGAGGTGCAAGCCTTCAGTGTCAAGGTCGTTGATGAGGCTGGCAAGCCCATTGCCAAGGCGCCGATGGTGTTCCGATGGAACGGCGGCGAGGCCACGGTGCCTACCGGAAGCGACGGCACTGCCACGTGCCCGGCGCCAGACCAATCGGTTACTATCTCCTTCGAGACTGCGGACGCGCTAGCAAAGTTGATGACGCCGATCTGGACCGAGTGTCGTGGTCTGGCGCGCAAGGACTGGGTGCCGGCCGATGACAGTACCACCATCGTCACCCTCTTGGGAGGCAGCGTGGTCAAGGCGATTGCTGACCCGTCGACGACCGCAACCACCCGACCCAAAGAGACTCTGGAACCCTTCTCCGGCGTGCGAGTAGCCCCCGACAAGCCGATCACCCTCAGCGTGCAGCCGCTCGTGATCATGGTTCGCATGCTCGGGGAGTTGTTCGACATCGACAAGTGCTTCTTGCTGCCCAAGGCGCTCGATAACGTCCAAGAGTTGGTCAAGCTTCACAGGGAATACGCCCTGACCAACCTGCTCATCGTTGGCCACACGGACACCAGTGCCTCGGAGTCCTACAACCTCGACCTGTCGCTGGAGCGCACGAGCGCCATGATGGCCTATCTCTTCAACGACGCCAAGAGCTGGTATGCATGGTACGGGGAAGATAAGAAGCAAAGCAAACGTTGGGGCGGCATCGAAGACAATCACATGATCGAGACGCTGCTCGACGGTAGCAGCGACGACATTACCGTGCTCGGATACCAGCAATGGCACAACGCCAACGGGGACGCTCTCAAAGCCAAGGCGCCCGACGGGGGCGCCTACTACGAAACCCTCAAAGAGGATGGCACCATCGGCGAACACACTCGCATGCAGTTGATTTACGACTACATGAACCGCGAAGACACGACGGCTCCCGCGGCCACGCCCGTGCAAGTGCATGGCTGCGGGGAGTTTTTTCCGCTTGATCCGACCGGCGAGGAGATTGACGAAACCACCCCAGACGGGCAGCACATTCAGAGAGACCGCCGAGTGGAAGTATTCCTGTTTCCGTCGGAGATCGGCGTACTGCCGCCAGTGCCGGGTGAGAAAGCGACAAAGGACGAAGGCTCCTACCCGGAATGGCGACGTCGCTCCGTCGAGGCAACCACGTTCGTTCCTGCTGGCAACTACTTCCATCTGCGTTTGCGGCTGCACGACAGTTTTTTGCGCACCATGCCCGGCGCGATCTATCGCTACCGCGTCGACGGCCAAGCTGCCTGGAGCCGCTTGGTTAAGACCGACACGCAAGGCTGGGCCGATATCCAAACGTTCTCGGCTGCCCCGCAGCAAACCGTACTGATCGAATGGGATCCCATCAACAAGGACCAAACCGTCTTTCGCTACCAGCGCATCGCAAACCTACTGTGCGATCCTGCTGGCTCGGATGCATCGGCCCGAGATTGCTTGCACAATCTCGGATACGATCAGGAGACGTTCGACGAAGCCGTTGCCGCGTTTCAGGCTGACTATGGCATCAGCGAGACCGGCTATGGCAGCGCAACAAAGGAAGAGCTTCATAAGATCTACGTGGATCGGGATTGTGTCGCAACCCCACAGTCATCTTGACAGATTTCAGCCCACCGAACAGGACAGACTTATCTCTCGCCATGACTAATGATCAACCCCTCGTTGGAGCCGACCGGATCGCCATCACGAAGGACATGGTGCTCCGTCACATTATGTACCATGAGTTTCCGCATCACACACAGACCTCGACGGGGAAAGACTCTCTCGGTCTAGACGAGGCACCGCTCTTACTCTATCTGAAGGGCGACAAAGATCGAAACATCAAGGGGCTTACCGACGCTCAGTTGACCTACCTACTTTCCTACAAGCCGCCAGCGGGCATGACCGATCGATTGGTCGTCTTCATCACGAAGTTTCCCCGTGGGCAAGCCGGAAAATTGATGGGCGCCGACAAGTGCGACTGGGGCGCGACCAAGATGGTGTCGAATGCGTCGTTTGCGGCCTTTCACTGCCGGAGTGATCGCGATCCGACTCTTGTCTGCTACACCGAGGAAATGTGTCTGGCAAGTCGCACCGACATGCCAGCGTACTACAAGTCCAGGAACAAGTCGGTCGACGAAGCGAATGTGCTCAAGATATGCGCTTTTGTGCCTATGCCGACCCACGCGAATACCATTTGGAATCGCATCTGCAAGAAGGATGGGACCGACATCATGCCGGGCTCGCCAGCCGATAAGTTCATGCCCAACTCGGTTCACGGAGAAATCAACACTGTTGGGTGCTGGATGCTCTTTCGCAACTTCAACTGGCCGAAGGCGCGTTTCGAAAAATTCGAGGAGGCGTATCGCAAGCCGTTTCGGCAAAAGAATGGCGATGTCGCCGCTTTGCGCGTCCGTCTCGCAGATCCCGATCTTGGCTACGGTGACTCCCAGGCGGCTTCCGACAAGGCACTATTTTGGGATCATAATTTTTCGTACTCGCGCTTCCTGCGGTATGTGGCCGGGATCGACTACTTCAGTACAGAGTTCTGGCGCAGCCTCTACAACACCGATGGCGAACATTTCCATCCAACCGCAAGCCAGGAGTACCTGGACCAGGTTCCGCCCGGCAAGAACGCGCATAACGCCGACAGCTCGTCCGATGGTCTGGCCCCTATCAACGGGTTCGACTTCAATGTACCCGACGGGCTTCTTGTGAATAACCGGATGGGTTTTACGCCGCAGAAGTATTGGGCCCCGAACCGCGGCGCCAAAGTGACTGACGTACTCAATCATTCATGGGCCGATGCCCTGCTTTTTGACCCGTAGCGTCCTCGCCGGAGGTGCCTCCTCGATTCAAACAAGAACCAGCGGCCTGCCGAAGCACGCCTGCCGACTGTAGTCTCCTTCCGCCGGTTACAGAGCGCCCGCATCCCGGCTGGCGCCTCGCACGCGCGATGCAGCCACCGAGCCAGGCCACGGCTATTGCCGGAAGCGCCT
>CAZBIU010000368.1:0-6645 GCA_964491625.1 uncultured Myxococcales bacterium
AGACCGGACATCTAGGACTGCTTATGATCCGGACATCTAGGAGTGTCACCGACAGAAGAAATGAAACCATCGGTGTCGCGCGCGACACATGAAGAAATCGAGGACCTGCTCATGGCTATCAAGCTTCACCTTCTCGCCTCGCTCCCCTTGCTGCTGCTCGCCGGCTGCGGGGAAAACGACCTCAACGTCGGAACCATCGACGCCGGACCCGATTCGCCCGGCACGGGTGGCGTCAACGTGACCGGCGGCGCTGGCGGCGGCTCTGGGGGCGCCGGTGGTGGTCAGACGGGCGGTGGCCAGAGCACGACTTGCGACCCGCTGGCGCCGGCCCCCAAGCCCATTGGCTGGGCCAGCATCATCGCGGGCGGGCGAAGCGCGACCGGCACGGTCTACGCCGTGGACCAGACGGCCGACAGCGTCCAGCGGGTCTTCGTCTCCGACGCAGGCGGAACTATGGTTCGCCAGCGGATCGCCGGTAGCGGCTCGGGCACCAGCCCCTCAGGCACCGGCTTCTACGTGTTCTCGGTGACCGACACGAGCGCGCCTTTCGTACTTCAGATCGACGCCTCGAGCACGGCCGCCCTGCGCATGGGTGTCGTGCAAGGAACCCTCACCGACCGCAAGACCTTCGTCATCGGCCAAGACGGCGAAGAGCTTACCGTCCTGCCCAACGCGACCATCGCCGCCATGCCCGTGCGCAACCTGCCCGGCACCATCGTGGCCGAGTACGTCGCCACGTTGCCCGACGGTCGTGTGATGCTGGTCACGCGACCACTAGACGATTGGTCGTACCAGGACTTCCGCCTCTTCTTGGGCCCGCCGAGCGTGGTCGCCGAGCGCCAGGTCGCCAGCGTCACGCGCGCCGAGGATGGCGGCACCACGACGATCCTGTTCGACCTCGACGGCGTACAGGCCACTGCCTATTTCCCGGTCCTCGTCGCCGACGCCAGCTTCGTTGCTGGTCCGGCTACGCTCACGGTCGGCGGTGTCGTCACGCCGCTTACGCGGGCGACCACGCCGCCCTCGAATGCGGTTTATCTCTGCTTCGGCGGGTCAGCCGTCGACGCCGGGCGGGATGGGCCGGGAAAGGATGATACGGGGCTTCCGCGCGTGGAAGTAGCTTCAGAGCCCACGGATGGGGGGCCGGCGTGCGTGGCGCTCGCGAGCGTGAGCGACCAGTGCCCGGCGGATTGGGGCACGGCTGTCGCGGACCAGTCCGCGTTCTGCGCCGCGTATGCGTCGCCGTACGATGCGTTCCTGTCGATCGCGAGCTGCAGGGGTAGCTTGCACTACACGAGGTACTTGTTCGACGCTGGTCCGCGCGTCTGTCTTTACGATCCGACCACCGGGGCGCTGGTCGGCTACCGCGCGGTCGATGCGAAGGCTGGGTTCGAACAGACGAGCTGCGGGTCCAACCAGGCTGACTTTGACGATCAGGGTTGCGCAGGAACGAGGTGCGCGAAGGTCGATGCCTCGGCATCGGCAAGCGACTAGACAGTGAACGGGCCGAGGCGAGCCCCGAAAGTGCCACCTCGCGTATTCGAAGTGTCCTCAGGGAGCTTCGGGCCAGAACATGCACTCCGGTACGCGAACTCCATATTCCCTTGCAAATCGTCAATAGCCCTCCCCGTCCTGTGCGAATACTGGATCTGCAGAAATCGTCGTGATATCGAGCGGTTTTTTTCTGGTTTGCATGGCGAACTGATGCGTGAGAGCCGGAGGTTTTGGCTCCCATGGCCGCTCGAAGGACAGGTCTCGATCCTCCGTTGCCGCTCCAGTTTCTGGCAATGAGGTGATCGCTCACACTTTGACCGAGGTGGTGAGTTTGTCACGATGGTTGCTGTGTTTGCACTACTGGCTCGCACTGCGGAGTTCCTCTTCTATCACCTGCTCCTAGCGATCGCGGACCGTGTGAGCCGGCTGCCGCGGAATACGATGATGCCTGAGGCGATGAGGCTCTATCGTGAGAACATCGCGCTCAAGGCGCAGCTCGACGCACTCGGGGGGCACCTTTTGCGCTTGGAGAAGCCTGCGGCGCCGCTGCCCATCCAGACGCAAGCGGCGCAGGTTTTTGCGTATTTTCTCACGCGAGGGAACGAGCCGTTCCAGCGCTACTTTCTGTCGGCTTCGGTGCGGACCATCAGACGTTGGGCAACGCGCTTTCGCTTTCGTCGTCGGTGTGTCGAGGTGGGTGGGCGGCCACCGATTGACGACGGGGTGGTCGATCTCATCGTGACGCTGAAACGTGAAAACCTCGGTTGGGGTCAGCGCCGCATCCGGGAGGAGCTGCGCCGCATCGGCATCTGCGTGAGCGCTCCAACGGTTGCACGTATTCTGCGGGAGCACGGGTTCTCGCCACGACCTGGTCGGAGGATTGACTTTGCGCGTGTCAAAGCCGCCGCCAAGGACGCCTTGTGGGCGCTCGACTTCTTCGCGGTTCAGACGGGGAGGGGCGTCTGGTTGCAGGCTCTGCTCATAATTGATGTCCACACTCGCGAATTACTCGAGCTGCGGGCTTACGACGGATGGGACGTCGATTCGGTGTGGACGACCCAGGTCTTCGCTGCGCTGGTGGGGCGAACGAAGAGGAAGCCGACGGCGGTGGTTCACGACCACGGGGCGCACTTTCTCGGAACCTTCAGTCGGCAACTTCGAGTGCTTGAGGTTGGCGAGGAAACCACGCCAACCGGACTACCTTCGATGATTTGCTACGCCGAGCGAGCGATCGGATCCATTCGGCGTGAGCTGCTTCGACATATCCGCGTTGCGGATGTCAATGAGCTACAGTTCTTTCTGGATGAGTATCGGTCCTACGCGAACACCGAACGGCCGCACCAGGGGCTTGGTGGACGCACGCCCGAGGAGGTTTCAGCTCGCCTGCCCGAGGCCGAGGTCATCGACATCGCCATGGTTCGCGCTCGAAGGCTGGTGCGGCGTCCGTACGCGCATGGGCTGCTCCGGGGCTATTCGCTCGTCGAAGAGGACCCGGCACGGGAAGCCGCGTAGGCTGATCAGCGTGACCAACCCGAAGGCGGTTTTCCACGTGCGGATCGCACGGATGGGTGCCCCTTGTCAGTGCGCACGCGCGACGTTGAATTTGTGGGTTCGGCTACAGTCATTTCGTGGCAACCAGGGTCGACGACTGTCCCGACGTGCTCGTAGCGTGAATCATGAGCGTGTTGCCTTGCACGCAGTAGTCGGATTGCTCGGCGGTGGAAGCGGAGCCGTTTTTCATCGCAATGGTGTCGCCTGAGGTTGTGTACGTTCCGCTTTGGGGCGACATCGCTGCATTCAGGGTCTCGTTGCACGCGCATCCGCCCGATGGAGTTGACGTGCACGAGACGGAAATGCCCGCGTCTGCCATTCCAGGGTTATTGAATAGAGAATCCATGGTGGAACACGAGGACAGCCCGCTCGTAAAGCACCCGGGCGTATAGGTGAGGGTGGTAGAGCCGTTCACGGCCACATCAGCCGTGTAGGTGCCATCGGATTGAAACGTGAAAGTCCCCGTGTACTTTAAGTTGGCTAGGGCGGTCGTTGTGGAGCATGAGGCATCGCTTTGGGATACGCCCGCGTCGGCAGTGGAGTTGCACACGTTGGCGATATGCCAGGTCCCAACGACCGAGCCCCCGCAGGGTGAGAACGAACCGCACGAGGTGCTCGATCCTCCACTGCAAGCAGACAACGTGACTGCAACGAGCGTGGGGACGAACAAGGTCTTCTGCATAAGCATCTCCCTCCCAGGAAGCGGGCCTGTGGTAATTGTGTAGCATACCGTGAAAGCTTCGGGCGCAGAAGAGCCCATCCCTCTCGCGAGCGATGCCGGTCACCGCCGCTCTCTGCTACGATGAGCGCGTCTTGCTTTTCAGGCCGAAGTGGTGAGGTTGACGCTTTCGCGGGAACCGCGCTCTTTCGGAATTCAGGCACCTCTGCCGGAGCCGGGGAGGGTTTCTTGGGATCACGCTGAGGATCTCAGCGCTGTTAACCAGACGGATGGGGCAGGGGTAGAATGGGCCAGCGTTTTCTAAGTGGGCAGTGATCTCTGCCAAGAACATGAGCCATTCCAGTCACTTGGAAGCCAGAGATCAGTTGAAGCAGGCGTTCGGGTGAGTTTGTGGGAGCCACACCGCTGCCCGCACCAACTTGGGTGGGGCAGGGCGGTTAACTGGGGCGCCGAGACGGCGATTCTGGCAGCGCGCTGATGGGCCTGTTTCTGCCGGGTCTTGCGCGTGTCCGGTCCATTGCGTAGGCAACGGGCCATTTTGCAGAGATCACTCGTCGGCGCCTGGGACCGGATTCTCACTACCCAAAGTGCTCTCTGGAGGCTTTTCTGGGGAGAATCTCGGCAAGCTGCTGCGAGAGTCCGTTCCTTTGGTGTTGAGTGGTTCCAGTGTTCGCAGCGAGGTGTTCGTCGCGCCGGAGCTCTGGCTTATCGAGGTTGATGGCGGTCAGATCGGTCAGGTCATTCGCAACCTGGTTCTCAACGCGCGCGAAGCGATGCCGAAAGAAGGAATCATCACTCTCCGGGCGGGCAACGTGGTGCTAGGCCAGGGGGCTGGGGTGATGCTTCCGCCAGGGGACTACGTGCAAATCGAAGTGGCGGATCAGGGCACCGGAATCCCGCCCGAGGTTTTGCCCAAGATCTTCGATCCCTACTTCTCGACCAAGATGAGGGGGACCGACAAGGGAATGGGGTTGGGGCTGACCATCTGCCATTCCGTGGTGAAGAAGCACGGGGGCGCTATCACCGTGGGCTCGAGCCCGGCCGGTACGACTTTTCACGTCTATCTTCCGGCTTCTCCCCGACGCAGCTTGGATGCCAAGTCGAGCCAGGGCGACAACCGACTATGGCGGGGAAGGGTGCTGATCATGGACGACGAGCCCGCCATGCGCACGGTGATGGCCAGGATGCTCGAACAAATGGGGTGCGAGGTTGGGCTCGCGGCAGATGGAGAGAGCGCGACGGAACTCTACCGCAAGGCGAGACAAGACGGTCGCCCGTTCCACGTGGTGATTCTGGACCTGACCGTTCGGGGAGCCATGGGGGGCAAGGAAGCTGCTCGTGCCGTCCTCGCGAGTGACTCTTCCGCTCGGATCGTGGTCATGAGCGGACACAGTGAAGACGAGGTCATGCGAGATTACCTCCAGTACGGATTCAAAGGTGCGCTTGCCAAGCCATTCGATCGAGCGGCCTTGATCGCCATCCTGGAACGTGTTTCGGCAGAAGCCACCAATCATTGATTTTCACTCCCTCGACGCGATTGAGAGGCTCTGTAGCGGTCCAACGAATTTCGCCCTGTCCTGTGCGAAAAGTGGATCGTGCAAAACCGTGGTGATATCGAGCGTTTCTCCTCGATTCTTCCGGGACGCTCGTCGGCGAATCCGCGGCTTATGGCACTGTCATGTCTTCCCGAAAGTCAGCTCTGACGCTTCCGTTGCCACTGTAGTTTCTGGCAGCCTGGCTGGCGGTGTGGCTCGGCCGGGTTCTGCAGGAGCAAGTCGAGTATCTGAAGGCTGAGAATCTGCTCCTAGAACCGGTTGACGGCGCTGTCGAGCCGGGTTCGCCGCCAGGTCGACAGCGTCGTCGCGATGGCGAAGGATCTCGCCTGGCCAGTGGCGGCAAGGACCGCGATGACCAAGCCGAGTGTCTTGCGAAGTGCCTTGTGAAAGGGCTGGAGAAGGCTTGCTAGAAACGGGTAGTTTCGCTCTGGGCTCACGGGAAACCTCCTTCGTTTTGATTTGCAAACCAAACTTCAGGCGGTCCGTGGGCCCATTTCCACTTATTTTTCAGGCGAGCTCGTAACCGATCGAAATGATCCAGCTTCTTCGAGGTCGATTCGATAGGCGGTCAGCTCATCGGGGCCTTGACCTCGAAGCAAAAGGCGTGTTAATCATGGCCCATGGCGTTGCCAGAGAACTATGCTCCGATGCGCGGCGGGGAACGAAGCTGGTGGCGCTCTCTATTGGAGCTACTTCTTCTAACCGGTCTTGCCTTCCTGATTTGGCAAAATCGGTCGCAAGCACGACAACTAGCGGACCTGGAGTCATCTCTAAGAGAGCTTGATTCTCGGGTCGAGCTCAGCGCTGAGCGCATGCGTGCTGTGCCAGCTCTGCGACCCTCCCTCACCATCAATCCCGTCCTCGCAGACGAGATTGCAGAGCGTGTTATTGCGCGGATGTCGGTCCCTGCGAAGCCCGCGGAGCCGAAACGTCCTGCCGGGGGAGAGAAGGGGATCGCGCCTGTATCTCCCTCGGAGGACCGCGCCAATACGATCGTAGACGCGGCGATTCGCAGCGGCAAGCTGCGACAAGAGGATGTGCTCGCGATCCGCGAGATCCTGGCGAAGTCCGGTGACCCCGAGGCATTTCGACGTGTTGGAACTCGAATTGCGGCTGCAATCAATCGCGATGAGATTCAGCCCGAGTCGCCCGAGGTCATGTTTCCCTAGTCTTCAGAGCTAGAATCAAACCACGTGAAAGGAAAATACTATGCGACGAATATTGATCACACTGTCAATCCTTGGACTTGCGGCGCTGGCCCCTGCATCGAGCCAGGCCGGCTATGCAGCCGGTGACTCTGCGAGCTGCACAAAGTATTCCGATGGATCTGGGTACTGCTCAGGAACCATGCGGGGGTTCCGCAAG
>CAZBIU010000369.1:0-6603 GCA_964491625.1 uncultured Myxococcales bacterium
TGGGGACCGGTGGTGACGGTCATGCCGGCACCCTGGGGGAAGGGCGAGGTCATACCGTCGATCGTCAGGAGGATCTTCTTGTAGGGAACGGCCATGCCTCACCCCGTCCTTCGTCGAAACAACCACGCGGCGGCCGTCAGGGTGATCGCCGCAATCACAACCAGCGGTGCCGTGTTTCTTGCGACGTCCGGGAACGCCATGCCTTTGAGGAACACGCCCCGCGTGACCGCCAGGAAATATCGGAGCGGGTTGATGACCGTGACCGCTTGCAGCCACACCGGCATGTTCGCGATGGGAGTGGCAAAGCCCGACAGGAGAGTCGCCGGCACCATGAAGAGGAAGCACCCGAGGATCGCCTGCTGCTGCGTCGCCGAGAGCGCGGAGATGAAGAGCCCAACTCCGACGACGGCCGCGAGAAAGACGAGCGCGCTGCCATAGAGAAGCAGCAGCGACCCGCGCAGGGGCACGCCGAAGATGAAAATCGTCGCGAGCACATAGATCGTTATGTGCACGCACCCGATCATGACCGGCGGGAGCGCCTTGCCGATGAGGATCTCGTGCGTACGGAGGGGAGAGACCATCAGCTGATCGAAGGTGCCGAGTTCCCTCTCCCGGGCTACCGAGAGCCCAGTGACGATAAGACCGATCATGAGCGCGATCGACGCGATGAGGCCGGGCACCATGAACCACCGAGACTTAAGGTTCGGGTTGAACCAGTTTCGGGTGACGACACGCGGGACGGTCGCGCTGCGACGTGCGGCTTTGTTCTCGTCCCCGATGTAGGAGCTTACGATCTCGCCGAGGTATGCGTTGACGAGCTGCGCTGCATTGGACCTCCGTCCGTCGAGGAGGATCTGCACGTTTGCCGGCCGGCCGGCAACAAGGTCACGCGAGAAGCTCGGCCCGATCGCCATCGCGGCGATGGCCTGTTCCTGATCGATCGCTTTTCGCAGATTGGCCGGGTCGTGCACCGGCTTGACTGTGCGAAACGAGGGCGAGCCCTCGATGCGGCGAATCAGCTCGCCGCCCGAGGCCCCCTCGTCGCGATTGAGAATCACGACATCCACATTCTTCACTTCGAGAGTCGCCGCGAAAGAGAAGACGATGAGCTGAATGACCGGCGGAGCGATCAGGATGACCCGGCTCCGAGGATCCCGGAGCAGCACGAGGAACTCCTTGACGATGAGGGCGAGGAGACGCGTCCACATGGTCACGCCACCCGCTTCTTGGTCGATCGCGTGGCGAGCGCCAGAAAGATGACACCATAAAGCAGCAGTATGCCTATGCTCTTGAGGAACACGGGCCAGAGGTCTCCGGTGAGAAAGACGCTCTCCAGGCTCGGAATCAGCCACCGCGCCGTAACCAGCGGCGTGACGACCTGGATCGCCTTGGGCATCGAGCCGATCTCGAACAGGAACCCGGACAGCAGGAAGGTCGGCAGAAACGAAGTCATCAGCGCCAGCTGGGAGGCGAGAAACTGGTTCTTGGTTGCCGCGGAGATGAGCAACCCCTGCCCCAGCGCTGGAAGCAGGAACGCCGCCGAAATCGCGTAGAGAGCGCCGACCGAGCCGCGAAAAGGCACGCGGAAGAGGAAGACGGCGATGAGCGTGCATAACGTCATCGCCCCAAGCCCCAGCACGAAGTACGGGACGACCTTCCCTAGAAGTAGCTCGACGGACGACACGGGGGTCGCCATCATTGCCTCCATCGTTCCGCGCTCCCATTCACGGGCTACGACAAGTGCCGTGAGCAGGGTTCCGACGAGCGCCATCACGATGGCGATCGACCCGGGGACGAGGAAGTAGCGGCTGGTCAGCTCGGGGTTGAACCACATGCGGGCCTCGGGCCCGGAGGCCGCTTCCGTTCTGCCGTCTTCGACAGCCCGCTGCACCACCCAGTTGCCGATCACGCCCTGGACGTACCCGTCGACCAGCGCAGCCGTGTTGGGATCCGTTCCATCCACCAGCACCTGGATTTGAGGGGCGCCGCCTCGCCTTGTCATGTCGGCGTCGAACGTCGAGGGGATGACGACGATCCCACCTACACCGCCGCGAACGAGGGAGTCCTCGAATTCCCGCCGGTCCACGCCGATCCTGGTGTCGAAGTAAGGGGACGCCTGGAACGCGGCCGCGAGCCCCCGAGACGTCGGGCTCGGCGACTCTAGCACCAGGCCGATGCGGGTTCGGGTCGTGTCCAGGGAGACGCCGTAGCCGAAGAGAAAGAGAAGGATGACCGGCAGGACGAACGCGATCAGGATGCTGCTCGGGTCGCGCACGATCTGGAGTGCCTCTTTCTTCATGAGGGCTGCGAGTCGGCGCGAGCGCGCGCCCAGCGAGAACGCGCGCAGGTCAACGGAGCCCGTCTCCGGCAGCGTGGTCACGCGGCCACCGTTTGGCCGCTCTGGTCGTGCGATTCCACGAGCGCGACGAATGCGTCCTCCATCGTCGGCTCCGGGCGTTCGGTCGTAGCAACCTGGGCCTTCAGATCGTCGGGAGAGCCGAGCGCGATCGAGCGTCCGCGGTACACGAGCGAGATGCGATCACAGTACTCCGCCTCGTCCATGAAATGCGTCGTCACCACGACGGCAACGCCCTTCTCCACCAAGCCATTGATGTGCGTCCAGAACTCGCGTCGCGTGATCGGGTCCACTCCCGACGTCGGCTCGTCGAGGAAGAGGGCTTCGGGCTCGTGCATGACCGCGCACGCGAGGGCGAGCCGCTGCTTGAAGCCCAGCGGAAGCTCCTTGGCCGCCCCGCCGAGACGGTCACCCAACGAGAACACGTCGGTCATGCGCTCGACCTGCTCGCGCTTCCGGGCGCCCCGCAGCCCATAGACGCCAGCGAAGAAGGAGAGGTTCTGCGCCACGCTCAGATCGCCGTAGAGGGAGAACTTCTGCGCCATGTATCCAAGGCGGCTGCGCGCTCCCGCCGTGTCGCGGCGGAGATCGATCCCGGCAACCCGGCCCTCGCCGGCGGAGGGCTTCAGGAGCCCGCAGAGCATCCGGAACGTCGTCGACTTCCCCGCGCCGTTAGGGCCAAGAAGGCCGAAGATCTCGCCTGGCACCACCTCGAAGGAGATGTCGGCGGCGGCCGTGAAGTCGCCGAAACGTTTCGTGAGCCTGCGGGCGACGACCACGGGCTCTCGGGTCACTTCGATCGACCGCATCGACTCGGCAAGCAACGAGCGCCCGCCCGGGCCGCCGCCCAGGATGTCGATGAAGGAGTCCTCGAATCTTGGCGCGGCGGGGACCAGCTCGGCGTGCGCGCCGGCTTCGCGCGGCAGTGTGGGTGGTGCCGCCGCGTCCCTGGACACGAGTCGAATCGCACGGCCCTGGATCACGCCGTCGATGACTTCGGGCTCGGCCAGCGCGGCGGCGAGCACCGGCCGCCTTCGCCCTTCCACGCCCACCAATCGAAAGACCCGGTTCGCGGTGCGGGCCGTGAGGGTGCGCGGCGGGCCGTCGAACAGGGGCTTTCCCCCATTCAGCAGGAGCACGTGGTCGCAAGCTTCCGCCTCGTCGAGATACGACGTGGACCATACGACGCCGACCCCATCGTCCTTCAGCCCGCTGACCATCCGCCATAGCTCGCGACGGGAGATGGGATCCACGCCGACCGACGGTTCGTCCAGGAGCAGGAGGCGCGGTTTGCGGACGAGCGCGCAGGCGAGCCCGAGCTTTTGCTTCATGCCACCGGAGAGCTTTCCGGCTCGGCGCGACGTGAACCGCTGCAGATCCGTGAACGCCAGCAGCTGCTCGAAGCGGAGGGCGCGCTCGGCAACCGGCAAGCCACGCAGATCGGCGTAGAGGCGCAGGTTCTCCTCGACGCTCAGGTCCTCGTAGAGACCGAAACGCTGGGGCATGTAGCCGATCGATGCGTGGAGCCACCGGGCATGCTTCGTGGGGTCGAAGCCGAGAACATCGAGAGCCCCCGCCTCGGCGACGACGAGGCCAGCCATGATCCGGATGAGCGTCGTCTTGCCTGCCCCGTCCGGTCCAACAAGCCCAGTGATCGCGGCAGGGGCGACGGTGACCGAGACCGCATCGAGCGCCGGTGGTCCGGCGCCGAAGCGTTTGGTCAGGCGTTCGATGCGGACGAGAGGATCGGACATTCCTCAGACTCCATTGCCAAAGCTGGTCGCAATGTGAACGGTGACGGGCATTCCCTGGCGAAGCCCGGCATCGATGTCGTCGACGATGATCCGGAGCCGGTAGACAAGGTCGGTCCGTAACTCCGGAGTCTCGACAGACTTTGGCGTGAACTCGGCCGTGGGAGAAATGAAACCGACGTGACCACGTAGCGACCGCGACGGCGCTGCGTCCGACGTCACTCCGACCTGCATTCCCGGGTGCAGCATCCCGAGCTGGGTCTCCGATACGTAGGCCCGCACCCACACCGAGCGCGTCAACGAGACCACATAGACCGTGTCGTTGGGCGACACGATGGCCCCCGGCTCCTTCACGCGGGAGATCACAACGCCATCCGATGGTGCGACGAGCCGGGCATCGTCGATGGCGGTCTGTGCGGATGCAACGTTCGCCTGTGCCACCGCGAGCATCGCGCGAGCGCCAGCGATGTCTTCCGCGCGCGAGCCCTTGACGAAGAGACTCAGAGACTGATTCGCCGAGGCCACGCGTGCGTCCGCCTCGCGACTCGCGGCGAGCGCGGTGTCGTAGTTTGCACGCGGGATCGCGTTCGCGGCGACGAGCTTCTCCGCTCGCTCCAACTGTGTCCGCGCGTTTTGCCGCCCAGCCGTCACTTCGTCGAGGGCAGCCTTCGCGCGCGCGATCTCCGCCGGTCGAGATCCGGCCACGAGCTTCTTCAGGTTCGCTTCGTTTGCGGAGACCTGGGCCTCGGCCGCGTGAAGCTGATCGTCGAAGGAGCGGACATCGAGCTCCGCCATGACCGCGCCCGCGTTGACGGTCTCGCCCTCCTCGAAGCGCATCGACTTGAGGCGGCCGGGCACCCGGAACCCGAGCTCGACCTGCCGGATGTCGACGTTGCCGTACAGGGTGATGGAGTTGCTGGGCGGCGGCTTCTTGCCGATGCGCCCCGTCCGGACCAGCCAGAAGCCGCCCCCCGCGCTGATCGCGATCGCTAGAACGACGAGCAAGCGTGTGCGCTTCTTCATCGCCGACCCTTGCGCGGCGGGTACGCCGGCGACGCTGCCAGCCCACGCAGGATGGTCTCCGCGTGCTCGGCGAGAATCGCGTGGCGGTCGAGCTGCATGTCGGTGTGCTGACCGAAGGAGTGTTTCCAGAGCCCGAGGACGACGACGGGCGCCATGAGCAGCGGCGCTACGGTCGCAGGGTCGACTGTCCGGAATTCGCCCCGCTCGACGCCGCGCTCGACGATTTGTTGCATCAGCGCGAACCCTCGACGAAGGACCACGTCCGCCCAGAGGCGGGCCAGCTCCGGAAAGTTCCCCGACTCGGCAATGACGAGCTTCGCGATGGCGGGAAAGGGTCCCTCGAGCGCGGTCTCCAAGACCGTGAGCAGTGTGCGCACCAGATCGGGGGTCGGCCCCTGGAATGCGTCGACCAGCGCCCGAGCCTGCTCGAGGCTCGGTGTGATCGCAGCACGGACGACGGCTTCGAAGAGTTTCTCCTTGCTCTCAAAGTAGAGATAGACTGTCGCCTTGCTGACGCCGGCGCTCGTCGCGACGTCCTCGAGCCGCGTCGCGGCGAACCCACGCTCCGCGAAGCAACCCAGTGCCGCTGCCACGAGCTCGGACGGCCGAGCGTCGCTCCGCCGCTCCCACTTTCTTGCACGTTCCACGGCGATCATAGTATCTGACCGTTCAGTAGCATTGGTACACCTTCGTTCCCGGCTTCACATCGCTCCGACCGGCGGCGGTGACGAGAGCGACGGCAAGGCGCCCTTGAAGCACCCGGAGAGTTGCCCTCATTTGATCACGCAATAAATAACTGACAAGTCAGATATATCTCGTGAGCGTCCATCCGTCAAGGGCGACCCCTGTTGCGGATCAGGACATCTGGGACTTTTGCGGGTGTCACCTAGAATTCCACCAACGTGCGAACACGCGCCCGAGTCCAAGGTGTTCAAGAACGACCATTGATGCTTCAGCGAACGCCAGAACGCCTCGATCATCGAGTTGGAAAAGGCGACCTCGACCTGGGCGAGGATGCGCTCCAAGCACGCGCTGAATAGGGTGGAAGCCACCACGCCGTTCACGTTCTCGACGCCAGAATCGGCATACAGCGAGGGCCGGCCCGAGCTCACGAGATGCTTGCCTGCGGCGAGCAGGACTTGGCACGTCTTGGACGGATCCAGGCGGGCAGAGACCTTCCACGCAAGAGCGCGCAAGCGTCCCCATTGGCATGTGCCTGTGCTCGGGCGCCAACACCATCTCTTTGACGGCGGCGACCAGGGGGTCACGCCGTCCCCGGCCACCAACTTCAACAACTGGGTCCGCTGCTCACTCGTGTATCGTCTGCGCATACGCGTAGACTGCCGATCCGGGCGGGTCGCCGCCATGTGGGGTCCGTCCAGCGGTTATAGATTCTCTGCCTTCAGATAATCGACTTGCTCCTGGAGAACCCGGCCGAGCCACACCGCGAGCCACGCTGCCAGAAACTGGAGC
>CAZBIU010000370.1:0-6586 GCA_964491625.1 uncultured Myxococcales bacterium
AGCATAGGGTGTAGACAAGCGCACCCTGGGCATCGCCCTTGGCGGTCTGCGCGTTGCCCGCGGCACCGGCGGGCGCATCGCCAACCTTGGCAGGCACGGGCGCGAACAGCACGAAAAGTCCGACGGCCGGCTGTCCGTCGAGCATGATGCGCGCGCCGAGGTTGTCCTTGGCAACGGCCACGCGATTCTTCGACTTGCCGCCGCCCGAGGCTGGCTTTGCCGCTTCCTGGCTCATGCCCCCTGCCCTTCGCCATCCTCGTCGTCTTGGTCCACCTGGCGATCGCTGGGATGAACCTCGTCATCGTCGTTGTCGGCCTCGTCGCCACTTTCGTCGGCGTCATCGTCATCGGCGCCGGCCGCGAGGTCATTGTCGTCCTCATCAGCGTCATCATCGCCGTCATGGGCGGCGTGGTCTGGCTCGGGGGCCAATGCAGCACCCTCGCGTGCGGTAGCCAGTTCCTGATCGCCCATGAACACGCCGTCGCGACAAACCACCAGGCCGCGATAGACCTCGGCGACCTGCCCGCCGATCTTGGTCCGAATGGAATAGACGCCGTAGCGGAGGTTGCTGAAGCGATAGAGGACCACTCGATTGTCCGCGTCTTCCTCGACTTCGTCGTCGGTGAAGTAGCAACGCTGCACCACGGTACCTTCCAAGGTGCACATGCAAACCTCGTCGTCTTGGAAGGGATCTGCGTCAAGATCGCGTTCCAACGGAACGATCACGTCTGTACGCTCCAGCATCAGGGTGTTGATGGGCTGGCCGCCCACGTCGCCCAACATCACGTCGATGGTTTCTGGTTCCTTGTCAGACATGGTCTCCCGCGCGCTAGCAGCCGAAGTCCTCGGCTAACTGGTCCCTGGTGGCCGAGTCCAGCTCACCGGTATGGTCGATTTCCGCATCTCTTTGATAGAGGCTGAGCGCGCCTTGCAGAGCCGGGCTCGGGCGGCTGGCACCGCCTGCTTCGTAGCCCAGGCAGGCCAGGCGGCTGGACACTCCGGCGACGGATTCCTCCGGCGCGGCGGGGAAGGGACACAGGTAGCTGAAGCGCAGCCGAAACTTTCGTCCGTCGATTTCGAGCAAAGCCCCGGCGCGATCGCAGCGAACCACCTCCTTGAGCAGGCCATCGCCGTCGGTCGTGCCCTGGCGGGGGTTCTTCTCGCCGTCCACGCTAAGCCGATAGCCGGCGCCGGCCAGCGGCTCGTCCTTGTGTAGGAGAATGCGCAGGCGCAGCTCCTTTTTCGGGACCTTGAGAACGATCCGATGATTTTTCCCAGTGGCCAGCGAGTAGGTCTTGGGCTTGGGCTCGGGGATGACAATGGTATCCCCGGGCATCAAGAGATTCGGATCGGGCCGCGCGTCGCGAAGCTTGGCATTGTCGCCGTTCATCCAGACGGCCTTGTAGTCATCCAGGGTGTAGCTCCAGATGATGCCCTCCGCGGTCTGGCCAGGGGCGACGACGTGCTTGATCATCATAGGGCCGGCGCCCTGATCCATACCACGTCCTGAGATCGACGTCGCCGGATGGCGCCTTACGCGGAATTGCGCTCTTTCAATACAAGTACATCAGCCGGATGCGCGCGCTGTACATGTAATTGCTCCAGATGGACACGTCGAAGTCGTTGCTGGGCTTGAAGTCCGCGCGTTCCCAAGCCACCACACCCCTGATGAAAAGCTGGCCTGCCAAAAGATACTGAAGCGCAAGGAAGGTCTGCACGTGCTGGGTGAAGTCATTGGTAGCGCCGTTGCCCGCGGAGCTCCCGTACGAATCGGTCTGCCCGGTCAGATTCGCGCCGATGCCGGCCAGCCACAGGTCGGCCAAACGCAGATTGGCGAACCCCCCGACCGTGTACGTGCTGTAGCAATTGGCGGGAATATCGTTGCCGTCAGAGTCCACCTCGTGCTGCTTGCCATAGGCGAAGTTGACGCCGAGCTCGATGATCGGGTCGACGACGAATTGCAGCGCCGCCCCGACGCCGTAGCGACTGCGATAGTACGAGGAATCCTGCTTGTTTCCGCTGCTGTCGTACACCTGCATGGCCGCCGTGCGCAGCTCGTACTCGGCGCCGGCTTTGAATTTCATCCAGCCGGCGTCGTAGATGATGGCTGGACGAACGCCCGTGTAGCTGTGGCCGGTCGTGGTGGGATCGGTGTTGCTGCTGTCGTAGCGGATGCTGTCGGTGCCGAGCTCGCCAAGCAGCTCCATACGCAGGGCCTCGGTGAAGTAGGCGTGAAGTGCTGCATAGCCGACCCCGAGCCCTTGGGTGGGACGGTCGTGCATGTAGTTCACGCCGTAGAACGACGGCGCTTCCAGATTGGGTTTGTTCGGGACGCCGTACTGCAAGGCTCCCGCCCGTTCGAGGGTGTACATGTCCATCCCCATACCGAGGTGATAGATCTCCCACGCCTCGAACCGGCCGACCTTGATGTCCCAGCTATTCCACTTCCCGACGCGGATCCACAGATCGTCGGTGGAGAAGGTGCCGCTCGACGTGCACACGTTGCTCACCGCCTGGCATTGGTTGCCGACCAGCTCGGCCTGCCCTTGAATGAAGAAGCGGTCGCGAACATAGGTCGGGGTCAGACGGAGCACGCCGCGGCCCTGCTGGAACCAGGTGCGGGTGTTCGCCATCGTCTTGTCGTCGCGGATGATCGTCATATAGCCGCTGTCGGTCCAGAAGACGCCCGACGCGCCCACGCCGGTCCTGGCCATGAAGGGCCACTGCAGCCCGTTGAACGACGGCTCCAGCCACAGCGATCCGCCGTAGAGGCCGCGCAAACGGCCCGGGAACGACTTTGGCCCCAGGTGCTCAACGTAGGGCGCGGGGGTCTCCGCAACCGGGGTGGTTCCCCCGGTGGCCACCGTGGCGGGAATGGGCTCTTCCTTGGGCGGCGGGGGCGCCGGGGCTTCAGCCAAAGGTCGCGGCCCTTCCGCTTTTTCGGCTTCCTTTTCCTTGTCGGTGTCGGTCGACGTCCCGGTCGACGTGGACGTGGATGTATCGGTCGAGGTGGAGGTCGACGTATCTGTCGACGTGGCGGTAGCAGTGGAATCCCCTGCCGTGCCCGACGGAGACTCGGCCGCCGCAGGCGATGGGGTCTCATAGGACGCGGTCGACTCTTCCTTCTTGGCAGCGTCCTCGCGGTCGCCTGACTTTGCAGAAGCGGCCGCGGGCTTGTGCTTCTTGGCGGCCTTCGCCGCGGGCTTGGCCACAGCGGGCGAGGCGATTAGAAACAAGCACGGCGTAACCAACACCAGCGCTGCAAACCAGAGAGTCGAACGAGAGCGTGTGGGTCTCATGGCGGGCCTATCCAAAGCGAAACCCGTGCAACCGTCAAGCAAAGGTTGCGGAGCGGCGTCCGCGACGTCTTAGTCAATTCTTGCTAAAGCCGATGAACTTCTTGGCGGCCGTGTCGTACTGGATGCCCCACGAACCGCTGATCGAGGCGCAGGAGCTTGGGAAGCTCTTCTTCGATTGGGCGACCAAGGGGCTTCCCTTCTCGACCAGGATCGCGTTTACGTAGACGAACCGTTGTCCGTCGCGAACAAAACCTGCGTACTGCCGGACATAAAGCGAGAACGAGAACTGGAGAGCCTTGTCGAGGCCACTCTTGCGCAGGTACGCGCGCAACTCGCCGTCGAGGGCATCCGCCGCCTTGGGCGGCACGTGCCAGTAGCCCACGATGTCCGACGGGGCGTTCTTCGCGCATACGTGAAGACCCTGAGAAAACGCCGAATCCGGCAGCGCCACGGTGCCGCCGAGGTAGCGCTTGGCTGCGAACTTGCGCGCCCGCTGGGTGGCATCGGCGCTGGTGTCCGCTCGCAAGCTCGGCGTGGCGATGCACAGCGCGAGCAGCGACAACGAGAGCACGCAACAGGTTCGGACGAGCAACTCCATGGGTCTGGTTCCTCTTGGCAGCCTTTCTTTTTCAACGTTGACGCGCGCCTAGTCAAGCGTGAATCACGGGTTCACGAAGGTCAGCCACTCGGGGCGTGGCTCGCCGGGGCCTTTGACGACTCTGGCAAAGGCGGCTTGCAGCTTGCGCGTGACCGGGCCGGGCTCGCCGGTGCCGACCACGCGGTAGTCGATCTCGCGCACCGGCGTGACCTCGCAGGCGGTGCCGGTGAAGAAGACCTCGGCCACCTGGTAAAGGAAGTCGCGCGTGAAGGACTGTTCCACGACCTCGATGCCCTCGGCCTTGGCCAGGGTGATGACCGCGTCGCGGGTGATGCCTTCCAGGATCGGCATGTCGAGCGGCGGCGTGTAGATGCGACCCTTGTGGACCGCGAAAATGTTTTCGCCCGTGCCCTCGGCCACCCGACCGTCGGCGTCGAGCATGATGGCCTCGTCGAGCTTTTGTCGCTGCGCCTCGCGCTTGGCCAGCACCGAGTTGATGTACTGGCCGGACAGCTTGGCCTTGCTCATGATGTTGTTCACGTGGCCGCGCACGTAGCTCGACACGTGGGTGCGAATCCCCTTGGTCTGTCCCTCGTCGCCCAGGTAGGCGCCCCACGGAAACGCGATGACCACGGTTTCGATGGGCGCATCGCTAGAGCCCAGGCCGAGCGAGCCCGGCCCAGCGTACACCAGCGGGCGAAGATACGCTTCGTGGAGTTGATTCGCACGCAGGACTTCGAGACACGCGTTCTCCACCTCGGCGACCGAGTACGGCACCTGATTTCCGCACACCTTCATCGATCCGAACAACCGATCGATGTGCTCGCGCAGGCGGAACACGGCGCTCTTGCCGTCGGCGCGCTTGTAGCAGCGAATGCCCTCAAACGCAGCCACGCCGTAGTGGAGGGTGAAAGCCGAGACGTGGGTCGTCGCCTGGGCGAACGGGATGATCTTGCCGTTCATCCAGGCGAATTGGGAATCGATCATGACACTCCTTTGAGACGACGGATTTCTTCTTCGATGTCGGACAGGCCGGGGCTGGCGCGCAGAACTTCCTCGAACACGCGCACCGCCTCGTCGGGCATGCCGGTCTCGGCGTAGAACCGGCCGAGCGAAACCCGTGACCAAGGATTCTTGGGGTCGGCCTCGACGGCGGCGAGCAGCTCGGACAGTCCGGAGGCAACCGCGCGCGGGTCGGCGGGCGCCTGCCGGTACAACGCCCAACCAAGTGCGCTACGATAGCTGGCCTGGCCGGGCGCCAAGGCCGTGGCCTTGCGAAAGGCCTCGGCGGCCTCGCGATAGCGCCGCGCTCGCAAGTGCGCCACGCCCTGGAAGTACACCCGTTCGGCCACCACGTGCGGCGACTCGCCCGTCGGGGCGGTCTCCTCGCTGGCGGCGGACTTCTGCTGGCGGTTGCGATCGAGCTGGGTCAAGTAACGCCTGCGCGCCGTCGCATCGGACAGCACCGCGTGCGCTTCTTCGAGCCGCTCGAAGATCCGCCCCGCCACCACGCGAACGTCTTCCGGGCGCATGCGGAACCGGTCGGGGTGGAAATCCCGAGCCCGCACCTGGTACGCGGTGTCCACCTCGGATTGGGTCGCTTCGCGATCCAGCGCCAGCACCTCGAAATGGGTCTGGTGCCGCATGACCTCCACAATGGCTTCCAAGTCGGCGCGACTGCGCTCGCCCGCTGCCATGTGGGGCTGCGAATCCTCCGCAGGGGCTGGCCCCTCAAGCGTGTGCTCTCCGGGCCTTTCCGACGGCGTGACCATGCCTGCCTCGGACATCGCCACCAACAGCAGCCGCGCACGATCGGTGGGTACCATGGTCGAGGCGAGCGCGGCCTCGAACTTCAAGCTTCCGTCGAGGTTGTCGATGAAGCGCTGTTCGTTCGGGTCGGCTGTGATGTCCTGCAGGCGCTGGCGCCGGTCCGGCGACGGCATGACGTACTTGCCGACATATTGGGCCAGCACGCTGTGCATGCGTTCAGCGTCGTAGAAGCGCCGAATGCCCTCCAAGATCAGCGCCGCGGGCGTGCGCTCCAGCCGCACCGGTTGGTCGTGCGCGGCCTCGCCCTTTTTGAAAGAAAAGCGCCCCTCGCGCCACGAAAACAGCTCCAGCAGCTTGGCTTCCATCTGCAGGACCAAGGCGCGCGAGAGGTTGTAGGGCGACAGGGCGCCCATCTCGACCAGAAGCTCGCCTTGGCGCTTCTTGCTGATCTTCATCTGGCGCAGGGATTCGGCCAGGGTGTCGCCCGAAATCATGTGCTGTTCGAGCAGGATCTGTCCCAGGCATTCGGTGGGCACGTTCGAGCGGACCGCGATCGGGTAGCCATCTTCGGTGTAGACGATCTTCTTGGTGTCGCCGGTGGTAAGCAGCAATGCACCGGACAGGCGGCCGGCGTAGATCCGCTGCAGCACGCGTGCGAAGGGCTGGCGGGCGAGGGAGCCGCGCAGATCGGATCCCGCGCCAAGCTGCTTGGCGGCGGTCTCCACCGAGCGCCGCTCGCGCCGCTCGTCCTGGTCGAGGATGACCGAGCCCGGGTAGTTCGGCACCACGATCTCCTCCGAGGTTTCTCGGGGTGGAACGATTTCCAGCAACAAGGCCAGAAGGCGCGAGGTGTCGAGGGGCGTGACCAAATATTCCGCCGGTGCGAAGCGCCGTTTGGCCTCCGACGCGTGGCTGGCGC
>CAZBIU010000371.1:0-6549 GCA_964491625.1 uncultured Myxococcales bacterium
TATTCCAGTTGCGAGTTACAATATCCAACAACCAAATCGCGGATCAAAAGACGATACCCGAAATCGCCTCGACAGAGCTTGGTTTTCCGAGCTCCCTTGTCCTTGACCTGCCGGGTTCGCGCAGTGGCGCCGTCGTACTGAGCGTGGAGGCAATCGACAACAAATTCCAGCTCGTGGGCACAGGCAGCGCAACTGGCACCATTGCCCAGGGTGGAAAGATCGATGTCCAAGTCCAAATCTCTGTGGTCACCGGCACCGGTCAGGCCGGAGGGTCCTCCAATGGGATCGATGGTGGTTTGGCGAGCGACGCCGGGACCGGTGGCAAGTCGGACGTGGCCACGGGCAGCGGTGTTCCCTTCTCACAAATGGCGGTGGGCTCGGTCAGCACCTGTGCCATCCGTTCCGATACCAGCCTTTGGTGTTGGGGAAACAATGCCTATGGTCAGCTCGATCTCAGCGGCACGACGACCGACCGCTTCACACCTGCCCAGGTGGCGGGCCTTTCGTGGGGCACCATCGCCTGCGGACAGTCCCACGCGTGTGGCATCCGCGGCGGCTCCCTATTGTGCTGGGGTAACAACGCTTCAGGACAACTCGGAGGCATTCCGACGGCGACTTCGAATCAGCAGGCTGAGGTGCCGAACGGTCCCTGGCAGGGCATCTCGGCCGGGAGCTACCATAGCTGTGCAATCAAGACCGACGCCACCCTTTGGTGCTGGGGTGACAACACCAACGGCCAGCTGGGAACCGGCAATACAGTGAAGAGCGCCGAGCCAGTCCAGGTGGCCAGCACTGGCTGGAGCCAGGTTAGCTGCAACTATCTACACACCTGCGCCGTCAAGCAGGACGGCACGCTCTGGTGCTGGGGGCTCGACGCCGATTTTCAGGTGGGCGATTCGTCGGCGGTCCTTCCCAGCTCGCCCGTGCAGGTCGCGGGAAGCACCTGGACGCAAGTAGCGACCGGCCTTTACCATACCTGCGCAACGAAGCAGGACGGAACACTTTGGTGCTGGGGCGGCAACTACAGTGGACAGCTTGGCAACGCCAGCGTCCCTGTGCAGAAGGATTCTAAGACCAGCACTGCGGTACAAGTCGTGGGCACATGGGCCAGTGTGTCGGCGGGTCAGTCGCACACGTGCGGCATTATGAGTGATCACTCGTTATGGTGTTGGGGCGATGATTCGCAAGGGCAACTCGGGGATGGGCATGAGACTTTCCAAGCCGCACCGGTGGCCATTGGCGCGACTGGGCAACTCTGGAGCAGGGTGACCGCGGGTCTGTCGCACACTTGCGGGTTAGCCACCGACGGCACGCTTTGGTGCTGGGGCAGTAACTCCGATGGGCAACTGGGCACCGGATCGAGCGTCTGGCGCCAGGTTCCGACCCGAGTCGGTCAGTAGGAGCATGATGAAGCTGAGCTTGGTCCCGCGTAGGTTGAGAGCGCCGCTCGCGCTGCTTGCCACGTTGGCGCCCGTTGCATGCAGCTCGCCCAAGTCATCGGAGGAAATCGGGAGCGTCGATGTCACGGTGTCGTCCCTTTTCAGCCGTCCCATCTCCTCCCTCCGGGTAACGGTTGAGTCTCCGAGCCAGCCGACCAACCCGCTCAGCATTCCGCTGGCCCTCAAGGGCGCGCAGTCCTCGGTTCTGGTCCGCAATCTGCCAGCGACCAGTCACTACCTGATCACCGGAGATGCGCTCGACGGTAACAATGTGGCCGTTGCCCATGGTGTCGCCGGGACAGCGTCCATTGTGGGCGGGCGGACGACCAAGGCTATCATCTACTTGAGCTCGGTGATCCCAGCACCAGCATCGTCCAATTCGGCGCCTCTCGTCGACTCCATCGCGCTTTCCACCGACACCGTCGATCCGGGCGCCCAGGTCTCGATAAGCGGGCTGGCACACGATCCAGACCCTGGAGAGACCGCGACGCTAGACCTGGCCTGGGAGCCCACAGCCGGATGCGGCACCATCACGGGCGCGACCAATCTTCCCGGCACGGACGTCAACCCTTCCGAGTCGCAGGCCACTTGGACTGCACCAGTCACAGAGGGGATCTGCGAGCTCGCATTCACTGCCACGGATGTCCTTGGCCTTGCAACGACGGTGACGTTCGTTGTACGCGTGGGCTCGATCGCCGCCGAAAGTGGCGCCGCCGCCGTGGCGCTGGTGTTCAACGACCCACCCAACATTGCCGCGATCAGCGCCGCACCCGCCCAACTATCGAGCTCTGCTCCCACCACCGGAATGATGGAAGTCATCGCCACGAATCCACAGGGCAAACCCCTCGGCTACGCTTGGAGCAGCGATCCCACCTCACCTTGCACGGTTGACTTCGCGACGCCCGGGGCTGCCGCCACACCCTTCACGGCGACGCCCACCCAGGCCGGGGCGACTTTCTGTACCTTCGTGGTGGCGGTCAGCAACGGCATCGGACCCGACGGTGGCGTCGAGCTGAGCACCTCGACCGCCAGGCTCACGCTGGCCATGACGCCTCCGGTGCTTGTACAGATCCCGCCGGCCTTTGGGATCGCCTACCAATCGGACGACACCGCTGCGGGCGGCGTGCGGGTGACGTTCGGCGCCATTGCGTTCGATCCCGAGGGAGGCTCCCTCAGTTTTGCGTGGTCGGCGGCAGCGGGCTCGCCTCCGCAGACGTCGGATCCAATCCTGGTCGGCTTGGACCCGGCCTTCAGTACCGCCGCGACCTGGACGCCGCCCCCCGGAGCCGAAAGCATGACGAGTAATCTCCACGTCTCTGTGACCGCGACCAGCTCGGCGTCCAACCTCCAGTCGACGATGACCTTGTCGCTGACTCCAGCCGACCTGCACTAGCGGCCATGCAGCACAGTTCACTCGATTGCTGCAACCCCGGTCTGGAGACAATCTGACCCATGCGCAGACCGATCGCCTTTGTGATCACCATGGTCACCACATTTCTCGCTTGTGACACCTTTGCAGGCGAGCCAGGTCCACCGGAGTGCAGCACGTCGGCGGCGCGCGCATTCCGCGCGGCCGTCAAAAGGCTGCAATCACGCTCCCAGAAGACCGGGAAGGATCTGTATGGAGTGGTGAGCGCAGACGCCACCTTCCGCAAATGGGTAAACAATTCCAAGGCGACAGTGGTCGATGTGGAGCAGTATCTGCATTGCGGCGCGGCGGCGTCCGCGTTTGAGGCACAGATCGCGGTGCTTCCCCTGCAATGCTTGGATCTGGAAGCCTATCTCGACTTCCTCAAGCGAATCGCTGAGGCACCCAAGAACCAAACCATCGAATGGGCGCTGTTCTACGCGATCAGCCCCGGTGATTCCTGGAGCTCGCGGCTGGCATTGAGCTACACGGATCCCAAGGTGAAGTCGACCCTTGGGGCGGTCGCAAATTCGCCCAACGCAACGCCTGGGCTGCAGAGGATTGTCATGGAAATTCTCGATGGCAGGACCGCGAAAGCGCTCGAAAAGAAGAACACCAAGCTGGCGCTGTCCTGCCCCGCAAGCAAGTAGAGCTAGGCAGCTTAGAACGCGAAGTAGGGCCCGGCACCACCGGGCTTGCTTGTGTTTTCGATGGCGGCAAAGACGTTGCGCCCAAAGAAGAACGGCAGGCCCCAGATGAAATCGACAGTGTCAGCATGGGTGGAGAATCCCGGCACTGGGCCGGCCAGGTCGCTGAACGCAACTGCGCTGGCGGCCAGCCTCGATCCGTCGCCAACTGAAAAGGCAATATTGGCGCTCGTGCCGTTGGCGCCGATAATGGTCGCGTCAAGGTTGACCGTTGGGTTGGCGCAGTAGTAGCCCTCGGCGCTGCCGGCACACGGTCGAAGCCCTGAGGTTGCTGCGTCGAGAAAGTAGAACGCATTGGAGCCGCTGTCGAGGTAGCTGCTGTACTGACTGCCGCCTGCGGGGAAAGCGGTAAGCAAGAATCCGCTGGAATCAAGAGACAGTACCGTGGTGTTACCAAGGCCATTGTTGGCCTGCGTCCCGATCCCGAAAACCAGCGTACCCGACACTGCGGAAGCTCCGCCTTCGGGCACACAGGGTAACTCGATGATGGTACCGTTGTTGTCGTTAGGGAACAGGGCCACGGGATTAGAGACTTGTTGCACGACCGGGACAGACGCGATCTTGCACCCGCCCGACAAGGTCGTGCTACACGTGTAGTAGCGTCCCGGGTTAAGCAGCGATCCCGTGGGCGCCGCGCAGGCCTGACCACAATCTTGGACAGACACGCCCACGCCCAGAATTCCGTTTGCGGCCAAGGTTTGCAGATCCGTGATTGGGGTTCCGGCGCAATCGCTCGCCAACGGGTAGGTGCGCGTCCCAATGGTTTGTACAGGCAGGTTCTCGGCCGTTTCCCCACCCAGTTGAACGTCCGCAAGTCTTAGCGGCCCCCACGCGGCTCCATAGACAAAGCGGGAGCATTCGGCCACGACCAGTCCGCTGGCATCCGTGACTTGAGGCAACGTCAGGGCCAATTCCGATTCGAGCACGCGAACGCCCACAGAGCCCGTATCGACAAGCATGTGGTCGATGGTTTGGCAGTTGGCGGTTCCCGGCTCGCAAAGAGTCACGCTGGCAAAGAGACCGTTGGCATAGCGATTCCCCAGGCCCTGCGGGCCTTGATCGACGTACAGGGCCACCGCGTTCGAGTCCGACAGGAAAGCGCTGGGACCGGGCCATCTGCATTCCGGCGCCGAACCACCACTCCCGCTGGGGTTTTCACCGCAGTTGGTTAGGAATGCCAACGCCGCAGCGATACCAAGCGTCTTTCTCATGCTGTGACCACCAGAGAATGGGACTTCATGCCCGCAAGGGGGTCAGTACTCATGGCGCTTGCATCAGGATAGCCGCCGGTTCGATAGGACATTGTTACAGCCGTGCAAACAAGGCCGAGGCATGGTCTACCCGTGTAACGCACCTCTATTGGCCAGTCTGTTGTTCTGTTGTTGCAGCTTGCAGGATTTCGATCCTTCCGCGTAGTCTTTCGACATGGCTCCGCGGACCTGGCTTTTGGCGATCCCTATGGTTGGGGCGGTCTTCGCCTATGGCCGCGCCCTTCACGGCGATTTCGTCTTCGACGATCTGAGCAATGTCGTCCACGACCCCGCGGTGCGCAGCCTCGCTGCCAGCACTCGCGCGGGTGTGCTTCTGCCCTCCCTATTGGCAGCTGGGCACTCAGGCGGTCGCGGGTTCACCGCGTGGACCTTCGCCCTCAATCGCGCCATAGGTGGCTCGGATCCCTTCGGATATCACCTCGGCAACCTGGCGCTTCACCTTCTGGTTACGCTCCTCGTCTTCTTCTTTGCCCGTGCGCTGTTCCGGCGCGCGGTCGCGGCCAATTCCGCGGGCTGCGCGCTGGCGGTCGCAGGTGTTTTCGCCTTGCACCCGCTTCATAGCCAAGCGGTCAATTACATCACCCAGCGATCCGAAGTCATTGCGTCGGCAGCCTACCTGGGTAGCCTGCTTATCCTCATGCGTGCGAGCACGGCGCGCTGGCTGGGCGCCATGCTCCTTCTGCTAGCCGCAGTCGTGCTTTTCGCGCTTGGCCTTGGAGCCAAGGCCATCATCGTAACGATGCCTGCGACCTATTGGCTGCTCGTACTCGTGCTGCCTGATAGCCGGCCCGGCGCCCTACGGCCGAGGTTAGTTCGCCACCTGGCGCTGACGGCGCCCTTCTTCTTCCTCGCGGCTTGGAAAGCCTCGGCGCTGCTCAATTCCGTGGAAGGCCATGCAGATGCCGGCTTCAGTGTGACCGTGGGGGGGCTCACCCCTTGGACCTACTTCATGACCCAATGGAAGGTGATCCTCATCTACATTCGACTTCTCTTCTGGCCCTCCGGCCTTTGTTTGCATTGGCACTACCCTGTTTCCACCCGACTCACTGGCTCGGTGATCGCCGCTGGAGCAACCCTGCTCGCCATGGTCACTGTCGCGGCAATAGTCACGTGGCGCGTGCGGCGTCTTCCCAAGGCCGCCTCCGTGGTATCAAGGCTCTGCGCATTCGGCCTCTTCTGGTTTCTACTCGTGCTTGCTCCAACCTCCAGTTTCCTACCGATTGCTGATGCGCTTTTCGAGCATCGGACCTATCTCGCATCGGTCGGACTTTTGGTTGCTATGGTGACTCTGGCGGAACGTGGGTTGGCTAGGCTTCCCTCGCGCGTGGCTGTGGTTTCCGTTGCCGTTGTGTGGATCTGCCTTGGCACGGCCCTTTATAGGCGCAATCGGGTCTGGGAAAGTCCGGTTTCGCTCTGGAGCGACGTGGTCGCAAAGCGCCCACCCAATCTTGGGGTGTATGCCACGCTGGCCATGGCCTACCAGGCGCGCGGCGACCTCGTCTCCGCCATACGCGAGTACGGCCTGGCCTTGCGAGCTTCTCCCGATAGCCCTCCCGAGCATCGCGCGTGGGTACTCGGCGGAATGGCGGCTGCGATCGCCGACGCCGGACGCCCGCTCGAAGCCACGGCCGTGGCCCGTGCGGCGCTCGATCTCAAACCCGGCGATCCCAGAGCGCTTGCGACACTGGCAGCTGCGGCCTTGCGAGCGGGTAACCTCGATGAGG
>CAZBIU010000372.1:0-6529 GCA_964491625.1 uncultured Myxococcales bacterium
CATGAACAACACCTTGACATCGGGGAACATGCCCGCCACTCGCGTCGCCAGCTCCTTGCCCCCGATGCCTGGCATCACCACGTCGGTCACCAGGATGTCGACGGGCCGCTCACATGCTTCACACAGGGCCAGCGCCTCCGAGCCGCTGCCTGCCACCAGCACCTGATAGCCCGCGCCGCTGAGAATTCGTGCCACCACCCGGCGAACCAGGTCTTCATCCTCAGCAAGCAACACGGTCTCGCCGCCCGCTTGGGCCACGGCCGGGAGATCGGCGCGAGAGTCGACCGTCGCGCGCGCCAGGAACACCTCGACGCAAGTCCCCTTCCCTATCTCACTGCGAACGCGAATCTGCCCGCCGCTCTGCTTGACGATGCCGTACACCACCGGCAGACCGAGGCCGCTGCCGCCCGCCATGTCCTTGGTCGTGAAGAAGGGTTCGAAGGCGTGCGCGAGCACGTCCTCCGACATGCCACAGCCCGAGTCCGAGATGCGCAGCACGGCATAGTCCCCGGGGGCGATGGCATCAAACGCGCCGCTCTCCTCGGTGTAAAGATGCGTCAAGTCGGTTTCGATGCAAAGGGTTCCCCCTTGGGGCATCGCGTCCCGCGCGTTCAGCACCAAATTGATAACCACCTGCTCGATCTGGCCGGGGTCGGTCTTGACCCGCCCGACGTCGGTGCGCAGTCGCAAGGTCAGGCTCACGTGATCGCCAATCAGGCGGTGCAACATGCCTTCCACGCTGGCGACGATTGCGTTGAGCTCGATCACCTGCATCTGCAGGACCTGCCGTCGCGAGAAGGCAAGCAACCGCCGAGTGATGCCCGCCGCTCGATCAGCCGCGTCCCGGATCTCCCCGATGTCTGCGCGCAGGATCTCGTCGTCGCCGGCTTCTTGCGCTGCCAGATCGGCGAACGCGATGATAGCGTTGAGGGCATTGTTCATGTCGTGGGCAACCCCGCCGGCGAGACGCCCCACCGCCTCGAGCTTCTGGGTCTGCCGCAGTTGTTCTTCGCTGGTCCGCAAGGCGTCTTCCATCGCCTTGCGGCTGGTGATGTCGCTGACGACGGCCAGGGCGCCAATGATGTGTCCGTCTGGGTTTCGATAGGGCGCCAGGGTCGCGATCACCCAAAGCGGATCCTTCGCCCCGGGCCTACGCACGACCATGTCGGGCGAAAGCACCACCTCCCCGGCCAGCACCCGCTCGAGCGCTTCCTCGAATGTGTCCGCACCGAGGTCGGGGAAGAATTCCGCCAGCTGTCGGCCTTGCAAATCGACGTCGGCGATCCCAAGCAACTTTTCCATGAAGGGATTGCACTGGACGATCTGGCCCGCTTGCGACAGGACGACGATTCCTGACCCGATATTTTCGAGGACCTCGCGATGGAGCTGCAGGGCTTCCCGCAGGTTCTCCGCCGCCCGTTTTCGTTCCTTCAAGTTGGAAAGCCACTTGGCGAGGGTGGCTTCCGAACGCCACTTGCCGGAGATCTCGACCTGGGGCGTGTAGTAGAAGTTGTGGACCGCCTCGGTCCCGACGATGGCGACCGGATATCCGAAGAGGATGTCGAGCAGAGCCTCGGCAGGAAACAGATTGCGCTCGAACTGGCACAGGCTTAGCGCGGCACTTTGACGATAGAAGCTTCCGAAGCGGCCGACCTGTTCGAGAAGGTTGTCGGTCCCCTGGGTCTGCCGCAAGACCCAGCTCATCTCCGTCGTAGCGCGCACGGCCGACCAACCATCGGCGAGGGCCATGGCGGTCATTGCGTGCATCTTGTCTAGGACCGAGTCGAAGGAGTAGCCGGCCCCGCGCGTGTACATTTGCTTGGCGGGGACGAAGACCAACTGCCCGGTAGCCTGGGCGAGATCCGCGTCGACCCCTCCCTCGCTCAGCATTGCCGAGATCGCCTGCGGCGAGCGCCTGTCGTGGATGTAGATCACACGCTGGCGCGAGTCGAAGCCCGCACGGACAAAGGGAACGACAACGGCCTTGTGTTCCTGCTCGTTGGCATAAATGAAGGCAGCGTGGTCCCCGGTCCGCAGGTCATCGACCGTCCGCATCCGGCGAACGCTACCACCGTCAGATACCTCGGCCATCGATCTTGTATCAGTCAATCGGTCCTCGTTGGAAACCGGTTCACAGCAAGACCCGCGCCGACGAGCCCCCTCGATGATCATTGGGGAAAGTCCGAAGACGTCAGGTTCCCCGACGGCGGCTGCCTGACTACCGACAATTCTGTGACGAGTTATCCCGTTGGGGACCTCACGGCAGAGCCCTGTTGGCAAAGCGACGGCTGCATAGGCAGCAACGCTGCCGGAAAGCCGACAACCCACGAGTGATACGACAAGAGCAGCGGACTGGCGCTTGGAATTGTTGATGAATTCCTCGCCTCCAAGAAATCCCGGCAGGCACGGACCTTGCGTTGAGCGTGTGACATGCAGCCCTCCGCTGTTCCCATGCCCGTATCGTTGGCGACGCCCCCTCCCGAGGCGCGTACGGCCCCACTAGGGTCGCGCATCCTCATTGCTGAGGACGACCACCTTCAATTGCGGGCCTACGCGCGGGCGCTGCGCGCGGTGGGATTTGAGGTCGATCATGCCGACAACGGCGAAGCGGCGGTCAACCTCCTTCTGAATGGCAGCTATGATGCCGTCGTCTCGGACATTTCTCTGCCGCTCATCGACGGCGTCGGCGTCCTGCAGGCCGCGCATAGGCGTGATCCCGACATGCCTGTGGTCCTGATTACCGGCACCCCGCGCCTCGACACCGCGGTCGCCGCGGTCGAGAACGCCGCGTTCCGCTACCTGCTCAAGCCGCTGGCGCCCGCCGACTTGCAGGACACCGTCATCTACTGCGCGCAAATGCATCGACTTGCGATCCTGCGCCGCATGGCCATTAACACCGCCGGCGAGGCATGGAGCCCGGCGGAAGACCACGCCGGGTTGACCGAGGCCCTGGACCGCGCCCTTACGTCGATCTGGATGGCGTTTCAGCCGGTGGTCTCGCTCAAGAGCAAGCGCATCTTCGCTTACGAGGCGCTTCTGCGCAGCGAGGAAACCATGCTCGGCAACCCGTGCGCTTTGCTCTCCGCCGCCGAACGCCTCGGTCGGGTTGGCGAAATCGGCCGCATGGTTCGAGACCGGGTCGCGCTGGAGGTGCCGAGCTGCCCGGCCCAGTTCGTCTTCGTCAATCTGCACAGCCACGACCTGCTTGACGATCACCTCTACGACAGCAATTCATTGCTGTCGAAGGTCGCCGATCGGGTTGTCCTCGAGGTGACCGAAAGGGCGTCTCTGGCGTCGGTGACCGACATCGAAGCGCGGATGGCGCAGCTGCGGGGGCTCGGGTTCCGAATCGCACTCGATGACTTGGGCGCCGGTTACTCCGGTCTTGCGAGCTTCACCACCCTTCAGCCAGAAGTGGTGAAGTACGACATGTCCCTTGTGCGCGGCGTAGAAAGCTCGCCCACCCGCCGCAAGGTAATTTCCTCGATGACTTCACTGTTTGCGGAAATGGACATGCGGGTGGTTGCCGAGGGCGTCGAGACCACGGCCGAGCGCGACACCTTGACTGAGCTTGGCGTGGACCTCCTACAGGGCTACCTGTTCGCCAAGCCCGCCAGGGGTTTTGCCAAGCTTGATCTATAGCCCGGCCGCAGGGAGACGACACGAGAAGGTAGGGGGGCCGCCCCTGCCTTCCGACCGCAGGGACCTATCCATCGCGCCATTCAGGATATAGACTCATCCTCGATGGAGGAAGCGAAGGATCTAGAGGCGCTCGTCGTCGACCTCATCAAGCGCGACAACGTCAACATACCGCCATATCCCGTGGTGGCCATGCGCCTTGAGCGTCTTCTGCAAGAGGACGACTACAGCATGGGCGATCTGCAACGCGTAATCGGTGGGGATCCCGTCTTGGCCGCCACCATTTTGCGTTATGCGAACTCGGCCGCCTTTCGCGGCGTAACACCAGCGTCGACCTTGGAAGCGGCGATTACCCGCATTGGCGCGAAGGAGGTCAGCAAAATCGCCCTTGCAACCAGCATTGGCGCGCACGCCATCGTCAGCGGCTGCCTTTCTCCGCTGCGGCGACTCTACTGGCGCATGGGCATGACCAGCGCCCTGCTCTGCCGAGCGCTCGCCTACTGGCGCAAACAAGGCCCGGAGGAAGCCTTCATTTGCGGCCTCTTGCACGACTTCGGGCGGGTGGTCGCAACCGCGTGTTTCGAGGAAGTCATCACCCGTACCCGCGACGCGCGCATCTTGCCGGAAGCGATGTGGGAGACCTACGTCGACCGGTTCCACATCGAGCTTGGGCTGGTCACCGCGGCGCGCTGGAACCTGCCGCCCCTGATCTGCGGCGTGATCATGGCTCATCACACGCCCGAATCCGATCCCGAGCACCGGCCCATGATCGACATCGTCAACACCTGCGATGCGGTTGCGGAGCTGCTGAACAAGGAACCAAGCCCCACCGTCGAAAGCCTGGTTGCGCTGAATCTGCTGCGATCCGGGGAACCCGAGTACATCCTGTCCGTGATCCCAAAAGCGGCAACCGCGGTCGCCTCGCTCGATGAGATTACGCCCGGAAAAGACACTGGAATCTTTCGCGTGGGCAGCCGCATCCTGGCGCCCCACTCCACGCTCACCGAGCCGACCAAGCAGGCCGGCTTTCCCATGCAGATCCTCCGTTCCACCGGAAACGCGAGTTACGAGACCCTATACTTCGCCAAGGACGGCGTCGGTTTTATCGGCGCGAACAAGCTGCGTGAGAACAGCATGGTTCGTATTCGCCTGGAGACGCCAAGGGGCCCCATCGAGGCCCTGGGGGTCATCGTCCTTTGTGTTGCCGAAGGAACCGCACATCGGATGGAGGCCAAGTTGTTCGCGGCGGAGCCGCAGGTTCTCAAGACCTGGCTCGGTTTCTACGCGTCTTTGGTTTGATTCCTTAGCCAACGTCAAGTTCTACGTGTCACGCTAATAGAGAGAGCGCGTGTTTTCGTACCTGCAGCAATACGCCGACCAGTTCCGCGACATCGGCGTGGATTCGTTCAAACGAATGTATCCGTGGCCATTCCTGGTCGCGTTAGGCATGGCCGGGGACCTCGACCACAGCAATGCGTCGGGCACCACCCTCATCAGGATCACCGACAGCGTGCTTGAGCGGGGCGTGATCGCGGGACGGGTGTTTCCCCTGGTCAAGGCCCGCTATGCCCCGAAAGGGCCCATCACCATCGGGCGGACGTCGGAAAACGATGTCGTGATTCCGGAATTCTCGGTATCGCGGAAGCATTGCTTCATCGCAGTTGTCGACGGCGGCTACCGAATCACCGACTGGGGATCGGCCAACGGAACCCTGGTCAACGAGCACGGCATCGGCAAGATGACCCCCAGCCATCTCCAGGGCGGCGAAATTCTCACCCTCGGGCGGCTCATGCTGCTCTTTCTGCCACCTCGACAGTTCACCGAGCACGTTCAGGGCGTGGCGCTGCCGCCGGACTTCGAGAGAACCTGAGGGATGGAGTGACCCGAGGGAAAACCGCAGACGGCTCCGGCCGCGGCTTCGGTCCCGGTTCTCCTAGCCCGTGGTCGCGGCCGCGTCGTGCTTTGCGATCATCTTGGCCACGCGCGGAATGGCAGCCTCGGTGTGCTTCTTGGCCGTGGAACGCATCTTCTCGTATGCGGTCCGCACCACCTGGTTCTTCGAGCGCTGCGCGCGTTGGTCGGTGATGCCCAGCAGAGCCTCGGCGGCCTCGCCCGCGCGGGAGCCGAAGTAGCTCGGAATGGGCTCGTTCTTCGTCTTAGCGGCCTGGTACAAGGGATCCAATCGATCCGCAAAGTCGTCGAGCAATCCATCGACGACCTCAGGGACAAAGCCAGGCTTAATGGCCTTCACGATCGCGTACGCGGCCTTGATGGGAATGCCGGCCAACCCCTTCGACGAGACCTCCTCGTCGATGATCTGTTCACAATCGCGAATGACCTGGGGCCGGGAACCGGGGCGTGACAGTATGTCTTTCAGCGTGCTCATGACGTGCACTTTACCCTGACCTTGGTTCTCGTGGTACCCATGGCTGACGGAGTCTCAGCAAAAACCGACGCACCTCCACCGCGGCCCGGGGCAACCCTGGCGGTCCTGACCAGCCTCAACGCCCTCAACTACCTGGACCGGTTTCTTGTGGCGCCCTTGTTGCCGATCATCATCGCCAGCCTGGGATTGTCCGACGGACAGGCGGGTTCGCTGCAATCGGCCTTCATCCTGGTTTATGCCATTGCCTGTCCTTGGGCGGGTTGGCTCGGCGACCGATACGCACGCCTCCGCATCGCCGCGCTGGGCGTGGCCCTGTGGAGCGTTGCAACGCTCGCCTCGGGCCTTGCCACCAGCTTCGCCTGGCTTCTGCTTGCGAGATCCGTGGTGGGCGTCGGCGAAGCCAGCTACACCGTGATCACGCCATCGATTCTCTCAGACCACTATCCGCCGAACCGGCGCGCGCGGGCGCTTTCAATTTTCTATGCCGCCATGCCGTTCGGTATC
>CAZBIU010000373.1:0-6515 GCA_964491625.1 uncultured Myxococcales bacterium
AGATCGAGATGCCCAGGCTGCGGCCGCGGAACGGCACCGGCGCAACGGTGGTGGCCGGCTCGAAGTAGCGCCACTCATCGAAGACGTCGTAGGTCGGCAGAAGTGACTTGCGGCGGATCGCGACCACCTCGCCCCCATCAATGAGCGCGGCAGCGTTGGCCACGTGACGGCCCGCCTCGACTTCTGGCAGAACCTCGGGAAAGCCCACCAGCACCGCCACGCTGCGCTGCACGCTGGCGGCCAGCTTTTCCAGTGCCGCCCTGGCGCCGCCCAGAAATGCGTCGCGCTCCAGAAGGTCGCGCGGCGGATAACCACTCAGCATCAGCTCGGGCAGGACCAGAAGGTCGGCGCCTGCCAGCGCCGCCTTGGCCAGCGCGTCTTCGGCCAAGCGCAGATTGCCCGCGAAATCTCCGATGGTTGGGTTGACTTGTCCGATTGCGATCTTCACGACGATGGCCTCGACTTTACCTCGCCTGATACTCGACCGCTCGCAGAGCGGCATCGCATAGCGCTGGCCTGAGCGCGCGGAAGCGCGGATCGTCGCGGACCTCGGGATGAATCCGATTGCAGAGCACGATCACCGAGGTGGCTTGTTCGGGATCGATCCACAGTGAACAGCCGGTAAACGAAAGGTGGCCGACCGCTCGCCGCGAGATCAGCGATCCCGCCAGCGAGCCATGCTCGGCCGGGCCGTCCCAGCCCAGCCGCCAGGTGGATCCCGGAATTCCCGCGGGTCGCCAGAACGAGCGCAGCACCTCGGGCGACACCAGCGCGGAAGCTCCGCCGTGATAGCTGTCACAGAGGGCAAGGACAAGTTTCAGAAGATCTCCGACGCTGCCGAAGAGACCAGCATGGCCCGCGATGCCGCCCATGGCATGGGCGTTCAAGTCGTGCACCTCGCCAATCAAGAGCCGGCCGCGCACCGGACAGCGCTCGGTCGGCGCAACCGCGTGGCCGCGAAAGGACGGCGAAGGTGGTCCAGCGGCAAGGTCCACGAAGCCAAGGTTGCCAAGCCCGAGAGGTTGGAAGATGAGCCTGTCCGCCAGGGCGTCGAGGCGGGCGCCAAGCACGTTTTCCAGCAAAGCGCCGAGGAGGATGAAGCCGAGGTCCGAGTAGACGGACCGCGTCCCAGGTGGGTAGAGCAAAGGCTCCCTGGCCGCCAGCTCGACGATGGCGTCCCGACCGAGGGTCGTCTCGTAGAACTTCCGGTGGGCCGGGAAGCCGGCTGCATGCGCCAGGACGAGCCGTGGCGTGACCTCGGGCTTGCCTTGCAACGAGGGAAACTGGTTGACAAGCGGCGCGTCAATGGCGAGGTAACCGTGCTCTACCGCCTTCATCACCAGCAGGCTCGTCACCAGGGGTTTGGTCAGCGAGGCCAGGTCGTAGACGGTCTCGACGGTGGAGGGGGCCGTCTCGGGGTCGACCTGGCGGTTGCCGAACGCCTCCGCAAGCCGTGCTCGCCCTTCGTGGCCCACCGCAATAACAGCCCCGGGGATCACACGATTGTTGATGGCCGAACGCACTTCCGCGCCTAGGCTATCTAGGCTATTGAAATTAGGAGCCATCGGACGCAAGTTACCAGGTTTCGGTTTCTGGATGACATCGAACACGGTCCAGCAAGCGGTCAGTCGATGAGCGTCACCACGCCAGCCATGGGCAACCCTGTGTTTCCGCCGCAGCGAACGCGACTTGGGCACTATGAGCTGTTCGACCGATTTGCCGTCGGCGCCATGGCCGAGCTGTACCTGGGCCACGCGCGCGGCGAGGAAGGCTTCGAGAAGCTGGTCGTCATCAAGCGCCTCCTGCCTCGCCTGGCCGAGGACATGCGCTTTGTGCAGATGCTGCAGATCGAGGCGCGCATCCACGCCTCTTTGTCGCACAAGAATATCGTGCAAATCCACGACCTCGGTGTTTCGGCCGACGGCGAATACTTCATCGTTCTCGAATATGTCGACGGCCGCGACCTGGGCGCCCTGCTCGATCGCAACGCGAAGACCGTGAAACCCGGCGTGCCCAAGCGCATCGACGACGCCGTGGGCCTTTACATCATGGCCGAGGTCGCCGAGGGCGTTCACTTCGCGCACGAGCTGCGCGGCGGGGACGGCAACCCGCTTGGCCTCGTCCACCGCGACATCTCGCCCACCAACATCCTTCTGTCGTACGCCGGCGAAGTGAAGTTGTCCGACTTCGGCGTCGCCAAGCGCAATACCGACAGCTCGGTGGTGACCTCGCTCAAGGGCGAGCTGGGCTACATCTCACCCGAGCAAGCTCGCGGCGTCACCACCGATCGCCGCAGCGACATCTTTTCCCTTGGTGCGGTCGCCTTCGAGATCTTCACCGGCAGTCCGCTGCGCCACCTGACCGGTAGCCCCGACGACTACCTGAAAGCCGCGTCGGGCATCGTCGCCCCGCCGACCCGCTTTCGACCGGACATTCCGCCCGCCATCGAGCGATTGTTGACCTTGGCCCTGGCCCCGGACCCGCGCGACCGCTTCCACGACGCACGCCAGCTCATCGATGCCTGTCGCGACGCCTTGGCCACGGTGTCGAGGCCGGCCGGAGGCGAAGCGGCCGAGCTCAAGAACCTGCTCACCTCGCTCTTGCCGCCGGGTGCACGCTCGCACAGCAAGTCTCCGTCGAAGGTGATCAGCCTGATGCCGAGTCTTTGGGAGGACGTCACGGTTCCCGATGCGCCGCTACCGCCGCCTCCGGTTGCCGCCACCCGGCCCCTGCCAGCGCCGCCGCCGGTCGTTGCAGACCAAGCCGCGCCCGCCCTTTCCAGCGCGACGCAAGCAACCGCCGGACAGTCAGGCGAGCGGCCGGGTACCTCAGCGCGGATTTCCTCGCCCTCGCTGCAGCGGGTTGCCACCCCCAAGACTCCAGAGTGGCGGTCCGGACACACGCGAAAAGTGCGGCGGATGGGCAAGCACCACAACCTGGCCTGGGCGGCCCTCATTCTGCTCGTGCTGGCCGCCAGCACTCTGTTTTCCATCCACGTGTACGTCATGCCGGTGCCGGTGGCGGCCGTGTACTTTCGCCCGGCCTTCATCGTGGTGGATTCGGAGCCCCACGGCGCCGAGGTCTACGTCGACGGCAAGAGGATCCTCGGCAACACGCCCGCCGAGGTGGAAGTGCGTCGCGACCATGCCGACCACTCGGTCGAGGTTCGCAAGGATGGCTTCGAGCCCGCGCGGCAAGGTCTGCGCTACGACCGCCAGGTGCACCTGGAAGTGTCGGTCAAGCTGGCGCCCACGCGCAGGCCACCTTCGCGGTAGAAGCAACCGACATGAGCGAAGAACCAACGCGGCGTAGGCCCCTGGCACCGCCCGGGCAACCGCTTTCAAGCGACGAGATCCTCGAGCACTTCCTCGACTACGTGGTCGGCCTCGGGCTCTCGCTCTACCCCGCCCAGGAAGAGGCGCTGTTCGAGATTCTTGCCGGCAAGCATGTGGTGCTGGCCACGCCGACGGGCTCCGGCAAATCGCTGGTGGCGACGGCGTTTCTCTTTAGGGCGCTGTGCGAGGGCAAGACCGGCTTTTATAGTTGCCCGGTCAAAGCGCTGGTCAATGAGAAGTTCTTCGATCTGTGCGCGTGTTTCGGGCCCGAGCAGGTGGGGCTCGTCACCGGCGACGCCTCGGTGAACGGCGCCGCGCCGATTCTGGTCGGCACCGCGGAGATCCTTTCCAACATGGCCCTGCGGCGTTCGCGCGTCCCCGCGGACTACGTGGTGATGGACGAGTTCCACTACTACGGTGACCGCGAGCGCGGCATCGCCTGGCAGATCCCGCTGTGCGTGCTTCGCCAGACGACATTTTTGCTGATGTCCGCGACCTTGGGCGACACCACGGGCATCGAGGAGAAGCTCGCCGCGTTCACCGGCCGCGAAGTGGCCAGCGTGCGCGGCGCGATTCGCCCGGTGCCGCTGGAATTCGAGTACCGCGAGACGCCGCTGCACGAAACCATCGCCGAGCTGATCAAGGAGAATCGCGCTCCGATTTACCTTGTGAACTTCACCCAGCGGGCGGCCGCCGAGGAAGTGCAGAATCTGATGTCAGTTGACATCCTCGGCAAGCCCGACAAGGACGCCGTCCGGCAGGCGCTGGAGGGCGAGCGCTGGGATAGCCCCTACGGCAAGGAGCTGCAGAAGTTTCTGCGCCACGGTATCGGCCTTCACCACGCCGGGCTTCTGCCGCGCTACCGACGCATGGTCGAGCGGCTAAGCCAGCAAGGCCTGCTCAAGGTTGTGAGCGGCACCGACACCCTGGGCGTGGGCGTGAATATTCCGATTCGCACGGTCCTGTTTACCCAGCTGTGCAAATTCGATGGGCAAAAGGACGCCATCCTGGGCGTGCGCGAGTTCAATCAGATCGCAGGCCGCGCCGGCCGCAAGGGATTCGACGAGCGCGGCTGGGTGGTGGCGCAGGCGCCCGCTCACATCGTCGAGAACATTCGACTGAAGGCCAAGGCAGCGGGCGGCAAGAAGGTGCACATGCAGAAGCCCCCGCAGAAGGGCTACGTGCACTTCGACCGCGGTACGTTCGAGCGCCTGATGAACGGTACGCCCGAGCCGCTGCCCTCGCGCTTCGCGGTCACGCACGGGCTGCTCTTGAGTCTCATGCAGGGCGAGGCCGGCGATTCCGGGCGTGGCGGCGGTTACCGCAAGCTGCTTGAGCTTATCGCTGCTTGCCACGACAGCGACGTGCTCAAGGCGCGCCACCGACGGACCGCGGCCGCGTGTTTCCGCGTCCTGCGCAAGTCCGGGCTCATCGATGTGGTGCTGGACGAGCGCTCGCGTTGCCCGCACCCGGTACCGAGCCCGTCGCTGCAGGATGATTTTTCGCTCCACCACACGCTGGCACTCTACCTCGTCGACACCCTCGAGCTTCTCGATCCGTCGTCGGAAAGCTACGCCCTTGACGTGCTGTCGCTGGTGGAGGCGATCCTGGAAAACCCGCGACCCGTGCTGTTCGCCCAGCTCGACAAGCTGAAGGGCGAAACCATCGCCGCGCTGAAAGCCCAGGGCATGGAATACGAAGAGCGCATGGAAGAGCTGGAGAAGCTCGAATGGCCCAAGCCCAACCGCGACTTCATCTACGAAACCTTCAACGCCTTTGCCGACAAGCACCCGTGGGTGGGAGACGACAACATCGCGCCCAAGTCTGTGGTGCGGGAGATCCTCGAGCGCTTCTGCAGCTTCCACGACTACGTCCGCGACCTCGGCCTGCAGCGCTTCGAGGGCGTGCTTCTGCGCTATCTCTCCGAGGCGTATCGAGCCCTTCACCAATCGGTGCCCGTGCGCTTCCGCAGCGAAGCGGTCGAGGATCTGATCGGCAGCCTGGGCGGGGTGGTCCGCACCGTCGATTCGAGCCTGCTCGAAGAATGGGAAGAGATGCGCGCCCCGGTGACGTTCACCGACGCTGGCCGCGCCGTTGCCGAGCCCCCAAAGTCGCGCGATCCGGCCGCCGATCCTCGCGCATTCGCTGCCCGCATCCGCGCCGAGCTACACCGCCTGGTGGGCGCCCTGGCCCGCCGCGATTTCGCCGAGGCGCTCCTCGCCCTACGCGAGGGCGACACGGCCTGGACCGTCGACCGCCTGGCCGCCGAGCTCGCCCCCTTCTTCGACGAGCACAAGCAGATCTTGGTCACCCCAGTCGCGCGTAGCCCGCGCAAGACCACCTTGGCGCAAGTGGCCCCCCGCATCTGGGAAGCGCAACAGATTCTCGTCGACCCCGAGGGCGACGAAGACTGGGCGATCTTCACCCGCATCGACCTTGGCGAGTTGCCCTTGCCCGGCCAAGAAAGCGCGCCGTTCATCGAGCTTGTGCGAATCGGGCGTTGAGTCGACGTGACGTTCTGGCGTCAGGCCCCGCGGGTTGAGTAGCTCGACCGCTGCTGTAGCCTCCACGCCTTGATGAGGCCCACGTTCTTGGCTTCGAGTGGCTCCATCTCCTCGAAACCGCCTTGCTCGCGGTCGGGCACGGTCTGGAAATAGGCGTTCGACACGACGATCTCGTTGGTCTGCGCCTGGGCCAGAAGTCGGGCCGCCAGGTTGACCGCATCGCCCACCACGCCCATGTGGCTGCGACTGAAAGGCCGATACATGACGGTCTGGATGTCGCCAATCGCCATGCCGATGTGCACGCCGCCGGAAGGCTGCACGCGATCGATTTCGCGTTGCCAGCGGTTCGACACCGAGCTGCCAATCTGCAGCAGCGACGACGCACAGTCGAGCGCGCGTTCGGCATAGCCGTCGTGCACGTCGGGCACGCCGAAAAGGGCCAGCACCTCGTCGCCCACGAACTGGCACATCATGCCGCCGCTGTTGATCACGGCGTAGCGGGAGTTGGAATAGAACGTGGTCAGGGCGTTGCGCATCACCTCGTCATCGCGGGTGTAGCGCACGAAGCTGGAGAACGACGAGAGATCTGCAAGCAGCACGACCGCGTTGCGGAACCGCCGCGTCGGCAGGACCTGTTCAGGCGAAAAGTTATGCAGCTTGCGCAGTTGCAGCAGAC
>CAZBIU010000374.1:0-6500 GCA_964491625.1 uncultured Myxococcales bacterium
GCTTGCACAGGCGCTCGCCGACGACAATCCTTTCGGGCCACGGGTCGTGACCACCACCAAAGAGACCACCCACGCGCTTTCCCAAATACACTTCGTGTACTTGGACGTCGGCTGCTGGACGGGCAACGGTGACGACCCCACAGACGCGAAGAAGAAAGGTTGGCCCAGACATCGCGAGTTCGGCATTGTCTATCGCTCATTGGTCCTCCTGTGCGCTTATGCAAGGCGCGATGGGCTGAGAATCTACACTCGTTACTGTAACCCCAGCGTGTGGACGGCAGACACCACGCGACTTGTTCGAAGCGAGACCGTGGATGACACCCTTTGTGACCACCCTTTCTGGAATCCGGTCGGCGACTTGTTGAAAGCCCTCGCGACGGCTATCGACGGATCGGCCCTCTACGTCCTCGGCGCGACTGCGGTGATGTCGCCTTACATGCCGGTTCCCGAAATTGGAAGGAGTAGCCCAATCAGCGTCTTCCTCGGCGACATCCATGCCCCGGTGGCGACCAGCCACGACAATGCGCATGTCCTCGAAAACGGCCACGAGATGCTGCTCGGCAGGCTGGACGTAGATGCCCACGTTCCCAGTTGGCTCCCTGCCCTCGTGCCCGGCCCCGCCGGCGATCTGGCAAAGGCAGTCGACGATCTCGCCACCGTGCTGACCCCGCTGGAATGGACCAAGACCGCCACGCCGGCGACCATCGATCGCTGGCTTAGCCTGTACCACGCGGACGGCCAGCAGACGGCGGACATCTTCCAGGACGCCGGTGCGGATCTTTCCGCATTCACCGACGCCCTCGCTGACTTTCACCAGGAAACCTTTCCCCTCCACCTGGTCCAACTTGGCGATCTCTTCGACCTTTGGATTGGATTTCAGCCGGCGTTCGGCAAGCGGCAGGGCGACGCTCCGGTCATCGATGTACCACTCGAGCAAACTATGGACTTCGCCCGCTATTGGGTTGACCGCACTCTGTTTGCTTCGGGCCAGGGCAGCCATCTCGTGCACCTGCTGACGTTGAGTGAGCGTGCCGGGAGGAACAAGCAGACCCGCCTGCCCTTCAAGACCACGTTCCTCCACGGTAACCACGACAACTACCTCAAGCACGGGAATTCGACGCCGATCATCGTGCCCAACGGGCTCCACGCCGGCAAGCGCCTCGCCCCGTTTCACCTCCCGTCGTTCATGCAAAGCATGCCCGGCCTCTGGGCCGAGCACGGTCACCAGTGGGACGACTTCAACCACGACGACGATCCGTGGAAAGGGCACGCCCTGACCCAGGGGGTGTTCCTGCATTCCATCATCCGCGATTTCGAGAAGCTCGCCGGATGGGCCTTTGCCTTTGGCGACGGCAACCGCGTGCAAAGAATCATCGCCATCCAGCGCGCCATGAGCCTGTGTCTTCTCAACCACATCGGAACCGCGGTTTACAAGGACGACATCCTCGACGCCCCCTACGCCCCCTGTCGAGGCATCTACGTCATGGGCCACACCCACGAAGCATTGCTAAAACGTGTTGAGCTGCTGCCGTAACGTCGAGACTGCAGCAAGGTCCAAGGCGACCGGTCGTCGAACCGCTGTTCTCGTATTCCTTCACGAGGAGGGAACGCCGGGCGAGGAGGTACCTTGAGGCGGTCGGCCAGCTGGTTCCGATTTTTCACTCTCCAAGCGCTGACAGCGCTCGTGATCTTCGCAACGCTGACATTTTCCGAGCGAGGCACGCTGTTCGTGCTCCTCGCTGCTCAAGTTGGCGGAATGGTTCTGATTGTTCAGCAAACGGTACAAGCGTTGCGACGTGGCGTCGGTCTCATTCGGATGTTCGGAAAGGTCGTGTTGACAACAACAATCCTTGCCGTTCCCTGGCTAGCTGTTCTGGTGGCATACGCTAATGTCGCGTCGATTCCTGCAACTGGTTCCGGCTACGTGCTCCTTCTGGCGCCGCCGCTGATGACCTTCTCGAGCGGGTGCTTGGCCGCGATGCACCTCGGGCCGTTTAGCGCAACTCTTCCGCCGATGGAGCAGGCAAGGCCGCAAGACACTGCTTAGGTAGTTCCTCCGCGGCAACGACCGACACAGCGACCGATCGCGCGGCAATCCTCCCCATCTCGCCCTAGAACAACGTCACCCCTCCAGATGCCTTGAATGAGGCCAGTCTCACCCGCAGGTCGGCGAAGCCGGAGGCAAGCAGGTCCTGCTCGATGGCGTCGGCGTGGGCCAGCGCCGCGTCGCTGGTGGGGAACGAGATGAACTTGGCGACCCGGCGGGCGTCGTAGTAGCCGAGGTGCCCTTGCTTGACGATGACGTGGAATCCGGCGAGGTCGTCGCGAACCTCGACCATGCGCAGATCGTCGTTGGTCGGAACCTTTCCGGTTGCGACGAACAGGCGCCGACGGAGGACGTGAACGTAGCCTTCGCCCAACCCCTCTGCGGCAAGTGAGGAAAGGGTCGCGTTCGCGTCGGCAAGCGAGCTTTCGGTCGCGACCTCGGTGACAGTGACGCCTGGGCCAAGCAGCCTTCCGTCGAGCGCGGAGATGCGATAGTGCTCACCCACGCGCTCGCCGACCAGGGTGGTGTACGAAGTGCCCTGCGCACTTTCCTTGATGAGCGGCCGGTAGCCTGCCCAGGCGACGTTCGGCAGCTCCCAGTCTACCAGGGTTCGCTTGACGTACACCGCGTTCTCGAAATCCGCCAGCGACAGGCCAACGCCCACGGCCCACCTGGCAAAGGCGAAGCGACGACAAAGGGCGGCCATCGTAACCTCGGGCAGGCCAAGCGGCGAGAGGAACGCGAGAAGGTCGGCCAGGCGAAAGTCGAACCAGTCGCGGGCGATGTCGAAGCCGAGATCGCCGTCCAAACCCGCGAGATAGGCGAAGTGCCCCACCACACGCGCGTGCGCCACGAAGCTGTCGTCGTTGTCGATAAGACCGATGCGAACGGGATCCTGGTTCGACACCAGGACGTTCTCGGCGCTGCGGTCATTCTGTCCGAGCACGAAGTCGAGCAACGCCAGCCGCGCCAGGATGCCTTGCCGCCACAGCGCCGAAAGGTTACGCGGCTCGCTGCCGAGTGGGGCAAGGCACGAGAACCCCGCGCTGACCACGAGCTTGGTACCCGCAGGTGACAAGCCCATCGCCGTCGGCGGGACGTGCTCTCCCAGTCCGAAGAAGCGGTCCGCGATGTCCGCAAACGCGACTGCCCGTTCCTCGGAGCCCAGATGCTCGAGGGCATCCTTGTCCTGGTAGACCACCATGGTCTTCGACACGTCGTACTTGATGTAGAGCTCTTGCCAGTCCGGGAAGCGCGCGTCGGCAAAAGGGAGGACGTGCACGAGGTTGCCGAATTCCTGGGAGGTCGCCGACGATCCGCGCTGCTCGACCGCTTCCACCATCACCGGTGCCATCGGGTGCCGCCCCAGGTGGTCCAGGCAGAAAAGCAGTCGGTTGACGTCGAAGAAGGGCACGGCGATCGAAGTCTTCCCAGCCGCCAGGCGCGCAAGCTCCGAGAGGGCGTAGCCGTAGTAGCGTCCGACGCGCTCGCAACGGGGGTGGACGAGGTCGCTCGCGCCTCCACAGACAGGACAAAACCCCATGGCGGTCAGTCCTTGGAATCCAGGTCGGCCGGTTGGAGCTTCAGGAAGACGTAGTCGATAGCGTCCACCTTCTCCAAGGTGTCGGCAGGAAGCGGGACTCGCGGCGCGATGTTTGTCATGGAATAGAGACCGTACATCGGCGGATTCGCCTCGCCGCTGAACCACGCAAAGGGTGCAGTATCCCCAAAACGACAAACGACCCGCGGATTCGTCACCCGACGGGTCGTTCGCAGGCAGGCTGGTGTTAGCAGCAGCAGCAGCCACACATCGAAGCGGCGCGCGCGCTCTTCATCACGGACTTCGCGGCAGTCTTCTTCTTTGCGCCGACCTTCTTCACGGCCTTCTTGGCGACCTTCTTGGCGACCGTCTTCTTCTTGACGGGCGCCTTCTTGGCCTTGGTTGCTTTCTTGGACTTGGTTGCTTTCTTGGACTTGGTTGGCATGGGCGACATATTGCCGCTAGTGGCGACTCTACGCAAGATTGCGCGTCGAATTCCTTGCGCACCACCAAGCGCGGCTCGATGTATGATCCGGCGGTGATGGCGAAAGAACACGTTTGCTCCCCATCGGTGTTTTGCTCGCTGGCTCTGGCGCTGGGATGCGCGACCGCCCCGCCCTTAGCCGAAAGCCCCTCGGTGGCTCCGCCTCCCGAGGATACTTCGCGTCCCCCGCAGCCACCGACGGTGCAGCCGCAAAGGCCCGGCGACGCGACCAACATTCCGGATCCAGATGCTCTGGTTGGCTTGTGCCAGGCCCTTCGCGACGTAGACACCGTGGACTTCCAGGGCAATCCCGTGGAGCGGGCGCGTGCCTTGGACGAACGTAGAGACCGCCGCCGAGCGGCCCTGGCCGCAAGCTACGTCACCGTGATTCCAGCCGCGGGCTTTTCGTTTCGCACGTACCAGATGAGCGAACGAAGACTCGTTCTCGACACCGACCACAGCTTGGCTCTGGGCGATGGCGCCGAGCTTTTCGTATCGAGCGCGGCGCCGGCGCCGGGCTTTGCGCTCGCACCGGACCTCGCCGACCAGTTGCTCGCCGAACGGAGCGCCGGGCGCATGGCATTGCGATTGGTATTTCGGCCGGCGCGGTCCGAATTGCGCAAGGACGGCTGCTTGTGGCTGGGCGGCGGGCGCGTGGTGAAGATGGAGATCGATATCGCGGCAGCGGCCCTGCTCGACGCCCAGGGGAACGTGCTTGCGCGCGCCGACGGTGGCGACTTGGGCGATCCGAATGCCGGCCCGCCGGTGCGGTCACCCAGGGTCAGCGTGCGAAAGCCGCGCGGTCCTGACGGAAGAGATCTAGACCCGCCGTTGGCCGCGGCACTTAGGCCACTCGCCACCGCGGCCCAACTCTGCTACGAAAACGTCCTTCTCGTGCGCCCGGCCCTGCGCGGGACGATCGTGCTCGCGGTTCGCGTGGGCGCGGGCGGAAAAATCGAAGAAGCGCACGTCGAGATGAGCTCGCTCGCCGACGACGCCGTCTCGGCCTGCGTAGTCTCGGCGGCCAAGAAGACCAGCCTGCCCGGACTCGGCCAAGGCCAGCGCGTAAGCGCGCCGCTGCAGTTTGCATCGGCGGACGAGCTGTAGGACTACCCCGGTTCGTTGCCGGGCTTCCACTTGATGCTGCAGCCGATGCTGGCCTTCTGCGTGCCGGATGGGCGCTCGCCGGCCAGCAACGCTTGCACGGCCGCCCGCGCATCGCGACCCGTGACCGGTACCGAATTTCCCGGCCGCGCGTCGTCGAATTGCCCGCGATAAGCCAGCTTGCCATCGCGATCGAAGACGAAGAGGTCGGGCGTGCAGCGGGCGTCGAAGACGCGCGCGACCGACTGCGATTCATCGTAGAGGTACGGGAACACGTAGCCCGCCTGCGCCGCCTCGGCCGCCATCGCTGCTGGCGCGTCGTCGGGATAAGCCGCCACGTCGTTCGGGCTGATGGCGACCATGGGCACGTCGTGCTCGGCGCAGAAGCGGCCGAAGTCGGCCAGGCCTTGGCGGATGTGCTTCACGTACGGGCAGTGGTTGCAGATGAAGATGACCACGCCCGGTTTTCCGGCAAACACCGACGACGCGACCGTCTTGCCGCTGGCGGTGTCGGGCAACGCGAAGTTGGGCATCGCCGTGCCGAGGTCGATCATGCGTGATGGTGTTGCAGCCATGTCAAAGCAACAGCCGTTTGATGTCTGAAAGCAATTGCCGCAGGTACGTGGTGAAGCGCGCGGCGTCCGCGCCGTCGTTCACGCGGTGGTCGTAGGAAAGCGACAGCGGCAACATTAGGCGCGGCACGAAGCTGGTGTTATCCCAAACCGGCTTCATGCTGGCGCGCGAGACGCCCAAAATCGCCACCTCGGGTGTGTTCACGATGGGGGTGAAGGCGGTTCCGCCGATGCCACCCAAGCTCGATATGGTGAAGCTCGCCCCCTGCATATCGCCGGGCATCAGCTTGTGCGCGCGCGCTTTCTCGCTCACCTGCACAAGCTCGGCCGCGAGATCGTACACGCCCTTGCGGTCCACGTCGCGCAGCACCGGCACCACCAAGCCCTCGGACGTGTCCACCGCGACGCCCAGGTGGTAGTAGTGCTTGAGAATCAGGTTCTCGCCCTGCGGATCCAGGGATGCGTTGAAAGTCGGGAACGCCTTCAAGGTGGCGACCACGGCCTTCATGAGGAAGGGAAGCACCGTCAGATGAACGTTGCGCTTCTTGGCCTGCTCGCCTTCCGACTTGCGGAAGGATTCCAGGTCGGTGATGTCGGCTTCGTCGTGCTGGGTGACGTGAACCACGCGCAGCCATGCTCGGTGCAGGTTGGTGGCGGTTACCCGCTTGATACGTGAGAGCGGCCGCGCCTCGATGCTGCCAAAGCGGCCGAAGTCGACGAAGGGCGCCTCGGGCAACACGAAGACACCGGCTT
>CAZBIU010000375.1:0-6486 GCA_964491625.1 uncultured Myxococcales bacterium
CTCGAGAAGGATTTCCCGGTCGCCTACAAGCAGCTCCTCGAGATCCGCAAGAAGCTCGAAAAGCACTACAAGGAAATGCAGGACGTCGAGTTCACCATCGAGAACTCGAAGCTGTTCATGCTCCAGTGCCGTAATGGCAAGCGCACCGGTTTCGCCGGCGTGCGCATCGCCGTGGAAATGGTGGACGAGAAGCTGATCGGCAAGGACGAGGCGCTTCGCCGCGTCGAGCCCGAAGCCTTGAACCAACTGCTCCGCCCGGTGTTCGACGGCACCGCCAAGTCGGTCGCAGTCAAGGAAGGTCGCTTGCTCGCCAAGGGGCTACCCGCTGGTCCCGGTGCGGCCACGGGTCGCATCGTGTTTTTCGCCGACGACGCCGAGGAGTGGGCCGCCAAGGGTGAAGCCGTCATCCTGTGCCGTCACGAGACCTCGCCCGAGGACATCCGCGGCATGAACGCGTCGCTGGGCTTCATCACCGCCTTCGGCGGCATGACCTCCCACGCCGCTCTGGTCGCTCGTCAAATGGGCAAGGTGTGCATCGTCGGTTGCGATGCCATCTCCTTCGACTATCACGCTCGCACCATGACCGTTGCCACGGCGAGGGGCCAAGTGACTCTCAAGGAGGGTGACTGGGTGTCGCTCGACGGCTTCACCGGCGAGTTCATCAACGGCCGGATCACCACCACCCCGTCGGAAGTCATCCGCGTCCTCATTGAGAAGAACCTCGACCCGAAGCAGGCGCCTGTGTATCAGCAGTATAGCAAGCTGATGAGCTGGGCCGACGCCGCCCGCAAGCTCAAGGTGCGCGCGAACGCCGACCAGCCCGACCAGGCCGAAGCCGCCGTGGCTTTCGGTGCCGAGGGCATCGGTCTCTGCCGAACCGAGCATATGTTCTTCGGCGAGGGCAAGATCGGTCCCATGCGCGAGATGATCGTCGCCCAAAACGAGCAAGCCCGTCGCGCGGCTTTGGCCAAGCTCTTGCCGCTGCAGCGTGAAGACTTCGCCGGAATCTTCCGCGCGATGGGTGGCCGCCCGGTGACCATCCGGACCCTGGATCCACCGTTGCACGAGTTCCTCCCGCACGACGAAGCGGGGATGAAGGAGCTGGCCGAGATGACCGGCAAGAGCCTCGACGCCATCAAGCAGCGCATCGCTGACTTGCACGAGTCGAACCCGATGCTCGGTCACCGCGGCTGCCGTCTTGGCGTGACCTACCCGGAAATCACCGAGATGCAGGCCCGCGCCATCCTCGAGGCCGCGGTCATCGTGAACAAGGAAGGCATCAAGACCGAGCCGGAAATCATGATTCCGCTCGTCGGAACCAAGAAGGAGCTCGATCTGCAGGTCGCCATCGTCAGGGCCACCGCCGCTAAGGTGGTCGCCGAGAGCAAGTCGAAGCTGAAGTACATGGTCGGCACCATGATCGAAATCCCGCGTGCCGCCATCACCGCCGAGAAGATCGCCGAGACCGCCGAGTTCTTCTCGTTCGGCACCAACGACCTGACCCAGACCACCTTTGGTCTGTCGCGCGACGACGTGCCCAAGGTCCTTGCGGCCTACCTCGACAAGGAGATCTACAAGGTGGATCCGTTCGTGTCGATCGACCGCGAGGGTGTGGGCTTCCTCATGAACTACGCTGTCATCGCCGGCCGCAAGACCCGCAAGGATCTCAAGTGCGGCATCTGTGGCGAGCACGGTGGCGACCCATCATCCGTCGAGTTCTGCAACTCGATCGGCCTCAACTACGTGTCCTGTTCGCCGTACCGCTTGCCGATCGCTCGGTTGGCAGCGGCACAGGCCGTGCTCAAGAAGTAGTGACTGACCGATCACCACAGGAAGCTCGTAGCTGGCGGAAGCGGTTGACGGACAAGGAGTCTCGATTGCAGAGACATCCCGCGTTTTTCGCTTCCGCGGCTTTCGGGCTTTTGGTGGTGGCGGCTGGCGGCGGGTGCAGTTTCGGCGAAAGCGGCATTGCACCCCCTACCAACCGGATCTTTCTTCCCGGCGGTGTGGTTGCCGATCCGGAGGCGGACTTCGTTTACGTGGTCAATTCCAATTCCGACCTGCGTTTCAACGCGGGAACGGTGGTGGCTGTCGACATTGCGCTGGCGAAGTTGGTTCGGGACTGCGCAGAGGATCCCACAGCGCCGGCGTGCGGGACAGTGAGCGATCCCCTGCTGCAGAGCCCGCGCCTGATGTGCACCAAGACGCGCTTTTCACGAACCGAGCCGGTCGCTGATAATTACTGCTGCGTCGACATGTTTGACAGCAACATCCTGAACTGCAACGAGCCGCAATTCGTCCAAGACGACGCAACCATCCAGATCGGCAGCTACGGGGGCCCGATTCAGCTGCAGGACTTCCAGCGCAATGGTGAAGCAGTTAGACGAATCTTCGTCGCGGTTCGAGCGGAGCCCTCCATCACCTTCGCCGACGTCACCAGTTTGACAGACGCCGCGGGCACTCACGTTGCCATGCGTTGCACGGGAAAGCATGGGGCTCCCGCAGAGACGTTGCCGAAGAACGCCTTTTGCGACGAGAACTGGCGGATCCGTCGACCCGGCGGCGCAACCCCCGGGGCTTTGGCATTGCCGGAAGAGCCCCACGTGCTTGCGCTAGACAATCAGCGCCAGGCTCTCTTCGTCGGCCATCTCACGGTCACGGACAACTCCCAGGTTCAGGGTGGCGGGATCTCTGCCTTCGACGTCTGCAATCCAGAGCAGGACTATTCCTCTCCTGTGCGTTTTGCGGGCCTGGCCCACAACACGTTCGTGCCTTCGACGCTATCTCAGGCCGTCGCAATGCTGTCCATGGGAAGCGACCAGTATCCTTTGCCGTCACCGACCGTCGTGTATGCCACGTCGCGCTATTCCACCGCGGTCAGCGGAATGGTCTTCCTAAGGGAACCGGCATCCGACAATGCCGATTGCAACGCGGACGCACCTCGCGACCTGACCCTGGTTCCGGGCGATCACTTCTTCTCGTCGGCATTCCTGCCCAATGGAAACGACGTGCGCGGCATCTTATTTTATCAAGCGAAGCTGCCGGACGGAACCAAGCTGCCGCGTGCCTTCGTCTTGCATCGCAATGATGCAGACACCGTGGCCAACCCCGCAGGCCTGGTGCTCCTGGATCGAAGTCCTCTGCCCGACGGAACCTTTTCCGACGATCCCCTGGCCATCCTCCAGGTCTGCAATGGGCCCACCGCGATGCAGATGCACAATTTCGGGCGCGGTGATCGCATCTTCATCACTTGCTACGACGATGGACAGATCTACGTGGTCGATCCCGATGCCCTGACGATCGCCGCGACGGTCGACGTGGGAGTCGGGCCGACCAGCCTTGTGTTTTCACCGCGCCAGCCCGGCATTGCTTATGTTGCCAGCTTCGTCAACAGTCACCTTTCGCTCATCGATTTTCGGCCCGGGAGCCCGACCGAGAATCGCGTGATTATGCGGATTGGGCTTCCACACGGATTCGGCGAATGAAGAGGCTTGCTATCGCTTTGGCGTGCGGGGCTTGCTGGGCCGGTTGCTCATCCACCCCGACGGTCATTCCAACCAAGAACATGGACCGGCCGACGGACATGACCTTTGCGTGCCTGGGAATGGCCCCTGACGGCAGCGGTGAGCTTAGCGGCCTGCCGATGTCTGCGTGCCACGCGCGCAACGTTCTCGATCCTCCCTTGACGTCGAACGGCCAACGCGTGCTGGGAACCTTCGCGTTCATTCCCAACGCCACCCGTGGCGAATTGGCCGTTGCCGACATGGACAGTGGCCGACTGCTCGACCTAACGCCCGCCGCGCCGGGCTATGGCCTGCTGCCCATCGGCGGTGACCCAGAAGTGGTGGCGTCTACCCAAGACGGCTGCTGGGTGGTGACTGGGAATCGTTCCACCTGCGACTTCAGCATGATCGATCCGGCGCACCTTCTTGCCCGCAGTTTTTCCAAAGCGGGAGTCACCCCACCGACTGCCAGCCAGCAGGCCGACAACTTCCATCACATTACAGTCGAGACTGGCTCTGGGCGGAAGCTCAGCACTACAATCGGGCAAATCGCCTTTCTGCCGTCGGCCGCCTCGAATAAGTGCTCGGCGCCTGCCGTCGATCCCGGGCTTGTCGACGCGACTGCGGTCGCCACCTTCCCTAGCTGCGACATGGTCGCGTTGCTTGGTTTCAGGTTTGCTGACGGCGCCGCGACGGTCAAGAGCGCGTACTACGTCCGGCCCGACCTTCCCGGAGGCTTCCAGGCTGCCGGTGCCGAGCCGGTGTGCCCGACGGATTGCGCAACATCGGCGGTCGATGCCGGTGCGGATACCGACGGGGGCGGGACATACGACGGCGGCGGTTCGAGCCTGGACGGGGCGGGGGAATCAAACAGCGGCTGGCGATTGCTGCCGCTGGCCTTGGAGCCGGACGGGAATCGTGTCTATGTCGGAAGCCTAAGGGATTCGGCAGTTACCTCTCTGCAAGTCAGCCTGGTAGCCCTCAGCGCGCCTACGCGTTTCAGCTTGGCCGATAGCCCGCCGGGCGTCAGCCGTATTCGCCTGGGGATCGATCCCTATCTCCCCGGAACCGACGTGGGGGACGGCCGACTGACGCAGGGTCAGTTCCTCGATAACCACGGAAAGTTCCTCTATGTGTTTGCCGGCGACGACTCGGTTCGAGTGGTCGACATCACCGATCCAACTCCGGTTGAGTGCGATGTGAATGTCATTCTTGACGCCCAAACAGTGGGCCAGTCATGCATTCCGATCGGCTCGGGCCGACGGCGAGCGCTCGCTCAAGGCCCCGGTCTACGCGTTCCCGTCCTTGCCAATCCGGACAGCCCGCCGCCGCTACCGCGAGACATTGCGTTTGCGGACCTGGAGCCGACGCCGAACGACACCAACTACCACTCGCTGAGCGGCCAGTTCGGGTTCTTGCTGGCATCCAATGGCCAGGTGTACGTTGTGAATCTGGCTCCCGATGGAGAGCCCCAGACCGCGACCCATTCCTTCCGCGAGGCCAGGGATGTTGGTAAGGCCGTGCGGACGCAACTGGTACTCTCAATCGCACCGCAGCGATTGGCGCTGGTGCCGGATCAAGCCTTCGCAACCACGGCGACGCTCGCGGCTTCGAAGGAGCCCGACATCAAGTCGTTCTACGACGGCGTAGCGATCGACAACGGCAATAACGGTAAGGTCACGACGAGGTGGTTTGGTTTTCCAGAGGGTTACCCCAATCCCATCGATCCCAGTGGAATTGTGTCTCGGATATGGAACGTCGTCTGGGAAGGCGTATTACCCCAGTCTGCTCGCCAGAGCGGCCTCGTCGAGTCCGCCGGTTCACAGGGGTCCTCCGCCGGTGTCTTGAACGACTCGGGCGCAGATTTTTGCAACAGCGGCGTCCAGCCGGGCGACGTGCTGTTGTTCGCAGGGTGCGCCCAAGATTCGGACTGCCAGCCTGACGACAAATTCAGTTGCCGAGTCACGGTGTCCGGCGGCCGCGGCATCTGCTTGCCGAGGGACAACGCCGCCAGCGCCGCGCTGACCGGGGATCCCGACTGCGCCCGCTTCATGGGCAGCCGCATGCGATACGAGGTGACCAGGGCGACGCCGACGTCTCTCGTGCTTGGCTTGAAGCTCGACGAAGTGCCGAAGACGACGCTCAACCCATGTGCGACGGACGCCGATTGTCGGCCCGACGTGGATCATGGGCTGGCTCTCGGAGGCGCAGATGGCGGCGTGACGGCATCCCACGCCTTCCAGTGCCTTGAGGTGCGTCCGCAAGAACGGCGTTGCGTGCAGGATTGCGAGAACGACAGCGACTGTCGTGCCGGAAACGTGTGCGAAACTGTTTCCGAACTGATCCAGCCGCCCAAGAAACGGTATTGCGTCGAGGCGCCGCCGCTCAAGCAGGGCTGTTTTCCGCAGCCAATGACCAGCTACAGTGTGCGGGCTGGCAACAGCTACCTGGTCTTTGGATCGTCGCTGCCCAACTTGAACGCGAGCACGGCGTCTTCCGCCAGCGGCTCCTGCGAGGTCAAGCCGTCGAATGGGGACCTCGTTGCTCGGATTCCGCTCTCGGCACCCCGATGTCCCGACAGCCTGCTCGCTGGCGCGTCCGCGCCCGCGAAAGACCAGAACGGCACAGTCACCGCAGGGCTATCTGTGCAAGATCTATCCGCCCAGTCGGGAAGCAATCCGTGCCTGTACACGGGCCCGCGCTGCGACGGCGATCCGAACGGCGACGCGGATTGTGCCGACCCGAACAGCACGAGCATCCGCGCGTTCTTCGAAAACCCGCAGATTCGCTTCGTGCTAACCAATCTCGACCAGTACGTTGGGGACCTGCTATCGATCCACTTTGAATTCCAGTACGGCTACGTCCCCATCACCGTCTCGATTCCGAGCTACGAAGTCCAACTCACCATGCCGGCTCGGATTATCACCGGGCCAACCATGACGCCTGAGAGCCCGGTTCGCAGCAATAGCGCCCAGAAGATCGG
>CAZBIU010000376.1:0-6474 GCA_964491625.1 uncultured Myxococcales bacterium
GCACCAGAAGACCAAGGTGCCAGTGGCGGAATACATTCGCCAGGGAATCGATTTGGTCCTGGAGAGAGAAAAGCGGCACCTCCCCGGGCAGCTCACTCTCGACGTGCTGCGGAAATAGCCCAAAGGTAGCGAAGTGCCGACCCCGACCCAACTGATCCGCAATTTCTCCATCATCGCTCATATCGACCACGGCAAGTCCACGCTGGCCGATCGCCTGATCGAGTTCACCGGCGCGCTCACCCAGCGCGAGCAGAAGGACCAATTCCTCGACAGCATGGATTTGGAACGGGAGCGCGGCATCACCATCAAGGCGGCCACCGTGCGGCTCAACTACCAGGCCAAGGACGGCCAGACCTACGAGCTGAACCTAATCGACACCCCCGGACACGTGGATTTCCATTACGAGGTGTCGCGATCGCTGGCGGCGTGCGAGGGGGCGCTGCTGGTCGTGGACGCCTCGCAAGGCGTGGAAGCGCAGACGCTGGCGAACGTGTACTTGGCCACCGAGCACAACCTGGCCATCGTGCCGGTGATCAACAAGATCGATCTTCCGTCGGCGGATCCGGAAAATGCCAAACGGCAGATTGAAGAGGTCATCGGCATCGACGCCTCGGGCGCGATCCTGGCGTCGGCCAAAGACGGCCGCGGCATCGAAGAGATTCTTGAGGCGGTGGTGCATACCGTTCCTCCACCGCAGGGCGACGCCACGAGGCCCCTCAAGGTGCTGCTGCTCGACAGTTGGTATGACAGCTACCGCGGCGTCGTGCTGCTGGTGCGTGTGGTCGACGGCACGCTGCGGACGAAGCAGAAGATCCGCTTGCTGGCAGCCGGTCGCGACTACGAAATCGTCAGCATCGGTGCCTTTGCGCCGTTCCCGAAGGACATCGACGAGCTTGGCCCGGGCGAGGTCGGGTTCCTGACCGCAGCGATTAAAGAGGTCGCCGATGCCCGCGTGGGCGACACCATCACTGAGGCGAGCAAGCCCTGCGACAAGCCGCTGCCTGGCTTCCAGCCGGCCAAGCCCATGGTGTTCGCCGGCATTTTTCCCACCGATCCCGCCCGCTACGAGGATCTGCGCGACGCCCTCGACAAGCTCCGGCTCAACGACGCCAGCTTCAGCCGCGAGCCCGAAGTCTCTGCCGCGCTTGGCTTCGGCTTTCGCTGCGGGTTCCTCGGGCTTTTGCACATGGAAATCGTGCAGGAGCGACTGGAACGCGAGTATGACCTGGACCTCGTCACCACCGCCCCCACCGTGCGTTTCCAGATCGTGCGCCGCGACGGTAGCGTGGTCGAATTGGACAATCCGGCCAAGTTTCCGTCGGAAGGCGAGATCGAGCGCATCGAGGAGCCCATGATCGCGGCCACCCTGCACACGCCGCCCGAGTACGTCGGCGGGCTGCTGAAGCTGTGCGAGGAGCGGCGCGGGACGCAGACCGGGCTCAGCTACGCTGGCGAACGTCGCGTGATCATCCGCTACGACCTGCCTCTGACCGAGGTGGTCTTTGGCTTCTACGATCGCATGAAGTCGATTTCGCGCGGCTATGCCTCGCTCGACTACGAACCCAAGGGCTACCGCTCGGCCGAATTGGTTCGTCTTGATTTGCTGGTGAACGGCGACCGCGTGGACTCGCTGTCCGCCATCGTTCACCGCGAGACCTCATACATCAAGGGCCGCGACCTATGCATCAAGATGAAGGAGCTGATCCCGATGCAGCAGTTTGAGGTTGCCATCCAAGCGTCCATCGGCTCGCGCGTGATTGCGAAGACCGTGGTTAAGGCGCTGCGGAAAAACGTCACCGCAAAGTGCTACGGAGGTGATATCACCCGCAAGCGCAAGCTGCTCGAAAAGCAGAAAGAGGGAAAGAAGCGAATGAAGCAAGTTGGCAACGTCGAGATTCCGCAGGAAGCATTCTTGGCCATCCTGAAGGTCGACTGATCATGGCGTTAAGTATTCTGGCGTCTTGGCGCAGGTATCGGCAGCTCGGCAGCGCCAAGGCCGAGGCCAAGCAGTTGGTCGGGGAAGCCAAGCGCATCCTAAAGAAGAAGCGCTATCGCATTCCCGAGTCGGTGTCGGGGACGCTGAATTCGGCGGTGGCCGAAGTGGAAGAGGCTCGCAAGGCTCGCGATGTGGAGCGGCTGCGCCAGGCTAATTCCGATCTCGATAGCAAGCTTGACGACCACGTGGCCTTCGCGCGCAAGTCGGCCGCTCGGCAGTATGCCGAATCCATCGGGCTGGCCCTTGGCGTGGCGCTGTTCCTGCGCGCCTTCGTGGTCGAGGCATTTCAGATTCCGACCGGATCGATGATTCCGGCTCTGGAAGTTGGCGACCACATCTTCGTTTCCAAGTTCGCCTACGCCATCAGCATTCCCTTCACCAACTTGAAGCTCGCCCGCCTGGGTGAGCCCAAGCGTGGCGACATCATCGTTTTCAAGTACCCCCCCGACCAGAGCGTCGACTACATCAAGCGGGTGGTCGGGCTGCCGGGCGAGACGGTCGAGCTGCGCCACAACGAGGTGTTCATCGATGGACGGCCCATGTCGCGCGAATTCCAGCCCGTCCCGTGCACGGCCAGGGAAGGGGATATCGAGGTCGACGAGCTGGTGCGGCCGTGCGAAGTCTGGCTGGAGCACCTTGACCGCAGGGACCACATGGTCCACCAGTTCACCAACCGGACCGACGCCTCCGACTTTCCACCACACAAAATTCCGCCCGGACACTACTTCGTGATGGGCGACAATCGCGACAACTCGCGCGACTCACGCGTGTGGGGCTACGTGCCGTACGATCTGATCAAGGGCAAGGCGCTCATCGTTTGGTGGTCGCGCGACCCGTCGCGCGGCGGACTGAGCCCGGCCGGCCTCGCCGACTGGTTCAAGTCGATCCGCTGGCGCCGATTCTTCGAGCGGGTGGAGTAGCGATCGAGGACGGGATAGTATCATCTCGTGATCTACCGACGATTCGGACGGACCAATCTCGCCATTCCCGTCTTCTCGCAAGGCGGAATGCGCTTCCAGGAATCGTGGACGCGCGGCATGGAGACGTCGCGTGAAAGCCAGAAGAATCTCGAGGACACCGTCGATCGTGCGCTGGAGTTGGGCATCACCCACATCGAAACCGCGCGCGGCTATGGCACCAGCGAGGCGCAGCTAGGGCCGGCCCTGGCGCGCCACCGGCGTGATCGTTTCATTCTGCAAACCAAGATTCGCCCGTCTCCTGATGGCAAGGAGTTCGAGAGCCAACTTGCCGAATCGTTTGCGCTGCTCAAGGTTGACTACCTCGACTTGTTCGCCATCCACGGGGTGAACGATCAGCTTTCCGTCGACTGGTCGCTCGCGCCGGGCGGAGCGCTCGACATCGCCGAGCGCTGGCGCAGGGAAGGTCGCATTCGTCACATCGGCTTCTCCACCCACGCCGCCCGCCCTCTGATTATGCCCATGGTCGAGACCGGGCGCTTCGACTACATCAATTTTCACTATTACTACCTGTTCCAGGACAACCTGCCCATCATCGAGGCCGTGCGCCGCCACGACATGGGTACCTTCATCATCAGCCCGTCGGACAAGGGCGGCCGCCTCTATCGTGCCTCCGCCAAGCTGAGGGCCTTGTGCGAGCCTCTGTCGCCGATGGTGTTCAACGATCTCTGGTGCCTTTCTAACCCAGAGATCCACACCATTTCCTTGGGTGCCGCACGGCCGAGCGATTTGGACGAGCACCTGAAGGTATTGCCCTTGCTTGCCGAACCTCAGGCGCTTTTTGCGCCGATCGCCGAGAGGCTGGAAGCCGCGTACCGCAAAGCACTGGGCGACGATTTCGCGCGCCGGTGGTTCGAGGGACTTCCTGATTGGAACGAGCTGCCCGGCAAGATCAACGTGCGGCGGATTCTGTGGTTACGGAATCTGGTGCTTGCCTTCGATCTGCTGGATTTCGCGCAGGAGCGCTACATGTCGATGAGCCCCGACGACATCTGGGTGCCGGGGGCACGCGCGGCTGATTTCAACGACGACGAAATGATCGCGGCATTGCCCAATTCGCCGTTTCGGGCGGAGATCCCCGCAATGCTGCGCGAGACGCACGAGCTGCTCTTCAATCCGCGGGTCGCGCCGCAGCCGTAGAGCGGCGAACGGGTTGAAGCGCCCGTTCTCTTGCCTTTGTGTTTGGTGAGAGATCCGGAAATTGCTCCAGCCCCAAACCGTTCGGCTACAGCTGCGTGCGAATCAGGGACCGCACCCCGACCACTACGTCCAGCTTTCGGATTCCGCTCACCGCCTTCTGGAAGGCCGATTCCACCACTTCGTGGGTGAAGATGACCAACTCGACCGCATCGCCGGTGGCCTCCTCCTGGGTGACGGCGCTGATGCTGACGCCACAGTCGCCAAAGATCTTGGTGATGGCGGCCAGCACGCCCGGACGGTCGGTCACGTCGAGGCGCAGGTAGAATTGACTCTTCACTTCACCCATCGGCACGATGGGCTTGCTGGCAAGCCCAAAATTCATGCGTGGGCTGGTTCCGCCGCGCGACTGGTGCATGGCGATGTCGATGATGTCGCCGACAATGGCGGATGCGGTGGGAAATTGGCCGGCGCCGCGGCCGTAGAACATCACGTCGCCGACGTAGTTCCCGCGCGCGAACACAGCGTTGAAGGAATCGTTCACGGCCGCCAAGGGATGGCCGCTCGGCACCATCACGGGGTGCACGCGCAGCTCGACCCGCTCGTCGTCGTGGGCCACGCCGATGGCGAGCAACTTGATGACGTAGTCGTATTCCTTGGCGATGGCGATATCGCGCGCGCTGACGTGGCGGATCCCCTCGGTGTGGATTTCGCGGTAGTCGAAGTAGCTGTCGAAAGCCATCGACGCCAGGATGGACAGCTTGTATGCGGCATCGTGGCCGTCCACGTCGGCGGTGGGATCGGCTTCCGCATATCCCAACCGTTGCGCCTCGGCCAAAGCCTCGCCGAACTCGGCGGCTTCGCGATACATCTTGGTCAGGATGAAGTTGGTCGTGCCGTTGACGATGCCGAGGATCTTCTGAAACCGGTTGGCGGCCAGGGACTGGCCGAGCGCCTGAATCACGGGAATGCCTCCGCACGAGCTGGCCTCGAAGTGCAAAGTGACGCCATGCTCGCGCGCCAGAGCGAACAGGGCAGGTCCCTGCTTGGCAATGAGCTCTTTGTTCGCAGTCACCACATGCTTGCCGGCTTTGAGGGCGGCTTCGATGAACATGCTCGCCGGCTTGACGCCGCCAATGACTTCCACGACCACTTGAATGGCGGGATCCGTGAGCACGTTTTGCGCGTCCTCAGTCAAGATGGCATCCGGCAGCCCGGTCGACGCACGCTTGGCCGGGTCTAGGTCTGCCGCCTTGCGCAGCTCGATAGCGACGCCGGTCTTGCGGCGCAGATGCTCCGCTTCTGCCGTGAGCAGCTTGACGACGCCGCCGCCGACGGTTCCGCAGCCGATCACTCCGATGCCTAGGTTTGCGCTGGCCATTCTCTGGTCCTCCTGGAAGAGCCGACCCCAAGGCCGGCGTTGATGCTGTGAGTTTTTGGGGGCCCCTGCAAGCAGCAGGCGGCCAACAACTAGCACATGGAAGACACGCGTGGCCACTTAGGATGTCAGTGTATGAATCGCTGCGTTGGAGTCGTCGGCGTCAGACGCTCGCGACCGTCAACCTTGCCCGATGGGTTAGCAGCGATTGCGCGGAAAATTCTGTCGTGGTAAGAACACCGAACATCATAAGGCACACCCGAACGAAGGGCGGGCCCCCGAGCCCGCCTTTTTTTTGTCCATCGAATTCCCCGACGACCTCTTTACGACCCGACGAAAAACACCGCAAACCAAGCAAATGCGCAAGGAAATCGACGATCTCTGGAAGCTGCTTGAGCCTCCCATCCAAGGGGTAGGCCTGGACCTCGTCGAGCTGCAGTGGACCCGCGAGCCAGAGGGCTGGGTTCTGCGTGTCTTCATCGATCGCCCGGAGGGGCCCAGGGTGCCGGGCGGGGAAGATGACGCCGGGGCAGTGTTCCCGCCTCTGTACGTCAGTCACGACGACTGCGAGCGCGTAAGTCGCGACCTGTCGGCGACGCTCGACGTGGCCAACTCCATTCATCATGCTTACAGGCTCGAGGTCAGCTCGCCAGGCATTGATAGACCGCTGCGTCGCGAGTGTGACTTCGTTCGCTTCGCGGGACAGAACGCGAAGATTCGAATGTCGGATCCGATCGAAGGGCGGCGAAATTTCTCCGGCATTCTTGGCGGGGCCAAGGACGGGCAGGTCCAGATCGAATGCGATGGCAGGTTGTACCAACTGCCCACCGACAGCATCGTTCGGGCCAACCTGGTCCCAGACTGGGACGCCGAATTCCATCGTAGGGCAGGGGCGGGCCCGGCGGCAGAGAAGGGCCGCGACAGCGGTTCTCACACGACACCGAGGAGTGCGTCATGAGCGACGGTACAAGTCTGAGCCTGGTTCT
>CAZBIU010000377.1:0-6445 GCA_964491625.1 uncultured Myxococcales bacterium
AGATGCCATAGTTGAGGCCGTCGGCCGTGCCATTCACATTTGATCCGCTGTGCGAAGTGCCACCGCTCGGCATGGTTGCGTTGCAATCAACCGTCGACGTGCTGGTCGAGGTGGAGCCGCCCACCCCGGAATTGCCGCCCGCGCCGGTTTGCCCGCCGCCCGCGATGCCGCCCGTCCCCGAACCAGCATCCCTTGCTACCCCGCCTGAGCCCGCGGGCAAATCGCGACCCGCATCGCGGCCCATCGAGCCGCCCGCCGAAATGGTGCCGCCGGCGCCTGTCTGCCCGCCTGCCGCAGTTGTGCCGCCTGCGCTCGTGGCGCCTCCGGATTCGCCGACCCCTCCTGCACCGGTCTGGCCTGCCGAGCTGGTGGTTCCTCCGTTCGTGCTCGCCCCGCCGGTGCGTCCGCCGCTGCCGGTCTGGCCTGCCAAGCTGGTGGTGCCTCCGTTCGTGCTGGTCCCGCCGGTGCTGCTCGTTCCGCCCGAGGCGCTGCCTCCCTTGCCGGTGGCGGCGCCGGTCGAGCCGCCGGTCCCACCGGAGCCGTCGCTCGCGGTCTTGCCGCCGGAGCTACTTGCTGGGCCTGTGCTTCCACCCGATCCGACTCCGCCGCCACCCGAGCCTCCGCAGCCGCCGATGGCGACTCCCAGTATTCCGGCAATCAAGATCCTCTTTGACGCATTTTCGATTGTCATCGACGTACTCCTTCGCTGTGGCGGATACCAGTAGCTAGTGCCGCGCGGCGGCCAGTAATGGTTCAAAAAACTGCTACCAAACTGTGACAGGGCTTTAAGCGGACGGATCTCCACGCCTGGGACCTTCGCATCCTAAAACGTTGGAACCCTAGGGATCGGCAAATAGGCCTATGGATCTTTAGCGATCTGAAAACAAATCGGGCATGTTTTTCCCATTGACAGCCCAATGGAGCAGCCTCCCTGTCAGTCGGAAACATCCTGAACCTCTTTCCACTCTTCCGCATCCAACCGTTCCACATTCGATTGAGGAGGCTGCAATGCAGAGGAAGACTATCGCCGTGGTTGGAGCAACGGGAGCACAGGGCGGGGGATTGGTGCGAGCCATTCTAGCGGATCCGGACGGAGGTTTCGCGGTGCGCGCGCTCACGCGTAAGCCTGACTCGGACAAGGCGCGCAAGCTTAGCGCCCAGGGCGCAGAGGTTGTGGCCGCGGATCTGGACGACTTCGAGAGCTTGCGCAAGGCGTTCGCGGGCGCGCATGGGACATTTTGCGTGACCAATTTCTGGGAGCATTTCTCGCCCGAGAAGGAAATGGCGCAGGCCAAGACCCAGGCCCAAGCTTGCAAGGCGGCCGCCGTCAAGCACGCGATCTGGTCGACACTTGAAGACACCCGCATCAAGGTGCCGCTGTCGGACGGTCGCATGCCGACCCTGAAAGAGAAGTACAAGGTCCCGCATTTCGACGCGAAGGGCGCGTCCGACAACATCTTCCGCGCGGCTGGCGTGCCCACCACGTTCTTGCTGACGTCGTTCTACTGGGACAATCTCATTCACTTCGGGATGGGGCCCAAGCCCGGCGCGGACGGCAAGTTGGCCTTCACGCTGCCCATGGGCGACAAGAAGCTGCCGGGAATCTCGGCCGAGGACATCGGCAAGTGCGCGTATGGGATCTTCAAGCAGGGTGAGCGTTTCATCGGCAAGACCGTGGGGATTGCCGGCGAGCACCTGACCGGGGCGCAGATGGCCGAGGCACTGGCGCGGTCGCTGCGCCAGCCGGTGAGCTACAACGCCGTTCCGCCCGAGGTCTATCGGTCGTTCGGATTCCCGGGCGCGGACGATCTGGGCAACATGTTCCAGTACAAGCGCGACTTTGAAGGCGACTTCTGCGGAGCACGCGAGCTCGGCCAGGCTCGTGCCCTGAACCCTGAGATGAAGACTTTCTCAAGCTGGCTGGAAGTCAACCAGGGCCGAATTCCGACCGGCTGACAAGACCGCCTGCATGTCCTACACGGCCAGCGTATCCATCTCTGTCCGAGCGCCCGTCGACAAGGTATGGGATGCCCTTACCAAACCCGAGCTGGTCAAGAAGTACTTCTTCGGGACCAATCTTGACACCGATTGGCGGGTGGGCGCGCCGGTGTTTTTTCGTGGCGAGTGGCAGGGAAAGAGCTACGAAGATCGCGGCACGGTCTTGTCGTTCGAGCCGATGAAGAGCCTTTCTTACAACTACTGGAGCGCCTTCAGCGGGCTGCCGGACGAGCCGTCTCGGCGGCAGATCATTCGTTTCGATCTCGCGGTCGCCGACGGCGCCGTGTCTCTTACCGTTGTGCAATCGAACGTCGATTCGCAGCAGCGCGCCGACCACTCGGCGGAAAACTGGAAGGGCGTTCTCGAAGCTTTGAAGAAACTGGTCGAAGAATAGGTGTCTCAAGTAGGGCACGGGAACCCAAGCGCCGCTTCGGTTGTCGGTAGGACGACGCCCACCGAGCATCAACCCGCCTTGGCTGGCGTGGCGTACGAGATCCAGCGGCGGCACACCAAAGGAATTGCCATGCCCAAGTTCCATACACCGGTTCCCGACGAGAATCTAACGCCGCATTTTCACTGGCGCTGGAACGAGCACGGCATCTACCTCGGCGTGTGCAGCATCATCGGCGCATTCGTGTTGATCCTGCACCTACTGCCGGCGCCTCCCAAACGGCACTTCAATCCCGCGCTCGTCGAGGTCATCCACGTCCACTACATCGCGTCCGCCGACGAGCCACCTGAGAGAGAGGATCCCTTCCACGATCCGAGCGTTATTCCGCTGCGCAGGCAAATCGCGAGACGGCTTAGCCCGCCCGCGATGTGACCCGACGCTCGATCCTCACGCCTTGGTCTCCGCCAATTCCAAAATGCGCTCAAGCTCGTCGGCGTGAATGGGCACCACGCTGATGCGCGGTTTGCGCACGATGGCCAGGTTGGCGAGGGACTTGTCCGCCTTGAGGGTGGCGAGCGAAACCGGGCGAGCCAGGGGCTTGTGCGGTGCCAAGTCCACCGCGCTCCAGTCACCTTCGCTGTCGGTGGGATCGGGGTAGCTTTCCGCCACCACCTTGGCGATGCCGACGATCTCTTTGCCTTCGCCAGAGTGGTAGTAGAGGACCAGGTCGCCCTTCTTCATGGCGCGCAGGTTGTTGCGCGCTTCGAAGTTGCGCACGCCGTCCCAGCGCGTGTGCTTGTCCCGAACCAGGTCCTGCCAGGCATAGGCCGAGGGCTCACTCTTTACCAGGAAACAGCTCTTGCTCGTCATGGTCGGGCATCCACCGGTTCATTGGATGCGCCGGCGTCGCCGACGGTTCGCGAGGCAGGTCTCCGCTAGCTTCTACACTCGAGAACCAGGCACGTGATGTTGTCCGTGCCTCCGGCGGCGTTGGCGGCGGCGACCAGCTTGGTGACCGCCGCGTCCAGGTCCGCCCCGACGTTCAGGTGCTCGGGGAAGTTGACGTCCGACACCATGCCCGACAGCCCGTCCGAGCAGAGCAGGTAGATGTCCCCGTCCTGGATGTCATCCGAGGTGATGTCGACCTGGACCGTGTCGCGCATGCCGAGGGCGCGCGTGATCACATTCTTGTGCGGGAACTTGCGTTGTTCCTCGTCGCTCATCCCGGGCCGAGCTTCCTTGTAGTCTTCCAGCAACGAGTGGTCGCGCGTGAGCTGTTTGATCTGCCCCTGCCGGATTCGGTAGCAGCGCGAATCGCCTACGTGCGCCACATAGACGCGGTCGTCCGAGAGCTGCACGATCACCACCGTCGTGCCCATACCAGACAGGTGCGCGTCTTTGGACGCCGACTCGTGGATCTTCTTGTTCGCCAGCCGGATGCCGACGCTGAGCCGGTTTTCCAGGACGGACAGGTTGTGGTCCATCTTGTACGGCCAGGTGACGTCTTCGTCGCGCGTGCGGGCGAAGAATTCGCGGATGACGTCGGCCGCCATCTTCGACGCGACTTCGCCACAGGCGTGGCCGCCCATACCGTCGGCGACCAGGAAAAGCTGCTCCTCCTCAATGAGGCAGAAGTAGTCCTCGTTGTGGTTACGCTTCATTCCTTGATCGGTCTTGGCAGCGTAGCGGATGCGCATGGATAGCACCAACAGTTGACCGTCGGAAGCGCCCCCTTGTCAACCTTGTTCGCAGGTCGGCCACATTCTGTTGGTGGTTGTTGACTGCGGCAAGTGTGGCCGCTAAGGTACTGAACAAATGTCTCAGCTCCGCCGGAGTCCAGCCAAGGTGGCCCGAAAGAACGCCAAGCCAGCCGCCAAGCCACCAGCCGCCAAGCGTCCGCACGCGCCGGGGAGCCCGCCCCAGGCCGGTGGCTCTGCCCAGCGGACAGCGTCGGCCGACCCGCCCGCATTCGCTGCAAAGCCCGCAGCTGTTGCAAAGCCTGCGCCCAAGCCTGGAACCGCGGCCATCTTGGCGATCGGCGACGAGGTCTTGCGGGGCGAGGTCGCGAATTCCAACGCCGCCTTCATCTCGGACCGCCTCTTCGATGCGGGCTACGACGTGAGGGCGCATCGGGTGGCTTCCGACGCGCCTGCCGACATCCTTGCCGCACTTCGCGAGCTTTCCCAGGAGGCAGCGATCATCGTTGCGACCGGCGGGCTCGGCCCCACCGAGGACGACCGCACCGTCGACGTGGTGTGTGAGCTACTCGGCGTTGGCATCACCACCCACGCGCCCTCGCTGGCGGCCATGAAACAGCGCTTTTCCGCGCACGGCTTCGAGCTGACCCCGAACAACCTGCGCCAGGTACGCGTCCCCGAGGGCGCTCATGCCTTCGCCAATCCGGCCGGCATCGCGCCGGGGTTTGTGAGTCGCATCGGCGATGCCGAGGCGTACTTTCTGCCCGGGATTCCGCGTGAGATGGAAAGCATCTTCAATGCGGAGTGCATGCCCAGGCTGGTGAAGCGCCTTGAAGAACACGGTGTGTCTCCCGCCGCGGTTCGCACCTTCCACGTCTACGGCATGGGCGAATCGCACATCGATCATCGCCTGGTCGGGCTGGTCGCGAACATCCCCGATACCACCGTCCACTTCAGGACCGCGGCGCCGGAAAACCACGTGAAAGTCGTGGTACGCACCGGGGACTTCGCGAAGAGCCAAGCCGTTCTCGAACAGGTCGACCACGAGCTACGCAAGCGCATCGGGCAGGGCATCTACGGCATCGACGGAGAGACCTTCCCGATGGTGGTGGGCCGAACCATTCGCCAGGCCAGCGGGACGCTCGCCTTTGCCGAATCGTGCACCGGCGGCTACGCTGGGCAGCTCATCACGTCCGAGCCAGGTGCCAGCGATTTCTTCCTCGGTGGCGTGATGGCGTATTCCAACGACGTGAAGGTGAGCATGCTCGGCGTCCCGGCCGAGGCGATCGCCGAGCACGGCGCGGTCAGCGAGCCGTGCGCGCGTGCGATGGCCGAGGGATTGCGCAAGCTGACCAACGCCACCGTCGCCATCGCCATCACCGGCGTGGCGGGCAACAAGATGGATGGCCGGCCAACCCCCCCTGCACAGTCAAGCGACAAGCCGGTGGGAACGGTGTGCTTCGCCGTCGCCAGCCAGCGGCCGACCAAGTCGGTGGGCAAGCTGTTCGTCGGCGATCGCGAGCGCGTGCGCAGGGCAGCGGCGTACTTCGCGCTCGACCTCGCGCGCCGGTTCTTTATTTGATGACCCAACACCAGGTAGCCGCGCAAGGCTTCCTGTCAGGAGACTCCATGGCCAATCTGGAACGAAGCGAGCACAAAGACAGCAAGGGTGAAGTCCTCAAGGGCGACGGCAAGGGCGACGGCAAGGGCGACGGCAAGGGCGACGGCAAGGCTGTGCGCGATCCGGCGCGCGACCGGGCCATCGATCTAGCGGTTTCCACCATCGAAAAGCAGTTTGGCAAGGGCAGCATTATGCGTCTGGGCGAGGACATCGCTCCGCCCGAGGTCCAGGTGGTGCCCACCGGCGCGATCGGGCTCGACATCGCGCTCGGCACCGGCGGGCTGCCGCGCGGACGTATCGTCGAAATTTACGGCCCTGAATCGTCGGGCAAGACCACACTCGCACTGCATGCGGTGGCGCAGGCGCAGAAGGCGGGCGGCATCGCGGCTTTCGTCGACGCCGAGCACGCCCTCGACGTGGGCTACGCGCGCAAGCTGGGCGTGAAAACCGACGACCTCTTGGTTTCGCAGCCCGATTGCGGCGAGCAGGCCTTGGAGATCACGGAAATGCTGGTGCGCTCGGGCGCCGTTGACGTGGTCGTGGTCGACTCGGTGGCGGCGTTGACCCCGCGGGCCGAGCTGGAAGGCGAGATGGGCGATGCGCACGTGGGCTTGCAAGCGCGCCTCATGAGCCAGGCCCTGCGCAAGCTGACCGGCACCATTTCCAAGTCGAATACCCTGGTGATCTTCATCAACCAGATCCGCATGAAGATCGGCGTGATGTTCGGCAACCCGGAAA
>CAZBIU010000378.1:0-6385 GCA_964491625.1 uncultured Myxococcales bacterium
CAAGGGCTTCATGCAGCCGGCGAAGTAATCCCACACCGGACTTGCGAGCACGAGCAAGGTCGCTTCGGGCGTCGGCGTTGCCGCGGCGCCGATATTGGCCGTGGTACCAAATAAAATGGGACGCAAATACAATGCCCCCGGTGCCTCGGGCACGGCGGCGAGATTCTTGCGAATCACAGCGCGCACCATCTCGGCCAGCGATTTTCCATCGCGGCGGACCGAGGCGAACAGGATAACGAAATCCTGCACCGCCCCGCCGAGGATCGCACCGATGAGGATCCACAAGGTTCCCGGCAGATAACCGAATTGCGCCGCTAGCACCGGCCCTACCAACGGACCGGGGCCGCTGATAGAGGCGAAGTGATGGCCAAACAGGACGAACTTGTTGGTCTTGACGAAGTCGCGCCCGTCGTCGTGCACCTCGGACGGCGGCGCGCGGCGGTCATCGAGCACCAGCGCCTTGGCCGCGATCCATTTGGAGTAGAAGCGAATCCCGATGGCGTAGGTGCAGAGCGCGGCGACCACAAACCAGGCCGCGTTGAGCGGCTCGTGGCGGCGCAGAGCGATCACCGCATAAGCCGATGCCCCGAGCAGCGAGACGACGGTCCAAATGGCGATGCGCGCGAGGCTCTTCATGAGGTCTCAGATGGCGGAACCGGCAGACCGGATACTATAGTACTCTGCTCGCAGAGTTCGTAGCCGCTTGCCACGGCGGCGCACGCCCTGGGTGGGCTCCTGGTTCCGGCTATGGGGAGACCTTCGCGGCCATCGCCTGGATGACAGCCGCCGAGAGATCCTCGCAATCGAAGGGCTTCTGTAGGAAGTGCTCGGCAGCGACCCCTTGCTTGCGGCTGACCAGCGTCGAGTGATCATATCCTGACATGTAGAGCACGGGCAGGCTGGGTCTAATGGCGTGCACGCGTTCGGTAAGCTCCTTGCCGCTCATGTGAGGCATCACGATATCTGTGATGAGCAGATCAACAGGTTCGCTCGCTCCGCTGACAGCCCGAATACAATGCTCACCGCTTCCCACGGCAGTCACGTCGTAGCCCAAGCCGCGCAAGGTCGCCTCGATCGATCGCCGTACCATCTGGTTGTCCTCGACGAGCACGATGTGGGCTTTCACGGCAGCCTTGCTTGGAACGGCAACCGTGGCGGCCCCGGTCCCAGCCGCGTCCTCGCGGAGGCGGCCGTGGCTTTGCAGATAGATCGAGATCGTGGTACCTCGCCCCGGCGCGGAGTGAGCGTCCAGAAGTCCCGCGTGCTGGCGCACGATGGCCGCCACCGTGGAGAGTCCGAGCCCGCCACCGACGCTTGGAACCTTGGTGGTCACAAAGGGCTCAAAGGCGTGCGGTAGAAGCGAAGGATCCATTCCATTGCCAGTATCGCGAACCTGCAACTGCACCCAGCGGCCCGGTAACGCCGCCATATCGCCGGCAGACCCATCGAGTAGCGCCACCGACACCGCAAGCGTGCCGCCCGAAGGCATGGCGTCCTGAGCATTGAGCGCGAGCTGCCAGAGGGCCTGGCCGATCTGTTTGCGGTCCACGGACACGGAGTCCGGGCAAGGGGCGAGCTCGGTCACAAGCTCGATATTCGGGCGCAGCGCGGACCGCAACTCCGGCAGGAGCTCGCTTACGACGTGGGCAAGATCGGCCGGTTGGAGCGTCAGTTTCCGCTTGGGGTCCAGCGCCATCAGCCGTTGGGCGAAGCCGCGTGCCCGCTCGGTAGCTTCACGTATGGCATCGAGTCGCCGGCGCAGCGGGTGCTCGCTCGAGATCTCCTCTTCAAGCAGCATCGCGTTGCCCACGATGGGAGTGAGCAGACTTGAGAAATCATGGGCTATGCGCGTCGCCATTGCCCCAACGTGATCCTTGGGACTTTCCGGGTGGTCGAGCGCCTCGTCGTCGGGCGCGGTCTGCGGCCAAACCATCTGAAGGAAAAGGCGCTCATCCTCACCGCTGTGCAGGGCGACCACGTTGCGGTTAAAGAGGGCGATCGCGCCCTGGGCGGTCCGCGCCGTCCACGCGGAAGTGATCGGTCCGACCCCGTTGTCGCGAACGGGCTTCGCGTCGCCGGCGAAGAGCTGCACCATGTCTTTGCCCAGGGCCTGCTCGGTGGTGTAACCCAGCAATCGTTCCGCCGCTTTGCTCCACCAGCGAATCGTGCCAGAGTCATCGCACACAAACGCCGCCGCATCCGGCATCGTCGCCAATGTCGACTGGTCGCCAGTCTCGATCACTCTCGGAGCCACAGCGCCGTAATGATAGCATCGCCCAAGAACCCGTGTTCGACCGCCATGGACGTTTTCCCCTAGGGTAAGACTCACACCTGTGACTTCAGATTTCGACGTCGCCATCCTCGGAGCAGGAATCAGCGGGCTTGCCTTCGCTCACTACGCCGCTCGTGCGGGCTTGCATTGCGTTGTTCTGGAACAGGACGCCGAGCCGGGGGGCTGCATCCACACGGTTCGCACGACCGACGGATTTTGGTTCGAGCTAGGCGCGCACACCCTCTACAACTCGTACGGAGCGCTGCTGGAGATCATCGACGCGACCGGCAGCAAGGATTGCCTGCAGAAGCGCAGCAAGGCGCCGTATCGTCTTTGGGTCGACGGCAAGGTTCGTTCGGTGCCCTCCCAACTCGCCATGGGCGAGCTCTTCGCCTCGGCCTGGCGCGCGTTTACCGAGCGCAAGTCTGGGCGCACCGTCGAGGAGTACTACGGCCGCCTGGTCGGCAGGCGAAACTGGAACCGGGTCGTTGCGCCGCTACTGTCGGCACCATTTTCCCAGCCCACCGGGAGTTTCCCCGCCGACATGCTGTTCAAGCGGCGCCCGCGCCGCAAGGATTTTCCGCGTACGTTCACCATGGACCGGGGCCTTGCGTCGGTCATCGAGCTGCTGTCGCGCCACGAAAACATCACCCTGCGCACCGGGGCGCAGGCCCGCGAGGTCGGGCGCGAGGGCGCGCTGTTCACGGTCGACACCGTGGACGGCAGCCGAACCGTGGCGCGCAAGCTCGTTCTCGCGCTTCCGCCCGCAATATCGGCTCGGCTGCTGGCCAAGATCGCGCCGGCCGCATCCCAGGCTCTTGCCCGCGTCGATTCGGCCGACGTCGTGTCCACCGGGGTTGTTATCGCAAAGGACGCCCTAAGCTTCCCCCGCATGGCCGGGCTTCTGCCCCTCAAGGACACGTTCTTCTCGGTGGTTACCCGCGACGTGGTCGATGACGAGCGCTTCCGCGGCTTTGCCTTTCACTTTCGCTCAGGGCTTTCCCTCGACGACCGCTTGGATCGCATCGCCAACGTCACGGGAGCGGCCCGCTCGTCCTTTCTCCACGTGGCCGAGAACTCGACCTCCCTGCCCTCGCCAGGCCGCGATCACGCGCGGATCTTCGAGGCGGTTGAGGCCGGCATCGCAGGTTCCAGCGTCTACCTAACCGGCAATTACTTCGGCGGGCTCGCCATCGAAGACTGCGTGCTGCGCTCGCGAGCCGAGGCGGAACGCTTGCTGCGCGAGTCCTCAATCGAGGTGACTAGTGTGAATAGATGAGGATTTCGCTGTTGCCTTCTGGGGTCTTGTTTGCGAGGGCGATCTTGTTTCCCCCGGCCGACCAAGGCCGTGCCCGGCTGTCGGGCAGCGGAACCTCCCCTATCACCGTCACCTTGCCGCTACCCGGGTCGAGGCTGAAGAACCCCAGCGCATAGCGTCCCGTTTCTTTCGTGTCGGCCTTCTCCCGCCCGGGTCGGTCAGCCAAGAGCGAGAATATCACCTTGCTGCCCACCTGCCGTTGCTGCAACGACGTGCGATCGTAATCTTGGGCCGGCACGGTGAGATTGATGGGACGGACCTTCTCCTCTGGGCCGACCAAGTCGAAGCCCTTTTGCCCCTCCGCCAGAACTATGACCGCGGGAAGGTCGGGCTTCTCGCCCCGTTTGTGGACGTAGTCGAGGAAGTTCTCCAGGTTGGGACGCATCTTGCCCGGCCCGATCTTACCGGTCTTCACGTCGCGAATCGCGAACTGCGGCGGCAGGCGCACGTCGGTCTTGCGGTTGTAGGCGCCCGGCTTTTCCACCATCATCGAAAAGTGGCTGTTGGTAAAGCCCAGGAAGGTTTCTCCGCCGCCGCCCGCGACGGTTCCGCTGCCATCGACGACGACATCCTGAAGCATCAGGGTGCCGCCGTCCGGCTTGTAGGCCTGGATGGAAAAGCGACGGTTGCCTCCGGGCTCGTCACGCTCGGAAACTGCCACCAGCGCTTTCGGCGAAAAGGACAGCTCGCAATCGTCAAACTTCTGGGTGGTGCGTCTGAAGTGTCCCGCCGAATCGAAGATGGCAGCGCGGCGCTGTCCTTCGTTTGAGATCACGAACCAGTGGCCGCCAATCCCGAGAATCTTCTCCGGGGTCGCGGTGAAGCTTGAAATCTCCGCGAACTGCGATTTACCCCCGGGCGCGCCGATGGCCAACAAGACCTGGCCCTTGGCGGTAAACTGGATAGTGGCCAGCTTGCTTCCGGTTTCGTCGAGGGCGAAGACATCCTGGAGCACGCCCTGGCTACCAGTGACCTTGCCGGTTGGTTTCAGAACCCTCGGCGCGGCCAGGACCTGGGCGCTGGCCAGCAGCGCGACCAAGAAGGATGGCGTCGCCACCCGGCTCGTCATTGGACTCTCCATGGAGCGCATCTTACGTCCGGCCGGCGAGCCTTCGTCAACTCATTCGCGAGCGATTTCTGGCCATGGCTGAACAAGGCTACAATAGGCGAAGTGCACGCAAGCCTGATTTCGGTACTGGTCCAGGCAGCCGCTCTCACGGTAGCGCCGGGGGCGGCGGAAGACTGCCCGAGCTCTGCGCAAGTGCTGGCGTCGCTGGAAGCCCACGCCTCGGCGTTGGTGTCGTCCCGCCCGGACGACGATTCCGACCGACTTCTCACGCTGATCCTGATGCCCGCGCCAGGCGGCGGAGAAACCAGCTTCTCGCTCCTCGACAAGACCGGCCTGGTGAAGCTGTACCGAACCTTGCCGGCGCCCACGGGCGATCGTGCCCGGGACTGCGCGGCCCTGGCAGACACGGTGGCATTTATCGTGGTTCGCTATTTCGAAGAAGTGGAAATGCCGACGCTGCCCGAGCACAAGCCTCCGCTGCCGCCGCCTCCGCTGCCGCCTCCGCTGCCGCCTCCGCTGCCTCCGACATCTCCGCCAACAACTCCTTCGCCGCCCTCTCCAACTGCGGAAGAGCCCGTACGGTCGCTGCCCACGCCGGAAGAAGAGATCGCTAACCTGGCGCTGTCACTTGACGGCGGCAGGCGCTTTCCCGGTGCTGGCACCGACCTGGGAGGATTCGAGGGCAAGCTGAACATTGGGTACGGCTTCGCCACCTTGGGGAGCAGCAACCTGTGGTTGAACGCTTCCGCTGGCGTTGCAGGGATCGCGACGGATGCGGCGTGGGGAAACCCTGACACGGGCCCCTCGGGCGCCGTCAGCACAACCCGTGGATCGGCGGAACTGGCACTTACGGCGGGTTGGTGGCTCGGCCGTGGGAGGATCTTCGCCGGACCGACCGCCTGTCTGGACGTCATCTGGCTTGAGGCTGTCTCGAATGGGCACTCGCAGAGCGAGACCCATGTGGCAGCCGCCGCCGGAATCAAGACTGGTTTTCAGTACTTCTGGACCCGCAGGGTATTTGCCCACGTCGACTTGACGGGGGACGTCGCCCTGGTCAGGCCGTGGCTGAAGACGCAGAGCGGCTACCAGGTGATGTTGGCGCCCAGCGCGTATCTAACGTTCGCCGTAGGAGTGGGACTATGGTTTTGAGGTCTGATGATGATGGTCGGGCCAGCGAGTCTCTAACCGGACAGAACACCAGCATGGGACAAAAGCAAAACACGTCGAGTCCGGCGCCAGTGCCAGCCGCCATCGCCGATGCAGAGCTGGTTCGGGCCTGCCGCTCGGGCGATATGACGGCTTGGCGTAGCTTGTACGACCGCTACGCACCGCTTATCCATCGCTTTTCGGCCGCCCTGGGCATTCCCGCCGAGGAGCGCGAAGACGCGGCACAAGACATCTTCATCGCCGTGTTTCGTAGCCTGCGACACTTCCGGGGCGAAGCTCAGCTTTCGACGTGGATCTACCGAATCGCAGCCCGACACGCGATCCGCCTCGGCCGCAGGCGGCGCACGCGCGAAACCATGCGAGTCATGATGTTGAAAGAGAAGCCGCAGCCGGAGGTCGATCCGTCCGAACGGTCCACCCGCCTCGCGACCTTGGACCGCATGCTCGGCAAGTTGGCGCCCAAGAAGAGAACCGTTTTGGTGCTCTTTGAGGTTGAAGGCCTTTCCGCAAAGGAAATTTCTGATGTGGTTGGATGCCCTGAGAATACCGTCTGGTCGCG
>CAZBIU010000379.1:0-6353 GCA_964491625.1 uncultured Myxococcales bacterium
TGTACCGCCAGTCGCCGGGGTGGAGGGCATCGGAAACTGCCCGCGCGTACGAATTGTTGAGAAACGACGCGATCTGTTGCGGAAACATCAGGATCGACGACGCGAAGATGGGCGGGATGACGCCCGCGGTGTTTACCTTAAGCGGCAGGTGGGTCGACTGGCCGCCGAACATCTTGCGACCGACCACGCGCTTGGCGTATTGCACCGGAATCCGGCGCTGGCCACGTTCGAAGAAGATGATGACCGCGATGACGGCCACCACGATGAGTGCCATCAGCGCCAGCGAGAAGGCGGTGATGTTTCCCTCTCGCGCGCGCTGGGCCAAGCGAACCAGAGCGCTTGGAATGTCTGTGACGATGCCCGCGAAGATGATGAGCGAGATGCCGTTCCCGACGCCGCGCTCTGTGATCTGCTCACCCAACCACATGATGAACGCGGTCCCGGTGGTCAGCGAAATCATAGTGAGAAGGTAGAAATTCCAGCCTGGATCCGGCACCACTTCGCCCAAGTGACCGTAGGCAGAGTTGTTTGAAATCAGCCAGCGCGCGATGAAGTACGACTGGATAAGCGACAACATCACGCAACCGTAACGGGTGTACTGGTTGATGCGCCGTCTCCCCGCTTCGCCTTCCTTCTGGATCTGCTCCAGCTTGGGAATGACCACGGTCAAGAGCTGGATAATGATAGACGAGCTGATGTACGGCATGATGCCCAGGGCGAAGATCGACATCTTCTCCAGGGCGCCGCCCGAAAACATGTTGAACAGGCCGAGGAACGTCCCGGACGCCTGGCTAACGATCTTGCTCATCACCGCGGCGTTGACGCCCGGGGTGGTGACGAAGACGCCGACGCGATAGACCGCGAGCAGAGCGAGCGTGTAGAGCAGACGCCGGCGCAGCTCCGGAATTTTGGTCATATTTTGAAAGCCAGAGGCCATCTAATTCCTCCTCAGGATTGGCACAGAGCCCTTACCCAGGTCCCCCTTGCCCTCGCGATCTACTGTCAAGCCGGCTAGCCATTGGTCAGCTCGGCGCGCCCACCCTTCTTCTCGATTTTCTCCTTTGCGCTGGCCGAAAACGCATCGGCCTTCACCACAAACTTCTTGGTCAGCTCGCCGTCGCCCAGGACCTTGATGCGGGGACAGCGGCGCGGGACCATGCCCACCGCCTTCAGCTCGGCAATGGTCACCGTGCCCGCCTCGAAGCGAGCATCGATGTGCGAAAGATTCACCGCGAAGATCTCCTTGCGGAAGATGTTCTTGAAACCCTTCTTGGGCAACCGCCTTTGCATCGGCATCTGACCGCCTTCGAAACCCAGGCGTGCGCCGTGATGGCCGGTGCGGGCCTTCTGGCCCTTGACGCCCCGACCGGACTGCTCGCCGGTCCCCGAGCCGGGGCCGCGCCCCACCCGCTTCCGGTTCTTGGTTGCCCCTCGCGGGCCCTTCAGATTCTGTAACGTCGTGCCCATTTCTGGATTCCTTCTGAAAGCGTGCGCCTAGCCTACTCTGCGGCTTCAACCTTCACCAGGTGCGAGACCGCGCGGATCATACCCCGCACCGCGGGATTGTCCGGCAGCACCACCGTGCGCCCGCGCTTGCCGAGGCCCAGCTTGGCGATGGTCAACTTGTGTTGTTCAGGACGGTTGATGCCGCTGCGTACGAGCGTAACTTTGAGCTTGCTTGCCATGTTCTACCCCGCTGCCAGGATGTCCTCGAGGCGCTTGCCACGAAGGGCGGCCACGGACTCACCGCTCGATAGACGCTTAAGGGCGTCGATCGTCGCGTGGATCACGTTGTGCGGATTGGAAGTTCCGATGCATTTGGTAAGAATGTCCTGGACGCCCGCTACCTCGAGGACCGGACGAACCGCCCCGCCGGCGATGACGCCAGTACCTGGGCTCGCGGGACGCAGCACCACGGAGCCGGCGCCGAACATCCCCTTCACTTCGTGTGGAATGGTTGTGCCCGCCAGCGGAATCTTGAACAGATTCTTCTTGGCCTGCTCGGTACCCTTGCGGATGGCTTCCGGCACCTCATTGGCCTTGCCGAGACCAGCGCCAACATAGCCGTGCTGATCCCCCACGACGACAAGCGCCGAGAATGAGAATCGCCGGCCGCCTTTGACCACCTTGGCCACGCGGTTGATGAACACCACGCTGTCGACCAGCTCGCCGACGTCTTCGTAGTTAATCGCCATTCTTGCTCCTAGACGAGAGTACCCTGTAATTGCCCTTAGAACTTCAACCCGGCCTCACGCGCGCCCGTCGCCACTGAGGAGATCCGTCCATGGTAGCGGTAGCCGCCTCGGTCGAATACAACCTGCGCAATGCCCTTTTCCAAACACTTCTTCGCGACCAGAACGCCGACCTGCTTGGCCTTGTCGCGCTTCTTCCCTTTGGGAGCGTCGGCAGCGGGATTCTTCTTGGGAAGAAGGTCCGAGGCTGCCGCCAGCGTCATCTTGCTCATGTCATCGATGACCTGAGCGTAGATGTGGCGGGCGCTGCGATAGATAACCAGCCGCGGGCGCTCCGCCGTTCCCGAGATGCGCTTGCGTAGCGAATGATGGCGCCGCACACGCGATTCGATCTTGCTCTTGATAGCCATGACTTGTCTTCTTCCAGTTTCCTCGGGATTGCCGGACCGCTAACCGCCCGTACCGCCAGTCGCGGCGGCCTTGCCAACCTTCTTCTTGATGACCTCTTCGACGTACTTCACGCCCTTGCCCTTGTAGGGTTCTGGGGGACGTAGCTCGCGCAGCTTGGCCGAGACCTGTCCCAGCTCGTCCTTGTCCGCCGAGGTGAGGGTCAGACGGTTCTTGTCGACCTTGGCGGTGATCGATTTCGGCAACTTGAACACGATCGGGTGTGAGTAGCCAAGCGCGAAGGTCACCGAGTCACCCGAAACTTCCGCGCGATAGCCAACCCCGTTGATCTCCAACTCGCGCTGCCAGCCCGTCGTCACACCTTTGACCATGTTGGCCAAGTGGGCGCGCACAAGCCCATGCTTGGCGCGGCTCGGGGGCGAATCATCCGCACGAGAGACGGTGACCGTGTCGCCTGCCAGCTTCATCGTCACGCCGTCGGGGATGTGCTTGGTCAGCTCGCCCTTGGGGCCCTTGACGGAGAATTGCCCCGCCTTCTGAGTCAGCGTGACCCCCTTCGGGATCACCACAGGTTTGCGTCCGATGCGTGACATCTACCAGACCTCGCAGAGAAGTTCGCCGCCGATGCCGGCCTTGCGCGCGGCCCGGTCGGTCATCAACCCACGCGACGTGGAGAGAATTGCGATGCCGAGACCGGAACGCACCTTGCCGATGCGATCTCGGCCCACGTACACCCGCTGTCCCGGACGCGACCGACGACGCAAGCCGGTGATAGCGTTCGCTCCAGGTTCCGGCCAGCGCAGACGGACGATCATTTCGCTATGGCCGTCGAAGCCAGGGCGAACATCGTAACCCGCGATGTAACCTTCGTCTTTCATGACCTCGGCAATGCGGACCTTGAGCGTCGACGATGGACACGTTAGGTCGCCCCGCCGGGCCAGAATGGCGTTGCGAATGCGTGCAAGGAAATCAGCAATTGGATCAGTCATGGCGTCTACCAGCTCGACTTGATGACTCCGGGGATGTCACCGCGGAGAGAAAACAATCGGAAGCAAATTCGGCACAGCTCGAACTTGCGGTAATACCCACGCGAACGACCACAGGCCTTGCAGCGGTGATGCTCCCGCACTTTGAACTTCGGTTTCTTCGGAAATAGATCGACCGTCTTCGCCATGTTCGCTAGCTCCTAAACGGCAGTCCAAGGTGGCGCAGCAGAGCGCGTCCCTGTTCATCCGTGCGCGCGGTGGTGGTGATAGTGATATTCATGCCTTTCGGCTTCTCCAGCTTGTCGACACCAGTCTCCGGGAAGATGCTTCCCTCGCGGATACCCATAGTGAAGTTGCCGCGGCCATCGAACCCCTTGGGCGAGACACCCTTGAAGTCACGTACACGCGGCAGGGCAAACGTGATGAGGCGATCGAGGAATTCGTACATGCCGTCGCGCCGAAGTGTGACCATGGCTCCGATCTTCTGGCCGCCCTTCAGCTTGAATGCAGCGATGGCCTTGGCTGACTTGGTGACGACCGGCCTCTGCCCGGTGATCGCCGCCAGATCCTCGACCGCCGAGTCGAGAATCTTCGGGTTGGTGATGGCTTCACCAAGCCCCATGTTGACCGTGATCTTCTGTACCCGAGGCGCCTGCATGATGTTCTTGAGACCAAGCTCCGCCATCAGCTTGGAGCGAATCTCGGTGTCATACCGCGCGCGGAGACGGGCTGGCGCGGCGCGCTTCACCTTTTCAGTCGCAAGCTCGGCTTTGGCACCGCCCTTTGCGGCATCCCTGCCCCTGCCACCCTTGCCCGCCGGCTTTGCTGCCTTCTCCGCTTTCTTGCCTTCGCCCTCTTGCGCAGGCGAGGAAGCTGGCTTGGCAGCACTTTCCGCCTTCGCGGCTGTCTTTTCGGCCTTCTTGTTCTCTTCAGCCATCGTCAGTATTCCTTATTCGCTGCCCTTATGCCGATTCAAACAGGGCCCCGCACTTCGCACACACACGCCGCTTCGCCTGCCCTTCTCGAATCTCGGCCTTGGCTCGTCGGCCCTTGCCGCACTTGCCACACCATAAGGCCACGTTCGACACAGCGAGCGAGCCTTCCTTATCCAGAATGCCGCCGCGGGGATTGGCCTGGGTCGGCTTGGTGTGCCGCTTGACCATATTCACCCGCTCGACAACCAACCGCTCTTTGTCGGTGAGGACACGCAACACGCGTCCGCGCTTTCCCTTTTCTTTTCCGGCGACCACGACCACCGTGTCGCCCTTACGGACATGCATTAGAGGACCTCCGGCGCAAGCGAGATGATCTTCATGAACCGTTTGGCGCGCAACTCGCGGGCCACCGGCCCAAAGATGCGGGTGCCAATGGGCTCGTTGTCCTTGTCCACCAAGACCGCCGAGTTGGTATCGAACCGGATGTACGAACCGTCCTGGCGGGAAACTTCCTTCTTGGTGCGCACGATGACTGCACGCGCGACGTCGCCCTTCTTCACTTTGGAATTGGCCATCGCCTCTTTGATGGAGACGACGATGACGTCGCCTAGTGAGGCATACTTGCGCCTGGTGCCGCCCAGCACGCGGATGCACATGATCTTCTTTGCACCCGAGTTGTCGGCTACGTCGAGGGTTGTGGTGGTCTGAACCATTGGTAAACCTGCCGTGTGTGAGGTTGGGCCTGCGCGAATTACGCTTCCTGCGGCCTCTCGATAAGACGCTGCACCCGCCAACGCTTCTCGCGCGACAGCGGACGTGATTCGACGATTTCCACGCGGTCACCCACGCGATACTCGTTCTTTTCGTCGTGTGCCTTGTACTTCGCCCGGCGGGTCATGTACTTGCCGTACTTGGCATGGGCCAAGCGACGCTCGACCACGACCACGCGGGTCTTGTTCATCTTGTCGCCGACCACAACGCCGATCAGCACGCGCTTCGTGCTCTTGGACCGCCCGTCCTTCTCGGGGTTGGCGGCAGCAGAGGTCTGGTTTTCGTTGGCCACGGCTTATTTCTCCTTGACGGCCGCTGGCGTCGCCTTGCGCGACTTCTCAGCGAGCACCGTGCAAACACGAGCGATGTTGCGGCGGGCGGTCCGAATCGACATCGTGTTCTCAATCTGATTGGTGTTGTGCTTGAGCCTGTTTTGGAACAAGTCCTCGCGAAGCTTCGCAAGCGTCCGCTCTAGCTCGGCAGTCTCGTTACCGCGCAGATCCTTAACCTGCATCGCATTCTTCATAGCACCTGCTCCCGGCCGATGACGCGCGTCTTAACGCCCAGCTTGTGCTCGGCGAGGTGGAAGGCCTGCTTGGCGAGGTCGTTCGACACACCCTCCAGCTCGTAAAGAACCCGGCCCGGCCGGACGACGGCGACCCACTCCTCCGGAGTTCCCTTTCCTTTGCCCATGCGGGTCTCGGCTGGCTTCTTGGAGATCGGCTTGTCGGGGAAGATCCGCACGTACAGCTTTCCACCGCGTTTGACGTGGCGGGAAATCGCGGTGCGGGCCGCTTCAATCTGCCGCGCAGTCACGAAGCCACAGGACAGCGCCTGCAGTCCGAATTCGCCGAAGGACACTGAGGTTCCACCCTTGGAAACCCCACGCATCTTGCCCTTCTGCTGTTTGCGCCACTTGACTCTATCTGGTGCGAGCATGACTTCCTCTCGTCGCTTTTGCCGTGGCTACGCCAGCCGGCCAGCCCGTTGGGGCAACACTTCGCCTTTGAAGATCCAGCACTTCACGCCGATCGCGCCGTAGGTGGTGTGCGCCTCGGTGG
>CAZBIU010000380.1:0-6327 GCA_964491625.1 uncultured Myxococcales bacterium
GAGATGCTGACCAGCAATCGACTGTTCTACGGAGACACCGACTACCAGACCGTCGAGCTCGTCCGCAACGCGAAGATCCCTCCCATCGCCGCGCAGAACCCCGAGGTCGAGCCCGAGTTCGAGGAGATCTGTCGCAAGGCCTTGGCGAGGCGCACGGAGGATCGCTTTCAGAGCGCCACCGATCTGCAAGATGCACTGGCGCACTATCAGTTCTCGCGCGGACTGAAGATGATCCAACGCGACATTGCCGAGATGGTGCGCGCGTGCATCGAGGATCAGGCTACGCAGTCGTCGGGCGGTAAGAGCAAGCGCTTCGGCACCGTGGATACGGTTCTCCACGCTGAGCTGGACGCGTTCACGTCATTCGAATTCGACGGCGGACAGGAAGGGCAAGACGGCGGGCAGGGCGGCGGGCAAGTCCTCGCACCCGCCGACGGCGGGATTCAGGTTGGCAGCTTCATTGATCCGCGCGCGTGGTCTTCGGAGGCGGACTGGCCCGGGCGCCGGACCTCTGGCAAGCGCGACACGGTCGGCGATTTCGCACGGAGGGATACCGGGCCCTTCAAGCGCGACACCATCGCGGAGATGCAGACGCGCAACAGTCAGGCGATTCCCGCGGCCGGTGGAGCGAACGTTCCGGTGGGCGAAGCGCTGCCTGCCGCGGTTTCCCCGGTGCCGCCCGTGGCTGATCCTGCGTCGCCAGCGAATCCGCCGCCGTTCTCGCCTATGCAAATGCCGGGCGGCTATACCCCCGTCCCGCCGGACAGGCTCCAGCGGCCGCCGATTTCGCGTGGCCTGCTCCTTGGCATCATGGCCGGTGCGGTCGTCATCGGCGCGCTTTTCGCCTGGCTGATCTTTCGCGGCCGATAGGGGGAGACCGGCGTTGCGGCCGGGCGGCGTGCCCCGAACCCCGGGGCCTACCGATCCGTTGTTCCATATTGGGCGCCGGGTTCGTGGTATGAACGGCCCCTGCCCGGAAGCGCCGGGCCGAGAGAAGAGTAGAGAGCCATGCTGCACAGAAAACACGTCGACGCCAGGGGCAACTGGGTCAGCTATCGACCGGACATCAAGATCCTCGACTGCACCATCCGCGACGGCGGACTGGTCAACAACCACAAGTTCGACGAGGCCTTCGTAAAAACCGTGTACGATACGTGCGTCGCGGCCGGGGTCGATTACTGCGAGCTAGGCTACAAGGCCGCACGGCGCTTGTTCGCCGCCGGCCAGCACGGCGAATGGAAATTCTGCGACGAGGACCTGATTCGCCGCGTGGTGGGCGATGGTCCGCGCACCATCAAGCTGTCGGTGATGGCCGACGTCGACCGCACCGACTACCAGACCGACATTTTGCCCAAGGACAAAAGCGTCATCGACTGCGTGCGGGTCGCCTGTTACATCCACCAGATTCCGGGCGCCATCGACATGGTCAAAGATGCCCACGACAAGGGGTACGAAACCGCGATCAACCTCATGGCGATTTCGACCGTACAGGATCGCGAGATTGAAGACGCGCTGACGGCGGCGGCCAAGAGCCCGGCCGACACCGTCTACGTGGTCGATTCCAATGGCGCGCTCTATTCCGAGCAGGTGCATGACATCGTGATGGGATTCATGGCGGCGGTTGAGGGCACGGGCAAGCACGTCGGCATCCACGCCCACAACAACATGCAGCTCGCGTATGCCAACACCATCGAGGCACTTATCGTCGGTGCGGATCGCCTGGACGCCACCATCGCCGGCCTTGGCCGCGGCGCCGGCAACTGCCCACTCGAGCTTTTGCTCGCGTTCCTCAAGAATCCCAAGTTCCACATCCGCCCGGTCATCGACTGCATCGAAAACCAGTTCTTGCCGCTGCGACAGAAGATGGACTGGGGCTACAGCATTCCCTACATGATCACCGGCATGCTGAACGAGCACCCGCGCTCGGCCATTGCGGTGCGGGAAAGCAAGCAGCCCGACCACTACCTCGCCTTCTACGACCAGATGGTCGAAAAGGCGTAGCCGTCCAGCGGCACCGCGGATCCACAGCGGTGTCGGGTTCGGCGGCTTCCATGCAGACCACTGCGAGGACCTGACGTGACGGCCGGTGTCGCACTTCTTCTGTGGCTCGCGGGCAGCGTCGCGGCGGTGAGCGCCGACGACGTGTCGGCGACGCTGGATCGGTTGGGCGACGCGGATTTGGTCTTGATGAACGACCCTGCCGGAGCGCGGCCGGTGCGCGTGCTTGTGGCGACCAAGGTGGCGGCGTCGGCCGACCGGCTGCGCAAGGTGCTGGCAGATTCGACCTCCTATCGCAAGGCCATGCCGGCCTTTCGCCGGACTGACGTCATCTCGAAGAAGGTTGAATCCTCGGGGCTTGCGGATGTCGAGGTCAAATGGGAGCTGGAAGCCCCGGCATGGAATCTTTCAGGAAAGCTGTGGCTGCATTCCGGGCCAAGCGCTGTTCTCCTGGAGCTGACCGAAGGCGACTTGGCACCCGGGCTCTTCCGCCTTAGGGCGATCCCTGCTCGGGTTACGCCCGAGGAAGGGGACAAGGCCCACCCGATCGAGCACTCCATCTTGATCATCGACGGATACGCGAACCTGCACGACGCCAACTGGGCCATGCGCAAGCTTGCGAATCGATCGACCCTGGTCGAGCCGGTGATGACCGTTTGTGCGGCGTACGTCATGCTGAAGGCACTGCAGGGGCTTGCGGAAAAGGGCACTTACACGCGCCCGAGCGGCGTCATGACCGCGACGCAGGTTTCCCAGTTGGACGGCGCGACCACTGGCCGTGCGGCCAACGCGCTTGAGCAGCGGCCCAGTGTCTTCGCGGCGGTTCGGCGCCGGCCGGACGGTCGCCTTTCGCGCGTCGAGGTGGCCCTGTCGGTGGCCGCAGCGCCGGAGGAGGCCTCGGGCAAGAGTCTCTATCCGGCGTCCTTTCGTGAGATACCGGGCTGGAAGAAAATCACGCCAATCTGCGGGTATCCCGACGAGTGCGAAGACGCAAAGGCGACCTGTTGGGCGGTCGAGGCCAATTTGCCCTTCTTCTCCATCTGCGGAACCTGGAAGATATGGCCAGAGCCGTGGCGTGCGCGCATGGTCGCGGGCGACTGCCTGGGCGCGGTGCTTGGGCTCGACTTTTTGCCGGCACCGTCGAAGGGCCGGACCACGGTGGTGATGTCGCAACACCAGCGCATCGAGCAGGCCGGCTTTCTGCCGCGCAAATTGATCGAAGCCGAGCCTTTCCTCGAACATGGCTTGACCCTCGCCCTCACCGTGGTCGAGGCCCTGTCGCTGGTGCCGGCGCTGGAAAAGATGTGATTCGGTTCGACGCTCGTCGTCGGCGCAACCAATTGCGTCCAGGGACAGCCGTGAGCCGCGGCCAAGTCCGCCGCTAAGTCTAGGTGCATCCAGCACTTGCGATACAATGCCCGGCGATGGGCCAGAACCTCGATGCCTTCGTCGCCAAGTGGGCCGCCGCCGGACCTGCCGAACGCGCCAACAAGGATCTCTTCCTCGCCGAGCTGTGCGGCATCCTCGAGGTTCCGCCGCCCAATCCGTCCGCCAACGATCCCGAGCTCGACACCTACGTGTTCGAGCGTGAGGCCAAGCTGGCCCACGAAGGTGGCGAGTCCACCATCGGCCGCATCGATCTATACAAGCAGGACTGTTTCATTCTCGAAGCCAAGCAGGCATCCGGCGAAGGCAGCAGCAAGTTGGGCAAGGCCAAGCGCGGCACGCCGGCCTGGAACATCCTGATGATGGAGGCCTACGGCCAGGCGCTCGGCTACGCGCTCAGCTTCGACCGGCGCCCGCCCTTCATCATCGTTTGCGACATCGGCCACTGCTTCGATCTGTACGCGGCCTTCGACGGCACCGGCAACTACCGTCCCTTCCCCAACGCGCAGAACAACCGCCTGTTCCTCACCGACCTTGGCAAGCACCGGGACACCCTGCGCGCGCTCTTCGAGAAGCCACTCGACCTCGACCCGTCCAAGCACAGCGCCAAGATCACGCGCGAGGTGGCCGGCCACCTGGCCAACCTGGCCAAGAAGCTGGAAGACGACGGCCACGATGCAACCCTGGTCGCGCAATTCCTTATGCGCTGCCTGTTCACCATGTTCGCCGAGGACGTGAGCCTTCTGCCCGAGGGCATGTTCACCAAGGCGCTCAAAGAGCAGTGGCTGCCCCATCCCGACATCTTCCCCAGCCAGATCGAGCACCTGTGGCGCACCATGAACGAGGGCGGCGAGCTGTTCGTGGTTGGCAGAATCCTGCGCTTCAACGGCGGCCTCTTCGCCAGCCCGCAGGCGCTCAAGCTCGACAGGAAGGCGCTCGGCTTGCTGCTGGAAGCGGCAGAGTGCAATTGGTCGGACGTCGAGCCTGCCATCTTCGGAACGCTGCTGGAGCGCGCCCTGGATCCCAAAGAGCGCCACGCCCTGGGCGCGCACTACACCCCGCGCGCCTACGTCGAACGCCTGGTCAGGCCGACGATTGAAGAACCGCTGCGCGCCGACTGGGACGTGGTGCAGGCGCAGGCCCGCCGCTTCGTCGTGGCCGCCGAAAATGCCAAGACCCCCAAGGCCAAGAAGGACAAGCTCGGCGAAGCCATCGCGGCCGTGCGCGACTTTCACAACAAACTCTGTCACACGCGCGTCCTCGATCCCGCGTGCGGCTCGGGCAACTTTCTTTACGTCACCCTGGATCTGTTCAAGCGCCTGGAAGGCGAAGTGCTGGGCCTGCTCGAATCCCTGGGCGAAAAGCAGACCCTCATGCACATGGAGAAGGTGCGGGTCACGCCCGCGCAATTCCACGGGATCGAAATCAAACGCTGGGCCAAGGAAATAGCCGAGCTGGTGCTGTGGATCGGCTACCTGCAATGGCACTTCCGCATGTACGGCAAGACCAACCCATCTGAACCCGTCCTGCAAGACTACAAGAACATCGAGTGCCGCGACGCCGTCCTGGCCTACGACGGCGAGCCCGAGCTGGTGCGCGATGAAAGAGGCAAGCCGGTTACCCGCTGGGATGGTGAAACCATGAAGACGAATCCCGTCACCGGCGAGCAAGTGCCAGACGAGTCGGCGCGCGTGAACGTCTACAAATACAAGAATCCGCGCAAGGCCGACTGGCCGGAAGCGGACTTCATCGTGGGGAATCCGCCGTTTATTGGGAACTGGCGTATGCGTTCTGCTCTCGGCGACGGTTACACTGAGAGTCTTCGGGCTACGTATCCCGAGGTCCCCGAGAACGTGGACTACGTTATGTACTGGTGGGACAAGGCTGGCGACCTGGCTCGCGAAAATAGGGTGAGGCGATTCGGACTCATTACGACCAACAGCCTAACTCAGGCATTCTCTCGTCGTGTTGTTCAGCGCCACTTGGCTGGAACACCTCCACTCTCGCTAATGTTCGCCGTGCCGGATCATCCATGGGTCGATTCGGCCGATGGGGCGGCAGTGCGAATCGCGATGACCGTCGCAGAGCTGGGTTCTCGCGATGGCTGTCTCAGCACGGTATCGGAAGAAACGGAGACGGACGAAAGCTATGTGAATGTTTCGCTACGGACTGCGAGCGGCCAGATCCATGCTGACCTGAAGACGGGCTCTGATGTCGCATCTGCCCTACCGTTGTTTGCGAACGATGCCTTGAGCAACACGGGAGTGAAGCTGCATGGTGCTGGCTTCCTTTTGACATCCGGGGATGCCGCGAACATTGGGCTCGGGCGGTTACCTGGCATCGAGAAGTACATCCGCCAATATAGAAACGGCAAGGATATCACTTCGACCTCGCGCAATTTGTACGTGATCGATCTTGACGGGCTTTCGGACACAGAGGTTCAGAAGCGATATCCAGCGATCTACCAATGGGTCTTCACCCGAGTGAAGCCCGAGCGCGACCAGAACAACGAGAAGTATCGGAGGGAAAACTGGTGGCTGTTCGGACGGAAGAACACAGAGCTGCGAGCGGCCCTCAAGGACCTACCGCGATACATCTCGACAGTGGAAACATCGAAACATCGATTCTTTGTCTTCCTCGACAAGTCGATTCTCCCTGACAACAAGCTCGTCAACATGGCTCTCGACGATGCCTATTACTTGGGAGTCTTGTCATCACGGATTCACGTTGCCTGGGCGCTTTCAACTGGCGGACGCCTCGGCGTCGGCAACGATCCCGTTTACGTGAAGACAGCTTGCTTCGAGAAGTTTCCATTCCCGGTGAAGATCAAGCCTCAGCAAACACGCATCCGCGCCCTCGCCGAAGAATTGGACGCGCACAGAAAACGTCAGCAAGCCGCGCATCCCGATCTCACCATCACCGGCATGTACAACGTGCTCGAAA
>CAZBIU010000381.1:0-6260 GCA_964491625.1 uncultured Myxococcales bacterium
CGCCCGCCCTCGTGCCTGACCCATCGGAGGCACCGCCTTCGCCCGGCCCGCTGGCCATGCGGACACCGGCCGAGGAGAAGCGCAATGCCCTCAGTCGGTCGCAGCCCGGCGAGCGCGCAACCGATCTGGATCAGCCCGGCAGCGACGAGCACATGCCGAGCGACCCCGAGGGTGCGTTCTCGCGCGAGGGCGGCGGGGCATCCCCGCGGCGCGAGCGCAGCGCGGCCGAGGAAGAGCCGCAGGCGTCCGGTCACCCAGGCCTTTTCGGGTTGACGCCGTCGCCGGAGCAAATCGCGCGTTCGGTGGGCAGCGGAACCCAGGATCGCCTGGAAGGCATCGAGGATGGCGCCGAGACCTCGCTCAACGCCAAGCAATGGAAGTTCGCGAGCTTCTTCAATCGCGTGAAGGAACGCGTGCGGGACCACTGGAAGCCGGCCGAGGAGTATCAGCGCCGCGACCCGACCGGAAAAATCTACGGCAACGAGGATCGCTACACGTTGCTCCAGGTGGCACTCAAGGCCGACGGGTCGTTGTCGAAGGTGTCGGTGGAGCATACCTGCGGGCTAGATTTCCTCGACGACACCGCGGTTGAGGCGTTCAGACAGGCGCAGCCGTTCTTGAATCCGCCTCGCCAGCTGGTCGAGGCAGGTCACGGCACGGTCAGCTTTGCCTTCGGGTTCTTCTTCGAGGTGTCGGGCGCCCCGCGCATGAAGCTGTTCCGGTACCGGAGTATGTGAAAACCAGCATCGGGGCTGGCTCCGGGGCCGGGGTCGACCGCCGGTTCCCGCCCGGCATTCGCCGGCGTCAGCTGGCCAAAAGGCCGCGCAGCACGTACGGCAGAATTCCGCCGTTCTGGAAGTACGCCGCCTCCTGCCGGGTGTCGATTCGGACCCGCACCCGGAGCTGTCCCTTGCTGCCGTCGCTGCGAACCAAGTCGATGCCCAGCATTCGGTCCGCCGGGAGCTTGGCGACGAACGCCGCGAGACCCAAGGTCGAGAACGTCTCCTCGCCGGTAAGACTCAGACTGGTCGCGCTTTCGCCGGGCAGGAATTCCAGGGGTACCACGCCCATGCCGATCAAGTTCGATCGGTGGATGCGTTCGTAACTCTGGGCGATTACGGCGCGAACCCCGAGCAGGCGCGTGCCCTTCGCGGCCCAGTCGCGCGACGAACCGCACCCATATTCCTTGCCCGCCAGAACGATTAGCGAAACCCTTTCATTGGCGTACTTCATTGCGGCGTCGTAGATGGGCATCTGCGCTCCGTCGGGCAGGTGGCGCGTGACACCGCCCTCCGTACCGGGCGCCAGCAAGTTCTTGAGGCGGACGTTGGCGAAGGTGCCGCGCACCATGACCTCGTGGTTGCCCCGGCGCGCGCCGTAAGAGTTGAAGTCCTTGTGCTCGACGCCGAGGCCGGCCAAATACTTTCCGGCGGGACCGTCCTTCTTGATCGAACCCGCGGGCGAGATGTGATCGGTGGTGATGCTGTCTCCCAGCACGGCTAGCACCCGTGCGCCGGTGATTTCCTCGACCGCGGGAACCGCCTTCGCCATGTTGTCGAAGTAGGGCGGGTGTTTGATGTATGTGGAGGCTCCGTCCCACGCGTAGGTTGCGCCTTGCGGAATCGGGATGCCTCGCCAGCGCGCGTCGCCCTGAAAGACCGTCGCGTACGCCGCAGAGAACATGCTCTGGCTAACCGCCTGGGACGCCGTTGCCGCGACCTCGGCCGCGGACGGCCAGATGTCGCGCAGGAACACCGGCTCGCCCTGCTTGCCAGTGCCGATGGGCTCGTTGTCGAGGTCGATGTCGATGCGACCCGCCAGCGCGTGCGCGATCACCAGCGGCGGCGAGGCAAGGTAGTTGGCGCGTATCTCGGGATGGATGCGACCCTCGAAGTTGCGATTGCCCGAGAGCACGGACGCCACCACCAGGTTACGCTCTGCGATGGCATTGGAGACGTCCGCCGGGAGCGGACCGGAATTGCCGATGCAGGTGGTGCAGCCGAACGCGACGATGTGGAAGCCAAGCTGCTCCAGCGCCGGCATCACCCCGGCTTGCTTGAGGTAGGCGGCAACCACCTGCGAGCCCGGCGCGAACGAGGTCTTCACCCACGGTTTGCTGGCGAGCCCGCGCGCCACCGCCTTCTGCGCCAAGAGGCCGGCCGCGACGAGCAAGGGCGGATTCGAGGTGTTGGTGCAGCTCGTGATGGCGGCCAGTACCACCGAACCGTTGCGGATGTCCGGGTTGGCCGGGCCCGCCGGCGGCCCCGCATCGCCTTTCTTGGGCTTGACCAGCGAGGGCAGGGCGGCTGCGAAGCTTGCCTTGACCTGCGAGAGCGTCACGCGGTCCTGCGGCCGGCGCGGGCCGGCCATGCTCGACTCGACCTTGCTCATGTCCAGCTCGACCACCTTGGTGTAGCTGGCGTCTGGCTGTCCCGGCTCGGCGAACATGCCCTGCTCTTTGCAGTAGATCTCGACCAACCTGATGGCGTCCTCGCCGCGCCCGGTGAGACGCAGGTATGTCAGCGTCTCGGCGTCGACAGGGAAGAGCCCGCAGGTCGCGCCGTACTCGGGCGCCATGTTGGCGATGGTGGCGCGGTCCGCGAGCGGCAAGTCCGCGATGCCGGGGCCGAAGAACTCGACCAGTTTCCCGACCACGCCAAGCTTGCGCAGGATTTCAGTCACGGTCAGGACCAGGTCGGTCGCGGTGACACCGTCGCGCAGCTTGCCCGAGAGTCGAACGCCGATGACCTGCGGGACCAGCAGGGGCATGGGCTGTCCCAGCATGGCGGCCTCGGCCTCGATTCCGCCCACGCCCCATCCCAGCACGCCCAGGCCGTTGACCATGGTGGTGTGCGAGTCGGTTCCAACCACGGTGTCGGGATAGGCCTGGATTACGCCCGGGCGCTGTGGATCGGGTGACGCGAACACCACGCGCGCCAAGTATTCGAGGTTGATCTGGTGCACGATGCCGGTGTCCGGCGGAACCACGGCGAGGTTGCGGAACGCCGCCTGTCCCCAGCGCAAGAAGGCGTAGCGCTCCTGGTTGCGCGAAAACTCGATCTCGTTGTTGCGCGCCAGGGCTTGCGGATGTCCTTGCTCGTCGATCTGCACCGAGTGGTCGATGACCAACTCGCCGGGGAGCAGCGGGTTGATGCGCGCCGGATCGCCGCCCATCCTCTTGGTAGCGTCGCGCATGGCGGCCAGATCCACCACCGCGGGCACACCAGTGAAGTCCTGCATGATGACTCGCGCCGGCATGAAGGCGATTTCCGCCGACGGCTCGGCCGTCGGAACCCAACGCGCAACCGATTCGATGTGCGTGGCGGTAACGTTCTGGCCGTCTTCGCGGCGGAGGAGGTTCTCCAGCAGAACCTTAAGGGAAAACGGCAAGCGGGAAACATCGAGTCCGGCTTCGGCGAGACTTGCAAGCCGGAAGATTTCGAAGGTGCTGCCACCAACGTTCAGACCCGAGCGCGAGCGAAATGAATCAGCCATGACGCCGTAACGTAGCAAGCTCTGGCCGGCAGGTCGAGGGAGGGTGACCGCAAGCCGATACCGCGCAAAGCACGATCTTGCGGTATCCTGATCGCCATCGTGGAATCACGCTCGCCGACAGGCCTTCTCAGTCCGGACACCGCGGAGGAAGCCTCGTCCGTCGGTGGAGGGGAGATGCGCCAAGCCGAGAGCCCGCGCGCGGACATTCTGATCGTCGACGACACGCCGGACAACCTGCGGATTCTGGAAGAGCTCCTGCGCAGCGAGGGCTACGGGGTGCGCTCGGTGTTGGACGGGGCCGCTGCACTGGAGGCGGCCGCAGAATCGCCGCCGGATCTGATCCTGCTCGACATCATGATGCCGGGGATGGACGGCTTCGAGGTCTGTCGGCAGCTCAAGGAGGATCTGCGGCTCAAGAACGTCCCCGTGATTTTCTTGTCGGCTATCAGCGCCCTGCCGGAGAAGGTGAGGGCGTTCACTCTCGGCGCGGCCGATTACATTTCCAAGCCATTCCAGTTCCCCGAGGTGCTGATGCGCGTGCAGAACCATCTGCGGCTGCGCCGTCTCCAGCTCGCGTTGGAGGACCACAACCGCCGGCTGGTGGAGCTCGTGCGCGAACAGGTGAGGGAGATCTCGGATTCGCAGATGGCGACCATCTTCGCCCTGGCGAAGTTGGCGGAGTCGCGCGACGGCGAGACCGGTAAGCATATCGAGCGGGTCCAGCTTTACTGCAAGCTGCTCGCGGCTACCCTGGCCGAACAGCCGGCCTACGCTGGTCGCATCGAAGAGTCGTTCATCGAGAACATCTTCCTTGCGAGCCCCCTGCACGACATTGGCAAAGTGGCGATCCGGGACCACATCCTGCTCAAGCAGGGCGAGCTGACGCCGGAGGAATTCGAGGAGATGAAGATGCACACCACCCTGGGTGCAGAGACCCTCGAGGCCGTCCGGACCCGCTATCCGCGCAACGAGTTCTTGCGCCTGGGCATCGAGATCGCGCGCTGTCATCACGAGCGTTGGGACGGCAAAGGCTATCCGGTCGGCCTTGAGGGCAAAGACATTCCGCTTTCGGCCCGCATCATGGCGGTGGCCGATTCGTACGACGCCGCGCGGTCGCGTCGCTGCTACAAGCCCGCCCTGTCGCATGCAGAGTGCCGCGTGGCATTGGCTCGCCGCAGGGGCAACTACCTCGATCCGGATGTGATTCTGGCCTTTGAAGAGGTCCAGGGGCTTTTCGAAGACATCGCTCACGCGCTCAACGATAACTAGCGTCGCGGGCCTGGCCGACTCGGCGACCTCGACGTGTGGTTGTTTGCCGACAGTGCGGCATTCGCACACAATGAAGTGCGGATTCCGCAGCGTCTTGCCGGACTGACAGCAAGAAGCCTGAGATGTCGGGGCGTTTGCGAGCGGGCACGGGCCTTGCTCAATCCCCGCCCCGAAACCCGTACGACCTGCCTGACGAAGGAGATGCAACTATTGAGGACTTCCCCTGTCTACCTGCGCTGGGGTTTGCTGGTTTCTTCGGCAGCCATGGCGGCCGTCTTGGTCGGGGCAGGGCTCTGGCTTCACGCAGGGGTTGGACAGGCGGCTGCCTCGGTCACCCGCGGGCAAGCCATCGCCATCGCGTTTGCTGGCCGGCGTACGCTGCGGGCCTCTCACCAGCTCAACCAACAGGTCCTTCAGGAAGTCGTCGACGAGCTTTCGGCCCAAGGGCTTCGCTACGTCGAAATCGCGGACACCGATCGCAAGACGCTGATGGCTGCCGGAACGCCGCAGCCCGTGCACTGGCTCGAGGGAGAGCAACACGGTCCCACCGTGAGGATTGCGTTCGCCGAAGAGGGCTCGAGCGCGAGGCTGCATATGACGGTCGACCAGCCCGCCACAGCGCCCACCACGGAGATCGAAGGGAAGTCGGCTCCAACCGGTCCGCCGCCGGTGGCCTCAGGACCGGGAGTGACCCATCTGTTCGGAAAGCAAATCGTTTTCGAAGTCGAGTCGCTCACCGCCCGGAAGCTCGCCTGGCGCGCCGACATCACCTTCGCGGTGAGCCTGCTTGCGGCGGTCACTCTGCTTGGCCTGTGTGCCGTTTTCTGGAAAATCTCGCGCCACGCCGAGAAGGCCTCGGCGCAGCTCGAACACGACCGGCAACTTAAAGTTCTGGGTCAGATGTCGGCAGTTCTAGGTCATGAAATAAAGAATCCTTTAGCGTCGTTAAAGGGACATTCTCAACTGTTACTTGAGAAGTTGCCAGCCGACCATCCGGGGCGAAAGGGCGCGGAAATCGTGCTGCGGGAAACGGTTCGGCTGGAGGAGCTATCGCGACACGTTCTCGAGTTTGCGCGAACCGGGTCGGTGCAGTGTCAGGAAGCCGATCCAACCTCCGTGGTGCGAACCGCTGTGGACGCCGCGGGAGGATCGGATGTCAAGGTTGAGGTGCAGTCGGCGCCCCCGTCATGGCGACTTGACAGCCGGCGAATGGAGGAGGTTCTGGTCAATCTGTTGCGCAATGCGCGTGAGGCTTCGTCGCCTGGGCAACCCATTGACGTGACGGTCGAGGGGCGCGCCGACAGCTTGGTCATCGAAGTGCGCGACCGGGGCGAGGGAATCGCGCCGGGCGAAGAAGAGCGCGTCTTCGAGCCGTTTTATACCCGGCGAGTGAAGGGCACCGGCCTGGGGCTGGCGCTCGCGCAGAGGATTGTCGAAGGACACGGCGGAAAGATTACCGCCCACAACCATCCAGGCGGAGGCGCGGTCTTCTCCGT
>CAZBIU010000382.1:0-6246 GCA_964491625.1 uncultured Myxococcales bacterium
CATCGCCGCGGCCGGCCTCGTGCCCGAGCAGGTCGGTGTTTCGCGCGAGGTGCTCAATTCACATTACCTGCTGCAAATCGCGCTGCTTGATTCGTCGGTGGACAACGAGGTCGAGCAGAAGTTCGTACTGCCTCATTTCGATGTCGCGCTGTCGACTCGGCAAGCACACCTCGACGACCACCGCGATATTCCCGGCTTGGAAGTGCGACCGCCCGACATCCACCGCTACGTGGTGCGGGTCAAGCCCGCCGTGCTCAAGGCCTTTGGCGAATCGAACGGCCTGATGAAGCTGTCCCCTCGCGAGCTTGAAGACGAGTTCGTGTGGCGCAATTCGTTCCGTCTAAACGACACCCTGTACGCCTCGCTCGGCGAGAAGCGCGCCTTCGTGCTGTCGCACGGCCGCGACCAGTTGGTGTTCAAGCTGGTCGGCTACGCCGAGCAGAATGTCGAGTACTACCAGCTCGAAGATTTCAAAGCCCACCTGTGGATCGCCCACCAGCGCTACCCCACCAAGGGCCGCGTGTGGCACCCGGGCGGCGCGCATCCGTTCGTGGGCCTCAACGAGGCGCTGGTACACAATGGCGACTTCGCCAATTACCACTCGGTCTGTGAATACCTGCGCCAGCGCAACATCAAGCAGCAGTTCCTCACCGACACCGAGGTCTCGGCGCAGCTTTTCGACCTTTGGGATCGCGTCTACAAGTACCCGCTCGAATACATCATCGAGGCGTTGGCCCCGACCACCGAGCTCGACTTCGACCAACTGCCCAAAGACAAGCAGAAGATCTATCGCGAGATCCAGGCTACCCACATCCACGCCTCGCCTGACGGGCCGTGGTTCTTCATCATCGCGCGCAACCATCCCGACCTGCGCCGCATGCAGCTTCTCGGCATCACCGACACCGCCATGCTGCGTCCCCAGGTGTTTGCGCTGTCCGACAACGGCGAAGTGCAGATTGGCCTGATTTGCTCTGAGAAGCAGGCCATCGACGCCACCTTGCGAGGGCTGTCGCGCGAGGATCCGCGCTTTTCGCCGGTGGCCGACCGCTACTGGAACGCGCGTGGCGGCTCCAGCACCGACGGTGGTGCGTTCATCTTCACGGTCGCCGACGAGAACGGAAAGAAGCGACTCTCGTGCGCCGACAAGTTCGGTCGTCAGGTCAAGCTGGACATCGGGAAGATCCGTTGTGACCAGCCTACCTCGACGCCGCTGGTGGAAATCGTCTCGGCCGGCATCCGCAAGGCCGTCACCGAGTCGCTCAAGCAGGGCAGGGCGCAGGATCTTTTCACGCACGTCGCAGAGAACCTTCCCAAGTGGCCAGCCAGCGCCGTGCGCGACTTCTGCAACCAACTGGTCGCGGCCAGCGACAATGGTCGCGCCAAGGCCGCTGCCATCGAGGCGCTGACGTTGCTCTACGATCGCCGCTACGACATGGGCGAAAAGCGGCGCGCTACTGTGTTGCCGGTACTGGAAGACACCCTGATGCGCCTCTTCGATGCTACGCCTCTCGTCGGCGAGGCGGGCGAGGGCACGTTCCGTCGCTGTAACTGGGACAGCAGGGGCAAGATCACGAGCCCGCTGCCCGGTGAAGAGACGATGATCATCGACGCCGAGAAGTTCCCGCCCGAGGGGGACGACTGCGACGCGGTGTACTTGCGCAAGGCCTATCAAGCGGGTTGGCGGCGCTTCATCGTGTATCGGTTGCGCGGCCAGCGCTTCACCGGGGTGGGCCTTGGCCCGGGCACCGACGGCGTACGCATCGACACCTACGGGTCGAGCGGCGACTACCTGGCCAGCGGCATGGACGGCGAGGAGATCTACGTCCACGGCAATGCCCAGGATCAAGTTGGTCAGATCGCCAAACGCGGCAAGCTGGTCATCTACGGCGACGTGGGCCAGACCTTCATGTACGGCGCCAAGGGCGGCGAAGTGTACGTGCTCGGCAACGGCGCGGGCCGGCCACTCATCAACGCAGTCGGAAAACCGCGCGTGGTCATCAACGGGACGTGCCTCGACTTCTTGGCCGAATCGTTCATGGCCGGCGACCCGCTCAACGGCGGCGGATTCGTCATCCTCAACGGCATGGAATTCGATGGCCACGCCAAGCTGGTACCGCAAGCGAAGCCGTATCCGGGCAGCAACCTGTTCTCGCTTGCTTCGGGCGGTGCCATTTACGTGCGCGACCCGGAGAACAAGCTGGTCGAGCAACAATTGAACGGCGGCGTGTTCGCACCGTTCACCAACGCCGACTGGCGACTGATTCGTCAGTATCTTGAGGAGAACGAGCGCCTTTTCGGCGTGAAGGTGCAGGATCTACTGACTGTGAACGGCAAGCTGTGTGAGCCGGAGCAGGTCTATCGCAAGGTCAGCGCGCAGTCTCTTGCAGTCTTGGCTGCGGCAACGGAGAAGAAGAAATGAATCTCGTGGCGGCGGAAATCTCAGGCGAATTCACTTCGCTGGCTGAAATCGAAAGCCACGCAAATTTGGCGGCGTGTCTGCAATGTAAGAAGTGCACCTCGGGTTGCCCGGTGGCGGCCATGGCCGACATCAAGCCGCATGAGATGGTGCGCAAGGTGCAATTCGGCCAGAGGGACGAGGTGCTGGCGAGCAAGATGCTGTGGCAGTGCACGTCCTGCCAGACCTGTGCCACCCGTTGCCCGCAGAAGGTCAGCGTGGCGGCGCTCAACGACGGCCTTCGCCGTATGAGTGTCCGCGCGAAGACGCCGACCAAGAGCACGTCACCCACCTTCAATAGCATCTTCATGAACGCGGTTCGCAAGCGCGGCCGCATGAATGAAGCGGGCCTCATGGCCTCGTTCAAGCTGCGCACCATGCGCCTCTTCGAAGATATGGGCAAGCTGCCCATGATGCTCCTCAAAGGCAAGATGCCGCTGTGGCAATCCGCGGCGCCCGGACGAAGTGAGCGTGAACAATTGTTCAAGCGCGCGGCCCAAGTGAAAGGGAACAAGTCGTGAGTTACGCATTCTTTCCCGGCTGTTCGATGGAAGGAACAGCCCACGACTACCAGAAGTCGACCGTCGCTGTGAGCAAGGCGCTGGGCCTTGACCTGCCCGAAATCCCGGGCTGGATCTGCTGCGGCTCTACCTCGGCGCACCAGTCGGACCACTTGTTGTCCATCGCGCTGCCGGCCAAGAGCCTGGCTGCCGCCGAGGGCAAGCCGGTCGCGGTCGGCTGCGCAGCCTGCTACAGCCGTCTCAAGGCGGCCAACTACGAAATCGCGAACAGCCCCGAGCTCCGCAAGACCGTGGCCGGCGTCGTCGGCAGAGACTACGACGGCAAGACCGAGATCTTGCACTTGCTCGAGATCATCAGCCGCCACATCGGCATGCGGAAGGTTGCCGAGACAGTGCGAAGGCCGCTTGCGGGACTGAAGGTGGTGACGTACTACGGGTGCCTTCTTTCGCGTCCTCCGGAGGTCACGCAATTTGACGATCCCGAAAACCCCACCCTGATGGACAAGGTGATGGAGACTGCGGGCGCGACTGTCCTCGAATGGCCGCACAAGACCGAGTGCTGCGGCGCCGGCTATTCGATTACCGACGTCGCCATCGTGAAGAAGTTGACCCGCGAGATCCTCGCCATGGCCAAGGCCGCGGGCGCAGACTGCATCGTCACCGCGTGTCCGATGTGTCAGATGAACTTGGACCTACGCCAGAAGGACACGGAGAAGGCATCCGGCGAACAATTCAATTTGCCGGTGTTCTATTTCACGCAACTGTTGGGCCTTGCCTTCGGCATTTCTCGCAAGGAATTGGGCCTCAAGAGCTTGGTGGTCAGCCCCGACAAGGTTCTGTCTGACCACGGAATCGACGAACGTAAGAACCCTGGGAGGGTTCTTACCAACTCCCGCGATGAGGTCCGTCAGGCAAAGCCCGCCGGCCCTCGCGCGACGTAGGGCATCACCATGAGTGAACAGAAAGTGAACGGTAATTCCGCCAAGTCGCCCGAGGCCGTCGGCGCAGTCATGGTGTGCGGCGCCGGTATCACCGGGATCCAGGCATCGCTTGACCTGGCCGAATCCGGTTTCAAGGTTTACCTGGTCGAACAATCGGCAGCTATCGGCGGCCGCATGGCCCAATTGGACAAGACCTTCCCGACCGGCGACTGTGCCATGTGCATTCTGTCGCCCAAGCTGGTCGAGTGCGCACGCAACAAGAACATCGATATCATCACCCTGGCCGACATCGAAGGCATCAGCGGCGAGGTCGGCAATTTCGAGGTGAAGCTGCGCCAGCGCCCGCGCTACATCGACATGAGCAAGTGCAACGCCTGCGGCGATTGCGCCATTGCCTGCCCGGTGTCGCTGCCCAACGAGTTCGATCGAAACCTCGGAACCAGGAAAGCGGTCTTTCGGCCCTACGCGCAGGCAATTCCCAATGTGTTCGGCATCTCCAAGGCCGACGGCATGGCCCCGTGCAAGGCCGCGTGTCCGGCCGGTGTGAATGCCCAGGGCTACGTGGCCCTCATCGCCGCGGGCAAGTTCGACGAAGCCTACGAGCTGGTGAAAGAACGCTGCCCGCTTCCCGCCGTGTGCGGACGTATTTGCCAGCACCCCTGCGAGGGACAGTGCAACCGCAAGGATCTCGACGATCCCGTGGCGGTGCGCGACCTCAAGCGGTTTGCTGCGGACCATGTCTATGCCAAGCGCGACAAGAAGGCGCGCGCGCCCTTTGTGCCTATCAAAGCTCAGAAAGAGAAGGTCGCCATCATCGGCGGCGGCCCGGCCGGTCTTACCGCCGCGCAGGATTTGACCAAGGACGGCTATCCGGTGACTCTGTTCGAGGCGCGCCCATTCCTGGGCGGCATGCTCCGCCTGGGCGTGCCCGCGTATCGGCTACCGCGCGACGTGCTCGATTACGAAATCGAGCAGATTCTCAACCCGCGTGTCGAGGTGAAGCTGGGTCACAAGCTCGGCACGGACTTCACCATCGACGGCCTGAAGAAAGCCGGCTTCTCGGCTATCTTCGTCGCCACCGGCGCGCACAAAAGCCAGAAAATGGGCCTGCCCGGCGACGATGCTGCCGGCGTGATGTACGGCCTCGACTTCCTTGGCCCGGTGAACCTGGGCGAGAAGGTCGCCATGGGCGCGAAAACTGTCGTCGTCGGCGGCGGCAACGTAGCCATGGACGCCGCGCGAGCGGCCCTGCGCATGGGCGCCAAGGAGGTCACTATCGTCTACCGCCGCAGCCGGGTGGAGATGCCCGCGTTGCCCGAGGAAATCCAGCAGGCGGAGGAAGAAGGGGTGAAGTTCGAACTGCTCACCAACCCCATCAAAGTCATCGCCGCCAACGGTCGCGCGACCGGCCTCGAGTGCCTGCGCATGAGGCTGGGCGAGCCCGATGCCTCGGGCCGCCGCCGTCCGGTTGCGGTCGAGGGCAGCAATTTCACCGTCGCGGCCGACAACGTGATCATCGCCATCGGGCAGACCGCCGATATTGAAGGTGTTCCACTGGAGAACGGCAAGATCGCCGCCGACGGGTCGCTGGCCACCAGCATCGACGGCGTGTTCGCCGGCGGTGACGTCGTCCTCGGGCCCGCGTCCTTGGTCGAGGCCATGGCTCACGGTCACCACGCCGCGGGCGCCATCCACGCCTTCCTGCGCGGGCAGCCGATGCCGGTGCTGGATACCAGGAAGAAAGCGACGGCGCCCAATCCGAACCCGGAAGCCGAGCTGGCCGTGAAGCAGGCGATGCCCAAGATCGTCGTCGAAGATCGCACGCGCGACTTCCGCGAGATCGAAACCGGCTACACCGCCGAGCAGGCGGTCGCCGAGGCCAAGCGCTGCCTTGCTTGCGGCCTGTGCAGCGAGTGCGGCCTGTGCGTGAAGGCTTGCGGCCCCGGCGCCATCGTGCACGACATGCTGACCACGTCGGAGGTCATTCGGGTCGGCTCAATGATTCTCACGCCCGGCTACGAGGAGTTCCAAGCCTCGCTGCGCGGGGAATTCGGGCACGGCCGCTACGCCAACGTGCTCTCCAGCGTGCAGTTCGAGCGCATGCTTTCGGCGTCCGGTCCGACGGAAGGCCACGTACAGAGACCGTCCGACGGAAAGCCGGTCAAGAAGATAGCCTTCATCCAGTGTGTCGGCTCGCGCGACAGCGCCCGTGGCAACGGCTACTGCTCGTCGATCTGTTGCATGTCGGCGACCAAGGAAGCCATGGTCGCGCTCGAGCACGTGCAAGGGCTCGACATCTCCATCTTCTGCATGGACGTGCGCGCATTCG
>CAZBIU010000383.1:0-6238 GCA_964491625.1 uncultured Myxococcales bacterium
CGGTGCCGCGCAGGCGGATTTTGTCAAGCTGCTGGAATCCCTCCGCTTGCCCGCGGGAAAGTAGTCAGTGGGTTCGGACAGTCACGAGCCCCTGCGTGTGGTTGCCGAGGGCGTTGGCATACCCTCGGCCCGCCGCCACATTTTCCTGTGTTGTGACCAGACCACGCCCAAGTGTTGCGACAAAGAACGCGGCATCAAGGCTTGGGACTATTTGAAACGACGCCTGCGCGAGCTGCAACTGTCCGAAGGCGGCGGCATTCTGCGCAGCAAGGCCAATTGTCTGCGCATCTGCCAGGGTGGTCCCATTGCCGTGATTTACCCGGAAGGGGCCTGGTACCACTCGTGCGATCCACCGGTCCTCGAACGCATCATCCAGGAACACCTGGTCGCCGGTAAGGTCGTCGAGGATTTCTTGATCGTCAAGCGGCCGTTGTAGCTACGACGCCACACCCAGCGCCGCCTCGATGCGCTTCCGCACGCGCTTGCTCTCCGGTGCCGTCACGGACACGAAGTAGTCGATGACCTGCCCGTCGCGGCCGACGAGATACTTGTAGAAGTTCCAGCGTGGCTTAGGGTGCTTGGCGGTCAGGAAGGCAAACACGGGCGACTGTCCCTCGCCCTTGGTCTTGACCTTGTCGAACATGGGAAACGTCACGTGGAACTTGGTGTCGCAGAATTCGCGGATCTCCTCGGCGCTGCCCGGCTCTTGCCGGCCGAAATCGTTGGACGGAAAGCCGAGCACGACGAGGCCGCGGTCGCCATAGTCGCGCCAGATCTGTTCCAGGCCTGCGTATTGCGGGGTGAAGCCACATTGCGAAGCGGTGTTGGCAACCAGTAGGACTTTGCCACGGTACTCGGCTAGCGGTTGAACGTTGCCGTCGAGGCTTGCCGCCTGCAGGTCGAAGAAGGTTTCGCTCACCTCATTTCGATGCCCGAGCCTCCCCTGAGGATTTGCCGCTTGCGGTTTCGCGTCACTCGCCGGTACCACTTGGGGGACAATCGTCGGCGCGAAGGAGGCTCTCCATGCTGCAAAGCCCTGTGGTGTCGTATGTCGTCTTCGGTCTCGGACTGTTTGCCTTGCTTCTCGTGGTCATACGTATCACCGGCATGCTGCGCTATATTCCGAACACGCGAGTGGCCATCGTGGAAAAGCTATGGAGCTTGCACGGCTCCATCGACCACGGCCTGATCGCGCTCAACTGCGAGGCGGGCTTTCAGGCCAGCCTGCTGCGTGGTGGCTTCCATGTCTTCTTTCCGCTGCAGTACCGCCTGCACACGGTGCCGCTGGTGACGATTTCTCAGGGCGAAATCGGGTACGTCTTTGCCCGCGATGGCCGGCCGCTGGCGCCGTCGCAAACCTTGGCCAGCAACGCAAAGGCGGACAATTTCGAGGACGTGCGGTCGTTCCTGGAAAGCGGCGGACAGAAGGGACCGCAGCGCAAGATCCTGCGCGAGGGAACCTACGCCATCAACCTGGCGCAGTTCGTGGTGCTGACTGCGCAGGGGACCTTGTCGCTCAACCTCGACAAGAGCGAGATCTCGCTGTTCGGCAAGATGTCGGAAGTCATCCGCACCCGCAACGGGTTCTTGCCCGTGGTGATCAAGGACGACCTCGACCGACTGGGCATCGTTACCACCCACGACGGGCCGGCATTGCCGCCGGGTGAGATCATCGCACCGTCGGTGGGCGACGACCCGGCCGATGCCGTCCTTTTCCACAACAACTTCCAGGACTGCGAACGCTTCCTCTCGGCGGGCGGCTTCCGCGGCCGACAGTACCAAGTGCTGGTCGAGGGCTCGTACTACATCAATCGTCTGTTCGCAACCGTCGAGCTGATCAGCAAGACGGTGATTCCGGTTGGCTCGGTGGGCGTGGTGGTTTCCTACACCGGCAAGCAAGGCCTGGACATCTCCGGCGAAGAATACCGGCACGGTGAGCTGGTCGCCAAAGGCACGCGCGGCGTGTGGATGGAGCCGCTCTTGCCGGGCAAGTATGCGTTCAACACCTACGCCGGCCAGGTCATGCTCGTTCCCACCACGAACTTCATCCTGAAGTGGAGCGTCGAGGTCACGCGCGAGCACAAGTTCGACGAGAACCTCACCGAAGTATCGCTAATTACCAAGGACGCCTTCGAGCCGACCTTGCCGCTCTCGGTGGTCGTGCACATCGACTACCAGAAGGCGCCGCTGGTGGTGCAGCGTTTCGGCGACATCAAGCGGCTGGTCGAACAGACCCTGGATCCGATGGTGTCCGCGTACTTCAAGAACATCGCGCAGACCAAAACCCTGATCGAGCTCCTGCAACAGCGGAGCGAGATTCAGAATACCAGCTCGGTCGACATGAAGTCGAAGTTCGCGGCCTATTCACTGGAATTGCAGGAAGTCCTGATTGGTACGCCTCATTCGTCGGGCGGTGTGAACGAGCAAATTGAACAGATTCTGATTCAATTGCGGGAGCGCCAGGTGGCCAAAGAAAAGGTCGAGACCTATCAATTGAAAGAAAGGGCCGCAACGCAAGAACGCACCCTGCGCGAGGCCGAGGCCAAGGCCGAGCAACAGAAGGGGATCACGGCTTCGCAGATCTCAATCGAAGGCAAGACCAACGAAGGTCGCGCTGCGCTCGCTTTCGCCCAACAGGCGGCCGAGCGCGTGAAGGTGGAAGCCGGGGCCAACGCGACCCGGGTCAAGGTCGAAGCGGAAGCCACCGCCGAACGCCTGCGCCTGGAGGGCGAGGGCGAGGCACGCAAGGTCGAGCAGGTCGGTCTGGCCCAGGCGCGCGCCACCCAGGCTCAGGTGAACGCCTTCGGCGGCCCGCAGTTCCAGCTCACCCAGCAGGTGATGGCTCGCTTCGCCGAGGCGGTCGAACGTGGCAAAGTCGACATCGTGCCTAAGGTCATGGTGGCCGGAGCGGGCGCCGACGGCAAGGAAGGTATGTCGGGCAACATCTTTAGTGCGCTGATGGCGATGATGTTGGCCGCGCGTTCGGGGATGGGCGACGTTGTGTCCGTCGCGCCAGCCCCACCGGAACATTTGGCAGGTTAGGCTAGGCCGTCATCAACTGACCTTGACCGCGATCTGGCGCGGCTTGGCTCGTTCGGCTTTCGGCAGTGCCAGGCGAAGCACACCGTCGGTAAGCTTGGCGTCGATCTTGGACTGGTCGACCATCTCCGACAGTGTGAACTGACGGAAGTAGGTCCCCGACTCGTACTCGCAAAGGACATTCGACTCCTTGCCGGGCGGGCTGGCGTCCACTCGACCGCTCAGGGTCAGCACGTTGTCGCGCAGATCGACCTTGAGATCCTCCGCCTTCACACCCGGCATGTCCGCCAGGAGCGAAATGCGGTCGTCGGTCTCGAAAATGTCCACGGCCGGTGAATAAACGGGGCCGTTGAAGGTCTGTTCGGGAGATCGTGCTGCGCTTTTCTCCAGGCTCTTGTTTTCATCGTTCCAGAACATGGCTCTATTCTCCTTTCTGCAAAGAGCTCAATTAAGACGCCGTGACCGCGATCTGTCGCGGCTTGGTTTCTTCCGCCTTGGGCAGGGTCAGTTGCAGAACCCCGTCCGTGTAGCGGGCTTCCACCTTGTCGGCGGCGACCTCGCCCGGCAGGGTGACAGTTCGGCTGAACTCGCCCTCGGCGCGTTCCTTGCGGTGGTAGCTGACTTTCTCGCCTTCCTTCGAGATCACGCGCTTGCCCGCGATGGACATGCGATTGCGCAGCGCCGTGACCGACAGTTCGGCGGCTTTGATGCCTGGCAACTCTGCGCGAACGTAATAGTTGTCGTCGTCTTGAGTGACGTTCATGGGCGGGAAGACGCCCGGGGACACATCGTTGCCCACCGCGGAATCGAATAGGCGTAGCATTTCCCGGCGCAGTTGGTCGAAGTCCGAAAATGGGTTCTCGTACAGTGGCCGCGAAGGCCAAACTCTCCTTAGAAGCATGGCGTTCCTCCTTGGTTGGCGCGCTCCGAAACCCTTTGTTCACCGCGGGTTCCTGGATTTTCGCGCTGACAGAGGTTTCTTAATCACTCGATCCGAAGGGTCAAGGGATGGCGAGCGCACAAAGCTCTTCGCGCCACAGAGACCCTCGGTGCCTCTGTGGTGAAGACCTGTAAACCCTACGCGCCCATCTGCAAGACTTTGGTCAGCTTCGCGATCAGCGTTGGATCGCCGACGATCTTCAGCTTGCCGGCCATGAGGATCTGCATTGCGACCTGCATGCCGCCGTCGACCATGGCGCAGAAATCGCGGTCCGCGACCTCGATGGTGCACTGGGGCTGGCCCACCACGCCGGGCCTGCACCACGGCGGCGAATCCAGCAGGTTCGCGGTCCAGGTGCCGCCCGCATCGCCGGTGATCTTGAACTGGTAGATCGCGGCCACGTCTTTGGCTCGCTCGGGATGGGTCGCGAGCGCCTCGGGCACGCGCTTGTCGAAGAACTCTCTCACCGATGTCGCCATCCGATTTCTCCCTTGCCTAGCCCGACGTCTTCTTGGGGTAGCGCTCGGCCAGTCGGTCGGCGTATCCATCCACTTGTTTGCAGGGCACGCGAGCAATCGCCAGCGCACCGTCGCGCACGTCCTCGGTGATGGTCGCGCCCGCGGCCACCACCGCGCGCTTGCCCACGCGCACCGGGGCCACGAGCTGGGTGTCGGATCCGATGAAGGCCCCATCCTCTATGATGGTCTGTCGCTTTTCGTAGCCGTTGTAGTTGCAAGTGATGGTGCCCGCGCCGACGTTGACTTTCTCGCCGATGATGGTGTCGCCCAGGTAGGTTAGGTGGTTGGCCTTGCTGCCGCGGCCTATGCGCGTCTTCTTGGTCTCGACGAAGTTGCCCACGTGGACCTCGGGGCCAAGCTCGGTGCCGGGTCGCAGGTGAGCGAACGGCCCGATCTTGGCGCCCTCGCCGATGGTCGCTTGCGTGGCGACGCAGTAGGGAAGCAGGTGGACGCCATGGCCTACCACGGTGTCGGTCAGGATCACGCCGTCGTCGATGCGCGTCCCGGCGCCGATGGAGGTTAGCCCGCGCAGAACCACGTTGCGGCCAATCTCCACGTCGGGCTCGATGGTGACCGAAGCTTCCAGATAGACTTGCGCCGGGGCGCGAAAGGTTGCCACCTTGCTGTGCTCGCGCAGAAGGCGTCCAAGCAGGGATCTCTCGGCGGCAACCAGCTGCGTGCGGTCGTTGACCCCGGCCATCTCCTCGGCCGAAACCTCCACTGACGTCACACCGATGCTGTCAGCGGCCCGGGCGACGATGTCGGTCAGGTAGTATTCACCCTGGGCATTGTGGCTGGACAGCTTCGCGGTTGCTTGGCGTAGGAAATCAGCGGGCGCGGCATAGATGCCCGCGTTGACCTCGGCGATTCGGCGCTGGGCGTGGCTGGTGTCCCTGTCTTCGACCACCTCGCGGATCTTGCCGCCATCGTCGCGTACGATTCGCCCGTAGCCGGCGGGGTCGCGCACCACCGAGGTGAGCATGGCCATCCCGTCGGTCTTATTGGCTTCGGCCAGCAGATCGGCCAGGGTTTCGGCGCGCAGCAAAGGCACGTCGCCGTAGAGGATCACCACCATGCCCTCGAACTCGGCCAGCGGCTTCATGCCCAGGCGCACTGCGTGTCCGGTTCCTTTCTGTTCCTTTTGCTCTACCACCCGGATGCCCTCGTCGCCGAAACGGTCGTGCAGGGCCTTGGCGACCTCATCCTTCTGATGCCCGAGCACCGCCACGATGGGAGACGCGTCCAGCTCGCGCGCGCGTTCGACCGCGTAAGCCACCATGGGTTGGCCGAGCAGGGTATGCAGCACCTTGCTGGTGGTCGAATTCATCCGGGTTCCCTTCCCGGCGGCCAGAATCAGACATGCGGTATTGCTCTTGCGGCGGCGACTCGTCACGGTGACCCTCCTTGGGCGTGGCGCACATTGTACGTCAATCTTCCCGCCGAGCCTCTTTTCCGCGTCGAATTAGGGTATAGAATCCTCCGCCCATGTCGCCCTACGTGCTCGTAGTCGAAAGCGACCCTGAATTGCAGCGCCGCATCGGGGACACCCTTTCCGAGGCGCGCTACGCCCTCGCGGCCGAGGCCGAGGTGGGTTGGGCCAAGCGCAGTATGCTGATCCAGCCCCCCGACGCTTTCGTGATCGACACCACCCTTCCCGACGGCAGCGGGTTCGCGCTGGCCGAAGAGATCCGGCGATCGCCGGAAACTGAGCACGCACCCATCTTCTTCGTGGCCACTACCC
>CAZBIU010000384.1:0-6219 GCA_964491625.1 uncultured Myxococcales bacterium
CGTCCGATCTGGACGTATACGGACAACACGACCACCACGGGGACCGTCACCTTCCCGCTATCGGACTCGTGCCTGTCAGTCTCGTCGGTCAAGTCCGAGTGCTCCAAGATGGCGAGCGGTGTCGTTGGCTGGTCGGCCACTTGCTCGACCGATGCGAGCGGCCAGTGCAACTGCACAGCCACCGCCAACCAAAAAGGCGGGATCGGGGTGGTATCCCCTTGGGCCGCGAATAGCGGCGACTACACGACCTCGGCCAGCGGGCTCAATACCGACGGCACCGTGGATTACTCGTACTGCGTCGCGGGCAATACGCTGACCCTGACCCCGAAACCAACCGTTCTGCCCATCACTGGCACGGTCGTGCTCCAGAAGAACGGCACTACGGCCACGGGCGGCACGAGCGGTGCGGGTGGGGCCGCCGGTGCGGGCGGCGCAGGCGGCAGGACGGGCTCGGGCGGAGCCACGGTTGTGTCGGGCGGCGGGGGTGGAACAGGTTCGGGCGGTAGAGTTGGCTCGGGCGGCGCTACGGTCGGCTCGGGCGGCAAGACCGGCACGGGAGGGACGGCTGCCACCGGAGGCTCCACCTCCACATCCTCGGGCACCGCCCCGTGTGATATCTATGCGGCCTCTGGGGTCAAGTGCGTTGCGGCCCACAGCACTGTGCGGGTAATCGTTGGCTCGTATAGCGGACCGCTCTACCAGGTCAAGCGCGCGTCGGACGGGACGACCCAGGACATCGGAAGCTCCGGCGGCTTTGCTGATTCGGCCGCGCAAGATACGTTTTGCAAGAGCACGACGTGCACAATCACGAGGGTCTACGACCAGTCCGGGAATGGAAACTTGGTCGCAGCCCAGACCCCAGACACGACCGATATGAGCCCGGCAGGCCACTCGGGCATGACAGCCGCGAGCGCGACCAAGGATCCCCTGACCGTCGGTGGTCACAGCGTCTACTCGCTCTACACGAACGCCAGCCAGGCCTATTGGCATGATGGTTCCAAGTCAGGGATGCAAACCGGCGCTAACCCGCAAGGGATCTACATGGTGACCAACAGCACGCACGTCAACACCGGTTGCTGCTACGACTACGGCAATGGCGAGACAAGCCGAACCTATGTTGCGGGCCCCTCGATGGATTCCATCTACTTCGGCAGCTCGACGCAATGGGCACATGGGGCTGGTTCCGGTCCCTGGATCATGGCCGACATGGAAGACGGAATGGTCATAGGCAACACCAGCGAACCCAGCATCACGTACAAGTTCGTCACTGCCATCGAGAAGAACAATGGCACGACGGAGTGGGCGCTCAGGGGCGGCGACGCGACGACCGGCAACTTGACCACGATCTATAAGGGTGCGCTCCCCGGGGGAAAGAACCCGATGAAAAAGCAAGGGGCTGTCGTTCTTGGCGCCGGCGGCGACTGCTGCTACAGCAACAATAACGGGAGCGCCGGGACCTTCTACGAAGGGGCGATCGTCGCTGGCTATCCGTCCGACGCAACCGAGGACGCCATCCAGGCAAACATCGTCAGCGCGGGCTACGGCAAGTAGTAGCTCGCTTTATGGTTAGCAATCAGCGGCCCTGGGTTCGTCACTCGGGCGCGCGATCCACGGGCCCGTTATTCTGGAGTGACGCTTGAGCCCCGGCACGCCAAAGGTTGCGCGTATTCTCGGAGTGTGGGACGGCCACGATTGCGGGGCGGTACTAGTCGAGGACGGGGAATTGATCGTCGCAGTCAACGAGGAACGCTTCTCGCGTCGGAAACTGGAAACCAGGTTTCCCTTCCTCGCCGTCCAGGCATGCCTGAAACACGCCGGTCTTCAACCCAAGGACATCGACACGGTCGCCTATTGCACCGTCGATGTGTCCAAGACCATCCGGCGCCTCTTCCCGAGGATACAGGAGAACTACTATGCGGTCAGACGTCGAAAGGCACCGTACCGTGGTTCCCGAGCTATCGAACGAAGTCTCAAGTATTGGGTCCAGGAGAAATCTGGGAACCGTCTGACCTCGTGGCTCAGCCGACAGTGTATCCACAGCGAATTGGCCAAGCTTGGTTTTTCCAATCCCGCCCTTGTCGAGGTCGATCACCATGCGGCGCATGCCGCCTCGGCTGCCCACATGAGCGGTTTCGATGCGGCCACGGTCCTGACGATTGACGGACTGGGCGATGGGCTCTCGGCCACGGTCAATCGGTACCAGGACGGGAAGCTAGAACGACTGGAGTCCATTCCGGCTGCGGATTCTTTGGGTGTCTTCTTCGAGCATGTGACGGACCTGCTCAACCTGCGCATGCTTGAGGACGAAGGCAAGGTCATGGCGTTGGCTACGCATGCCTATCCGGTTCCGGACAAAGAAAACCCGCTGTTGGAATTCTTCCGCGTGGATGGCATGCGCATTTCATCGAGATACCACCGGGTCAGGCAGTACGAGAAGCTGAAGGGGGTGCTGTGGCGTGTGGCATCGGAGCAGTTCGCTTACATGGCCCAACGGACCCTCGAGCTCCACGTGACCGAGTGGGTTCGAAATGCTATCCGCCAGACCGGGCTGCCGTGCGTGGCTATGGCTGGCGGCGTGGCCGCCAATATCAAGGTCAACATGATCATCCGCGAGCTGCCCGAGGTCCAGGAGCTGTTCATTTTTCCACATATGGGAGACGGCGGGCTCGCGGCCGGAAGCGCGCTGCATGCCGCTGCCTTGGCCGGCCAGTGCTGCCTTCCTTTGCGGGACGTGTACCTGGGGCCAGAGATCGACGTGCCGCCGGCGCCTCCCCTAGGCATCGAAATGGACGATCTCGCGAACGTGGCGGAAATGGCAACACGTGCCGCGGAGCTGATCGGCAACGGGGAGATCATTCTGTGGTTCGACGGACGCATGGAATTCGGTCCCAGGGCGCTGGGCCATCGCAGCATTCTCGCCCGTCCTGACCTTCCAGAGATCCGCGAGCGCCTCAATCTCCAAATGAAGAGGCGAGTCTGGTACCAACCGTTCTGTCCATCCATCCTTGAGGCGGACGCAGCAGAGCTTCTCGAAAAGGCAACCGGTAGACCCAACCGCTACATGACGGTCGGCTACCGCGCGAAACTCGACAGCCGCCAGAAGCTGCAGGCGGTTCTAGGGGCGGACGGCTCGTGTCGACCGCAGCTCGTTGCGGACGACGACACTCCCTATTCGTTGCTGATCAAGGCCGTGAAGAACCAGATCGGCCTCGGCTGCGTGCTGAACACCAGCATGAACATTCACGGCGATCCGCTGGTCGCGTCCATTGACCAGGCATGGCACCTCATGATCGCCCACGGATTTGGACACCTCTTTTGTCCAGGCCTCAAGAGGATTTACCGGCGTTCTGGATAGGAAGTCCCAAGGCGCTCACTAGTCAGCGCGCCACTCGCGCGATGCGGATCAATACATTCGCATCGTTCTGGAATTCGAGCATCGTCTCTAGTCTGTGCGTGGGCCAGATGTCGTAGCCGGGCAGCGGGTGGTTCGTGGACAGGCTGATCTGCTGAATCACGTAGACGTCGTAGAAAAGACGGCGGGCGAGGGCATCGAAGAGCACGGGGTCGTTCCTGGCGGCCTCGAAGCTCATCGCACCGTAGTCCATGATGGTGAAGAGGTTGGGACGGTCGGTGACGATAAGAATGCGTTTTTCGTGCAGGCTCTCGAAGAAGCGCCAGGTGGTGGCGTTTTCCCTGGTCTGGGTCAATCGGTTGAGCGTCCGATGTTGGGCGGCGATCGTCACCTGGATCGGCAGGATCGCGGCGGCCAGCATGATGGCGACGAAGGGCCGCCAGCGCCTGAGCGAAACGGTCAGGGCCCACGCGGCGGCAAATGAGAAGAAGGTGTCGACCGCGATGAAAAGTCGTGCCGCCGGGGCGGATTGGGCGCGTCCCCACGCGTAGGTGGTGACGACCATTGCTTGCACCAGCATCCAGGTGATGACGAACGCGGGGAATTTCAGGCGATTCCAATCGAGCGCAAGCAGCTCGCGAAGGTGCGCCCGCAGCCACAGCAGGCAGCCCACGACGCCAAGGCCGATGATGACGGCCGAGTGCGCGGGATAGGAGTGGAAGGGGGACAGAATGGGCTTCCAATACTCGTACGCGTTGTCGAAGAAGCTCTGGAGACTGAAGGCCACCGTCCCCGGATCCTGTCTGGGCACGCTGCCGCGCAACACCGCCTGCCATAGGCGAGGCAAGAGATACGCTGGCGTGAGAGCGTAGATGAAGGCGTAGGGTCGCAAGGTGCCCCAGCTGACCATCCTGAAGAGGAAGAGCAGGGCTAGCACGGGCGGGATGAAGAGCGCGCTTTCGTAGCGGATCTCGGCGAGCATGCACAGATTCATCCAAAGGATCGCCAACCTCGCGGGCGACAGTTCGCGACTGTAGTCGAACAGGCTCTTGAGCACGAGCATTGCGAAGAAGACGGCAAGAAAGTCGAACCCGCCCGAACGGACCGAGAGCAGCGTGGTTGGATGGGCCACCACGAGCAGCGAGGCAACGATGGCGAACCTCTCACCGCCCAAAGCTTTGGCCAGCCGGTACGCCACCAGGACGAAGGCAGGCAGCACCATCAAATTGAGGACGAAGACGTTCTTATACGAATAGCCCCACGCCGAGTGGATTAGGCTGACCAGAAACGGGAACAGGGTCGGCCGCTGGTCGATGGCTACGTCGATGTCCCAGTAGCTGTCGTAATAGTACTTGCCAGAAACAGTGAAGGTGGCGGTCTGCGAGGCAAAGAGATTCTTCGAGGTCCCCACCAGGTTCGCTTCGTCGGAAAGGATCCGCAAGGCGGGATGTATAGCGTGCCACGCGACCACCGTCAGGGCGAACGCGATGACAAGCCCCGGCCAGTTTTCCTTCACCCACGCAACGATCGTTTCGCCGCGCACGCCGCGCGCGGCATGGAGGTAGGTGCCGGCCCAGCACAGCACGGTGGCCAACAGGAAGTAGTACGTGGTCTGAACGAAGAGCTGCTGGGTGTAGTTGGTATTGGCGAGGCTGATCGTGAGCAAGGTCAGAAGCGCGGTCGGCAGCAGGCCGAGCGCGATCTTCCCGGGTGTCCACATTGGCTTGTTCATGGTTGGGTCTTCCCGACGCCTCAGAATCGATAGAGTCTATATCCACCGAGCTCGAATACGGGCCGGTTGACACCTTCTTCCGGCCATCTCACCTGGTCGCTGGGATCGAGAAGAAACCAGCGGATGCCGAGCTTTTGCGCGAAGGCGCCGACCGCCGCGGCGTTGCGAAGGCGGACGAAGCGCTCGATGTCGGCCTCTCGCTCCTCCACCTTTTCGGCGTTGTATCCCGTGCGGGTCATGGTGCGTGCCACGTAGGTCCTTCGCTCCGACAGGGCCGCGACGGTGTAGGTCCGGTCGAACTGCGAATCTTGGAAGATGTCCCCCGCGTCGCCGTGGTCGCGCATGTACTCGGCGGCTCGGTAGAGTCCAATCGGGACGCGCAGAGGCGGAGAGACCCTGGGCATTGCCCACATGCGCTGAACCCCGGATCCGAGAAATGCCGGGACGGCCAAGAGCAGGATCGCAAGGCTGACAATGGCTGGCCGAGCAATGCGGCCGAGGCGCCGCGACTCAAGGACGGCGAGCCCCAAGGCGCCGCCGATCCAGGCCACCACAAAGAAGTAGACCAGCATGACTGGCCGCTGCGACAGCTCGTCGGGGGTGCTGCTACGGAAGTCGAGCGCCAGCCCGAAGAACATAGCCAGGAAATTAGCTATGAGCAGCAGCGGGAATAGCCAGAGAAGGGCAGGCGTGCGCTTGCGCATGCGGATGACCAGAATCAGCAGGAGCGGCGCGAGGAGCCCGAGCGTTGCCAGCAGAACAAATGGAATGCCGACGACAAGGTTGGCAAACCACGCGTGTGCCGACCCGATGCGATCGTTCAGCAAATTGCGCACGGGGCCCGGCTTGGTAAACGCTTTCACCAAGTCAAGGACCTTGCCGACGCAGGATCCGTCGAAACGGATGGGAGGCACGCCGGGGACCTTCTGCACCGACATGATGGCCAACACGAAGGAAACCACGGCTGCGCCGGCCCACACGGCTCGTTTGCGAAGCCCCACTGGCTCTTGGCGCCCACGGAAGAACAGCGGAGGTACGAGCAGAAGCAAAAGGGCGCTCGCGATGAAGAAGTGCGCCTTGTAGACGAGGAGAATTCCTCCCACCAACCAGCCTGCGAGCACCTGCAACCGGTTGC
>CAZBIU010000385.1:0-6209 GCA_964491625.1 uncultured Myxococcales bacterium
CATATTAGAAACACTATCCCAACACGACCATAAACCGATAAGCTGGTGCGCGCTTGTAGTCGCGGCGCTTGCGACCGCCCTTTTCGCCAGTCAGAGTCTGCACACCGAAGAGCCCACCGGCGCTCGCGGCCACGCCGGCTTGCCGCTATTTCGCGGCTGGCCCCGACTCGCCGACGCCCTGCCGAGCCTCGCCAGCGCTGTTCCCAGCGCCCAGGATCGCGTTGCAGCCGCGCGCATGCTCGACGAGCTACGCGCGCTGCCGGGTCCGCTGTTCATCCCGTTCCACCCGTACTATGCCGTGCTGGTGGGCAAGCAGCCCTTCGTCCATCGCATGGGCGTGCGCGACGTGGAGGCGGCGCTCGGTCGTCCCAAGGGCCTCGACCAAGCCTTGCAGGCCCAGCGCTTCGCCGCCATCGTGCTCGACTGGAAGTCCTACCCCGGCGAGTGGCCATACCTCGACAGCCGCTACCACGCGGTCCACGAATTTCACGAAGGCGTGGATGCCGTGCGCACCTTCGCCGCCGCGCAGACCTCGCCGCGGCAGCTTCTGCTGCCTAGCCTTGCCCCGCCTCCGCTCGCGCCCGGCGGCCGGCGCCTTTACGACTTCGAGAGCGGAACTTTCGCCGGATTTTCGGTCGAGGGCTCGGCATTCGGTAGCTCCCCCGCGCCCGCGCCTGTCGGCATGTACGGTCGCTTCGCCGCGGATTCGAGTCTTGGCGGAGCCGCCGCGCACGGCGTGCTTCGGTCGCAACCCTTCGTGGTCGACTCCTCCCGCCTTCGCTTCGTCCTGTCCGGCCCCGCCGATTCAGGCTTGCAGGTCAGCCTACGCGATGGGGACACGACCCTGGCGTCCGCTACCCCGTCCGGCCAGCCCGGTTGGGTGGAATGGAACACCAGCGAATGGGTCGGCAAGCCGGTCACCCTGGTGCTGCAAGACGATTCCAGCCAGGGTGCGCTGGTTGCCGACGAATTCGTCGCGGAGTAGGAGAGAATTGCGACTTGCGCTAACCTGACAGTGGGTGATGATTAGTACCGATAGGTCGCCCCTTTTGAGCCACGATGGCAATGGAAGCCGCCAGCCTGTTTCTTCTTCTCCTTCTTCCCCCCGCCGACACGGCGGGCGACATGGCCGCGGGAATCCAGGCAGCACTTCGCAGTCAGCTCGGCGAGGTGTCGATGGCGATCGCGCCGGATGCCCTGATGACGCCGTCGATGTGGCAGGGCCAACACGCCCAAATGCGCGCGCGCTTCGTGGCCCACGTGGTGTGGCAGAACCAAGACAAGGCCAAGGTCGAGCTTCTTCCCGGCTCCGATTCGTCGGAAAACGCACTTCACGAAGTCCGGGAATTGGCGTTCGCTGCTCAGGACGGCAAGTCCGAGCGCGGTCGAGCCATCGGCCTGGTCATTGCCGAGGCTCTGCGCTCGTCACCCACGGCCGCGTGGGCGGATGGAATCTACGAAAGCGGCGCGTTGACTGTGCTCGGCCCCTCTCGCCTGCAAGTTGATGGATTGTTCGCATCCCAGTACGTGGGACAGAGCACATGGGCTTGGGGACCGTGCGTGGCGTATGGATTCGGGCTCACCGAGGCCTTTCGTGCTCGGGCGGCCGGGATGGCGCTATTCAGCGGCCGTAACACCTATCGCTACATGGGGCTGACCGCGGGGGTGGACTGGGATCCTTTGCGCTTCGTTCGGAAACACATCTCCATAGGAATCGGCCTGGTCGGGGGATTCTTCTACGAATCCGCGAGCCTCAAGACGGGCGAAGAGTCTTCGTCGCCCACCAAGGCCAGTGCTGCGGCCGGTGCGAATCTTCACGTCCGCGTCACCCTTTGGCGGTGGTTGCGGCTGTTTGGCGAAGCAAGCGATCACGTCCTGTCTGGAAGCATGTCCGTTACCTACGGCGAGTATACGAAGACCACCGTCGCCTATTCGCGCTGGCGGCCGGGGTTTGCGGTGGGTCTAGAAATGGCCCTTTGACATGGCCGCCTGCGCGGAATCATTCCGCGGTACAGGGTCATCGTGACGAAAGAACATCCGAAGCTGCGACTTGTCAAGGGCGAGGAGGCCGCCGGCAACTCAGGCGGGCAACCCGACGATGCCCGGTTGGTGGCAGCCGTGCGCAGCGGAAGCTCGGCCATGGCGGGAGCCCTCTACGATCGCACCCGGCCCACGGTGGAGCGGACCGTGCAGCGCCTGCTCGGCTCGCGCGACGCCGACTTTGACGACTTGGTCCAGATCGCCATGATCGAATTGATTCGCTCGCTGGACCGCTTTCGTGGCGAGTGCTCGCTCGACACCTGGACGTCGACCGTCTCGGCCAACGTTGTGTACAAGCACATCCGCCGCCGCAGCCTCGAGCGTTCGATTTTCTCGCGTGAGCTTGCGCCCGAGGAGGTGCCCCTTTCCACGCGCCAGCAGCCGGTCCTGCGCGGCATGGTCGCGCGGGTGATGCAGCACCTGGAAGGGATGGCTCACGAGCGGGCCTGGACCTTTCTTCTACACGACGTGCACGGCTATTCGCTTGAGGAAGTTGCGGCCATCACCGGCGCCAGCGTGGCCGCGGCCCAGTCGCGTTTGGTGCGCGGGCGGCGCGAGTTGCACGAACGAATTGCTGGCGATCCCGACCTGGCAGGCGGGCTGGACGCCATGGAGGAGAAATCATGAGTGACGGTGCGGACAAGTATGCACGGCTGGCGGCGCAGGTCCTGCGAACCCAGGCCGAAGAAATACAGCCCGAGGTGACCGATGGACGCCGCGACAAGATGGTTGCGGTGATGGCTCTGGCGATTGCGGCGAAGCGGCGCCGCCGCAGGGCCGTGGTCGTGACCGGGGTGGTTCTTGCCGCCGCTGCGGCGGTGGCGTTGATGGTGAAGTCCACTCGTAATCAGGGCACGAAGCAGCTTGGCGCCGCCGTAGCGACGGCACTGGTGGTGGAAAAGAGCGCGGGATCGGGAAGTTGGCTGGTGCGCAGCAAGTCGCCCGAACCTCTGGCCGACGGCACGCGACTGGAGGAGGGGGACACCGTCCAGGCCGACGCTAGGGCCATGACGACCCTCGGTTTCGCCAACGGCACCCGCCTAACCTTGTCCGAGGCTGGGCACCTGCGCGTCGAGCAGCTGTCTTCGACCAGGCGGTTCGCGCTGGAGACCGGTCGCTTGCAGGCGCACGTGGCGAAGCTGGTTCAAAATGAGCGGTTCATCGTCACCACGCCCGATGCCGAGGTCGAGGTTCGTGGAACCGTGTTCGGGGTTTCCGTGGGCGCGGATGGAAGCGAGTGTGGAACGGCGGTTCGAGCGGTCAGATCAAGGGTCGAAGTCAGCGAGGGTGCGGTGTGGGTTCGCTCGCGCGCGGGCCAGCTCGTGCTGACCCCGGGACAGTCGTGGACATCGCCGTGCCCGTCGCTCCCCGCAAAGACCGAGACAGCGACGCCTGCGACCACGGCCGTTGCACCTGCGCCACTGCCGAGTGCGTCGTCTTCGCGCCCATCGCTCCGCCACGCCGGCGCTCGACCGAGGCCTGAGATCGCCCCGGTGGTAAGCGAAATGCCGCCCGCCCCGTTGCCCGCAATTGCTCCCGCCGCCCCGTTGCCTTCTGCGCCTGCCGCCCCGCCTGCAATTGTTCCGTCCGCCGCCCCATTGCCAGCAGTTGCTCCCGCCGCCCCGCCCCCGGTTCGTCGCGAGCCGGTGTCGAGCCTGGGCGAGCAGAACAACCTTTTTTCGTCTGCCATGGCGGACGAGCACCGGGGCGATCACTCGGCGGCGCTACGCAAGCTGGGCGATCTGATCCAGCGCTTTCCGGGAGGCCCGCTCTTCGAAAGCGCCCGTGCCGAACGCCAGCGCATTCTCTCGGCGCAAACCCAACGGTAGATCGCGCAACTCTCGCAAACGCCGTCGCCATGGAGCGCGGCCCGCTCGGGCCACGGTCCGAGCGGACCGTGCGAAGCTGGTCGCCATCCCCGTACCGTGCAATCTCCGTGAATCCAATGCGCTTGCCGTGCATCTTCACCTTGCAGGCTCGGTCTACGCAGTGGGAGATGGAAGATGAGAGTGAGTCAGGTTTCGCCAGGTCGCAACCATGAGGCTCGGTTTTGGGCGCGGGCCACGTTCCTGTGGCTGTCGTCGCTGGTCTTGCTGGCCTCGTGCGCACACCATCGGGTGGTGGCGTTTTCCGTCGAGCCAACCCTGGTGTGTCCGGGGCAAGCCGTGGACGTGAAATGGAACGTGCAGGGGAGGGCTTCGTTGCGGACCGACAGCGGAGGCAACCAGGGTAGCGAGGAACCCGTGTCCTCGCAAGGAGAGCGCAAGGTCAACCTGGGCCAGCCCACCACCTTCACGGTAAGGGCGCTCGACGCCAACCCGGCCGACGGACAATCGTTCGCGGCGCAATCGGTGGACGTGCCCCAGGCTCCGGTCTTCAAGGCGGCCAACGCCACGTGCGACCCTGCATCCGGAAAATGCACGGGTACCTTCACCCTCGCGACCGCGGGTTCGGGCGTGCAGGTCCGGACCATCGCGGCGCCCAAGATCGTCCAGGGCGGGCGCGTCCAGCCGGGCAGGATCTGCGTGACCCACGCGGGGCTGGCCCCGACCTGCATCTCCGGCGATGACAAGGCCGACGTCGCGGTCGCCGCGGGCGGGGACTGGACGCTGCAGGCCGATCTTCCGGCCGGCGAAGGCGGCGCCATCGGCCCGCAGCTTCGGGTTCAGCTTGGCTTCGGATGTCCCTGACCTCTCACCTGATCTCCTGAAGGAGGCGACATGCCCTCGACCGACATTCGCGCACTGATAGACACCATCGTCGTCCTGATGATGGAGAATCGATCCTTCGATCACCTGCTCGGTTTTCTAAGTCACGAATCCTTCGACGGCCGCGGCGATATCGATGGGCTGCATCAACACAGCGACAACTTCGACTGGGACAATGCGGACGCCCAGGGCAATCTGTATGCGCCCACCGCCACGCGCGACGGGTATTTACCGTGCGATCTGCCCCACAGTCGCACGCAAGTCGCGCAGCAACTGAACGCCGGGGCAATGAACGGATTCATTCAATCCTATTTCGCCTCGCAAAGCGTGGATCGCAGCCCTGTGTGCATGCGTTTCTGCAGCCCCGACCAGGTTCCCGTCACCGCCGCGCTGGCCAGGGGCTATTCCGTCTGCGACCGCTGGTTTGCGTCTTTGCCAGACGACACCTGGCCCAATCGGCTGATGTCGCTAAGCGGGACCGCGCAGATCGATTCAACCTCGGTGATCAAGCCGCCGTCGCATCTCCTGCCCGATCAGCCGACTTTCTTCGATTGGCTGAAGAACAAGGGCAAGTCGTTCGAGATCTACGTCGACGCCAAACCAATCGCCGACGTGGGGCCGCCGTCGGGCCTTCTGCTGATGAAATCGCAGTGGAAGCACGTGATCGAGAACGCGCACATTCTCGATGAGCTGCAGGCCCGCTGGCAGAGCGCGGATCCGGCCCCCGACGTGATCTACTGTGAACCGTTTTTCAACGACTTCGCCACCGCCATCGGCTTGCACGGCAACTGCAACCATCCACCCCTGCCGCTTGCCTTCGGTGAGGATCTGCTTCGGCGGGTCTATCTTGCACTGACCTCGAACCCCGCCAAATGGGCGCGCACCATGCTGGTCATTTGCTACGACGAGCACGGCGGTTTCTTCGACCACGTGGCACCTCCCGACATGAGATTCAAGCCGCCGGTCGGAAGCAACTGGAGCGACCCGAGCCCGTTTGGCACCCTGGGCGTTCGGGTGCCCGGCCTGGTGGTCTCGCCGTTGGTGGAGCCGGGCAGCGCATTTCACGGCCTATTGGATCACACGTCAATCCTTCAGTTGATGGTCGACCGCTTCGGCGATCCGCAAGATCTGTCGTTCTTCGGCGATGCCCCCTCACGCAAGAACAATCGCGTCCTCTCGCTCAGCTCGGTGCTCAACCGGACCGCGCCCCGCAACGACGTTCCCGCCGTCCCGGCCGCACCCGTGTTGTCGCCCGGCAGCGCCTCCACCACGCCCGCCATCAGCGAAGTCGCCCGCCTTTTCCGCGGCGTGATCAGCGACAAGCCGAAGCTCGCGGGCGGGTAAGGGCGGGTAACAGAGCCGGGACGAGTAGGCGGAGCGAAGGGCGAGTAGTGCGGGTCATGTGACCCGCCAAACGTGGAGCGCTCCTGTGTGCGGCCACGACCGCCCAATGGTAAAGAT
>CAZBIU010000386.1:0-6187 GCA_964491625.1 uncultured Myxococcales bacterium
TCCGCGCTGCACGGTTACTGGCGACACCTGCCAGGGCGGTGGCGGCGGCGGCGGCACCTGTCGGGCCGCTCCCGATGCGGGTGCTTGCGGCGCCACTGGCGCGGCCTGCTGTGCAACTGCTCCGCGCTGCACGGTTACTGGCGACACCTGCCAGGGCGGTGGCGGCGGCGGCGGCGGCACCTGTCAGGCCGCTCCCGATGCGGGTCCCTGCGGAGGGACTGGCGAGGCTTGCTGCGCGGCCAATCCGGGTCCGCGCTGTACGGTCACTGGCGAGACCTGCAGGGGTGGCACCTGCCAGGCTCCTGCGGTCGACGCTGGCTGAGCGGGCGACGGTGCTCTGGCTAACTGCCAGCAGCCATCCTAGCTAGTCCGAATTTGCGAGCCCCGGGTTCTTCTGGATCCGGGGCTCGATGTTTATGCGGAGCTCACCTCGTGGCGGCAGGCAGTGGCCGCGGTCAGATGTTGAGCAAGAGCCGTGCGTCTTCCGACATGAGCTCGGGCGTCCAAGGCGGGTCGAAGGTCACGGCGACCTCGACCTCGCGCACGCCCGCCAGCTTGCGGATGCGCGCGTCGGCCTCACTGCGCAGGACCTCGGACATGCCACAGGCCGGCGAGGTGACGGTCATCAGAACTTCCACCCGGTGCCCTCCGTCGGGCACCGGGGCGGTTTGCATGGCGTAGATGAGCCCCAGCTCGACGATGTTGACCGGAATCTCGGGGTCGTAGAGCTCGCGCAGCTCGTTCCACACCAGGTCTTCGAGCGTACCTTCGTGCTCGCGACCGGCTGGTTCGGGCTCGGCTTTGCTCGACGTCACTTAGGATCCTCCTTCGCGATCTCTCCCACCACGGCACCCGGCTGCTGCATGGCCGCATTCAGCGTGTGCCACGCGAGGCTGGCGCATTTCACGCGCATGGGGAAGGCGCTGACCCCGGAGAACGCCGCCAGTTTGCCCAGCGACTCCAGATCGAAGCACGGGTCCTTGCCGCCCATCACCATCTGGTGAAAGTCCTTGAAGATCTCCGACGCCTCGGCCACGGTCTTGCCCTTCACTGCGGACGTCATCATCGAGGCCGACGCCTTCGCGATCGCACAACCTTCACCCTGGAAGCTGATGTTGCGGATGAGGCCCTGGTCGATGTCCAGGTACACGGTGACGTGATCGCCGCACAGGGGATTGTTGCCTTCGGCCTGATGGTTGGCGTTGGGCAGACGCACGAAATTGCGCGGGTGGCGCTGGTGGTCCAGGATGACTTCCTGGTAGAGGTCGTCGAGGTCGCTCATGGTCTGAACATTTTCTGGGCTTCCTGCAGGCGGGAAACCAAGGTGTCGATTTCGTCGGTCTTGTTGTAGAAGGCAAGCGAAACACGTGCGGTGCCGGGCACCCCGAAGTGCTTCATGGTCGGCTGCGCGCAGTGGTGGCCGGCGCGAATGGCGATGCCGTAGCGGTCGAGGATGGTGCCAAGGTCGTGCGGGTGAATGTCGTCGAGCATGAACGACACCACGGCCGCGCGTTGCTTGGGCCTGCCGATGAGGCGCACGCCGGGCAACTTCTCCAGCGCCGCTTCGGCGTAGACCATAAGGTCGTTCTCGTAGCGCTCGATGGCCCCAAGGCCAATCGATTCGACGTAGTCGATGGCGGCCCCGAGCGCGATGGCTCCGCTGATGTCTGGCGTGCCAGCCTCGAACCTGGCGGGCGGATCGGCGTAGGTCGTCTTCTCGAAGGTGACCGACGCAATCATGTCGCCGCCCCCCTGCCACGGAGGCATCGCGCATAGGAGCCGCTCCTTGCCGTAGAGTACCCCGATGCCGGTCGGGCCGTAGAGCTTGTGCCCCGAGAAGACCAGGAAGTCGCAGTCGAGCTCCTTGACATCGATTTCGCGGTGGGGCACGGCTTGCGCGCCGTCGACCACCGCCACCGCGCCGTGGCGATGCGCGGCCTCGATCATCGCTTCAGCCGGATTGACGGTGCCAAGGGCGTTCGACACGTACGTGAAGGCGACGATCTTGGTGCGCCGGCCGAGCCGCTTCTCGAACTCGGACCAAATCAGATCGCCGCATTCGTCGATGGGCGCGACCTCTAGGGTAGCGCCGCGTTCCTGGCACAGCATCTGCCACGGAACCAGGTTCGAATGGTGCTCCATCGCGGTGATGAGGACCTGGTCGCCCGGACCCACGTGCTGACGCCCGTAGGTCTGCGCGACTAGGTTGATGCCCTCGGTGGCGCCGCGAACGAAGACGATCTCGCTGGGCTTGTCGGCGCCTAGAAATGCGCGGACCTTGTCGCGGGCCGCGTCGTGCGCCGCCGTGGCGCGTTCGGCAAGTTGGTACACGCCCCGGTGAATGTTCGCGCATTCGTCGATGTAGCTTTGCCGAATGCGATCGAGCACGAGATTCGGCTTCTGCGTGGTAGCGGCGTTGTCGAGGTACACCAGCGGAAACCCGTGGCTCTTTTGCAAGAGCGCGGGGAAGTCGTGACGAACCCGTTCGACATCGAGTCGACTCGACAGCGCCGCGTGGCCATTGGGGCGACGGTTGGCCATCATGAACCACCCTCACCCACGAGCTCATCGATTCGGTGATCGAGCACGGCTTCCAGTTCCGTGCGCAGCTCTGCCGAGGCGACGCGCTCGAGTCCCTGCTGGAGGAAGGCTCGAATCAGGATGTGGCTGGACTCCCTCTCGCCGATGCCGCGGGCCCGCAGGTAAAAGAGCGCGTCGGGATCCAAGCGGCCGGTGGTAGCGCCGTGCGAGCACTTCACGTCGCTGGTGAAGATCTCCAGCTGGGGCTTGCTGTTGATCTGCGCGCTGTCGGAGAGGATCAGATTGCGATTGGTCTGCTGTGCGTCGGTCTTCTCGGCGCCCGGACGCACGATGATCCGCCCGCTGAACACGGCGTGGCCCGAACCGTCGACCACACCGCGGTAGTCTTCCCGGCTGGTGGAGCGAGGTTGGCAGTGGTCGATGGTGGTCTGGTTGTCGAGGTGGCTCTTGCCGGCGGCCAGGTAGATGCCGTCGAGGGTGCAACCGCAGCCTTCCCCGGAAAGGATCGTGTGGATGTCGTTGCGAACGATTCGCCCGTCGAGAGCGAGACTGTGTGCGGAAAGGGTGCTTCCCGATGCCTGCGTGACCGCGACGTGCCCGATGTGAAATCCGATCGGCGCGGCCTTCTGGATCGCGTGATAGGCGAGCTGGGCATCGGTGCCCAGAACGATTTCGGTGGCAGCGTTCGCCAGGGTCGCGCGTCCGACGGCGCCAAGGTGGATTTCCACCACGGTGGCTTGGCTGCCCGGGCCGGCGACGATCAGGGTGCGCGGGAAGCTGGTGCTGCCCGCGTTGCCTGCCAGGAAGACCAGGCAAATCGGCAGCTCGGAGCGGAAGCCGGCCGGGATGTGGACGAGCGCGCCGTCGCTCATGAACGCAGTATTGAGCGCGACGAAGGCGTTGCTGGTTGGCAAATGGCGCCCGAGCTGCGCGCGAAGCTCGAGGTTGTCTGCGGCCGCTGGCGATGACAGTGCCGCGACCAGCAGCGCCGGCGGCAGTGCACGGGCAGGCTGGAAACCGGGTTGCAAACGACCGTCTAGGAAGACCAAGCGATGAGCTTCCCCGCCGCCCAGATTCACCAGCGCGGCGTCGAAGTCCGACGGGGCCAACCGGCTGGGGGCAGGCCCGGGCAGCAGGGGCTCTTCAGTGATCGGGGCGATGTCGGTGAAGCGCCAGTCCTCCTGCTTCTTGGTCGGCCAGCCTTGCGCGACGAAAGTGTCGAAGGCGATTCGGCGTGCCGGGGCCAGCCAGCCGCGCTTTTCGTCGCCCATAAGCTGCGCGAATCGCGCCGCGTACGGTTCGCGCAATTCAGCTGAGAGACCGGTCATCATGCGGCGCCTTCCTGCGGAAGCGCCGCCGCCCATGCGTAGCCGTTCTTCTCCAGCTCGATCGCGAGGCCCTTGTCGCCGGAGGTGACGATGGTGCCGCCCGACAGGACGTGGACCCGGTCGGGCACGAGGTAGTCGAGCAGGCGCTGGTGGTGGGTGATGACCACGATGGCGCGGGCGGAATCGCGCAGACCCTGCACCGCGCCCGCAACCTCGCGAAGGGCGTCGATGTCGAGGCCGGAATCGGTTTCGTCGAGAATCGCCAGGCGCGGCTCAAGCACCGACATCTGTAGAATCTCGTTGCGCTTCTTCTCCCCGCCGGAAAACCCTTGATTGACCGGCCGGCCCAGCAAATCTGGGCTCAAGCCCAGCGCCTTGGCCTTGCGTTTGACCAGCGCGAGAAAATCCATCGGGTCGAGCTCTTCCTCGCCGCGGTGCTTGCGAATTGCGTTGACGGCCGCACGCAAGAAGTATGTGTTGGCGACGCCGGGAATCTCCACCGGGTGCTGAAAGCCGAGGAAGACGCCCTCGCGTGCACGCAACTCGGGCGCCAGCGAGAGCAGATCCTTGCCTTGGTAGAGGACCTCGCCTGCGGTGACCTTGTAGCCGTCGCGACCTGCGAGCACCGAGGCCAAGGTGCTCTTGCCCGAGCCGTTGGGCCCCATGATGGCGTGCACCTCGCCCGCGCCGATCTCGAGGTCGAGGCCGCGCAGAATTGGTTTGCCGGCGGCCTCGGCGTGAAGGTTTCTGATCGATAGCATGGTCATCCGACGCTTCCTTCCAGGCTGACGCCCAAGAGTTTCTGGGCCTCGACGGCGAATTCCATGGGAAGATGCCGAAAGACCTCCTTGCAGTAGCCGTTCACGATCAGATTGACCGCGTCCTCGGTGCCGAGCCCGCGCTGACGGCAGTAGAAAAGCTGGTCTTCGCTGATGCGCGAGGTGGACGCCTCGTGCTCCACCTGCGACGAGGTATTGCGCACGTCGAGGTAGGGCACCGTGTGGGCGCCGCAGTCGTCGCCGATGAGCAGCGAATCGCACTGTGAGTAGTTGCGCGCCCCGGTCGCCCCACCCGTCACGCGCACCAGCCCCCGGTAGGTGTTCTGTCCGTGACCGGCCGAGATCCCCTTCGAGACGATGGTGCTCTTGGTGTTCTTGCCCACGTGGATCATCTTGGTCCCGGTGTCGGCCTGCTGGTAGTGGTTGGTCACCGCCACCGAATAGAATTCGCCCACCGATCCGTCGCCGATCAGCATCACACTCGGATACTTCCAGGTGATCGCGGAGCCGGTTTCCACCTGGGTCCAGGAGATCTTGGAATTCTTCCCGGCGCACTTGCCTCGCTTGGTGACGAAGTTGTAGATGCCACCCTTGCCGTTCCTGTCGCCCGGGTACCAGTTCTGCACCGTCGAGTACTTCACCTCGGCGTCGTCGTGCGCGTAGATCTCCACGACCGCGGCGTGAAGCTGGTTGTTGTCGCGCCGGGGCGCGGTGCAGCCTTCCAAGTAGCTGACGTAGCTGCCCGGCTCGGCGATGATCAGCGTCCGTTCGAACTGCCCGGTGTCTGCGGCGTTGATGCGAAAGTAGGTGGACAGCTCCATCGGGCAGCGCACGCCCTTCGGGATGTAGCAGAAGCTTCCGTCGGAAAAGACCGCCGAGTTGAGCGCCGCAAAGAAGTTGTCGGTGGCCGGCACCACGGAGCCGAGGTATCGGCGGACCAGGTCGGGGTGGTCTTTCGCCGCCTCGGAAAATGAGCAGAAGATGATGCCCAGCTCGCCCAGCTTGCTCTTGAAGCTGGTGGCGACCGAGACGCTGTCCACCACCGCATCGAGGGCGACGCCTGACAGCCGCTCTTGTTCGGCCAGCGAAATGCCAAGCTTGTCGAACATGCCGCGCAGGGCGGGATCGACCTCGTCGAGGCTTTTCGGGCCTGCGCCCTTCGCCTTGGGCGCGGAATAGTAGATGATGTTCTGGTAGTCGATGGGATCGTAGCGCACGTTTGGCCAGCGCGGCTCGGTCAGGGTCAGCCAGTGCCGGTACGCACGCAGGCGCCACTCGAGCAGGAACTCGGGTTCCTCTTTCTTGGCCGAGATCAGGCGGATCACGTTCTCGTCGAGGCCACGTGGCGCCGTATCGGCCTCTATTTCGGTGGTGAAGCCGTAAGGGTACTCACGCTGGGTCAGTTGCTGCAGGTCGATTGTTTGCGCCATAAGAGCCGATTCCGAAACAGGATGTTTCTGGTCCTCTAAAAAAACAGGTTGTTGGTTTGTTGGGTCGTGGCAAGTTTGATCCGCCATTAAGATGATGGCCGGTGCGGTT
>CAZBIU010000387.1:0-6166 GCA_964491625.1 uncultured Myxococcales bacterium
TGTGGTGGGCTTGCATCTCACACCCTCTGACCCAGCCCACGCCAGAACCGGAGCAGCAAACCGACCTCTACATTGCGGTTTCGCCCGTCCGAAAGCTCGACCTTGTGTTCATGGTCGACAACTCGCCCTCCATGTCGCCCAAGGTCGACAAGATGAACAAGAACCTCCCGAACCTGCTGACGGCGCTGAAGGATCCATCCGATGGAACCTATCCGGATTTGCACGTTGCCATCATCGATAGCGACCTCGGCACCGGCGGGCATTACGACAAAGACACCTCCTGCGGGCCCAACAAATCCAACAACTACAGCAACTGGGGCGACGTGGGCGATTTCCAAATGCGCAAGGCCGCCGTCTGCGGCGTCTCCGACTCGAACGCGCTTTGGCTCGAGTACGCCGGGGGCAATCCAGTCAACTACACAAACCCCCCCAACGGCGACATTGCCCAAGTCTTCGGCTGTCTGGCCACTGCCCTCGGCACGGTGGGTTGCGGTGAAGAGCATCAGCTTCAAGCCTTCGAATTCGCCCTCGTAGCGAAGAACCTGCACAGCTCGGACAGCGAGCCGGCCCGCAACGGCCTGCAGAACACCTTCATCCGCCCAGCGGCCTACCTAGGCCTGGTCTTCGTCAGCGACGAGGATGACTGCTCGGCCGCGACCGACGACAACATGTTCGGAGACTTACCTGACCTTCTCGGCGAATCGCCCAGCCTCCGCTGCGCCACGCGTGGCCACCAGTGCGGCGGCAAGAACCTGACGAATTCGCCGCCTGGCTATCCGACGAGCGCCAAGTTCGAGACCGACTTCACGAACTGCGCGGCACGAACAGACGCCTGTTCCAACCAAACGACGAACAACGGTGTCACCACCGACACGAGCGTGCCGACCGATTGCACTCCGCTGAAGGACATCCAGTACATGGCCGATGAGATCAAGGGCCTGAAGGCCTACCCGAATGACCAGATTCTGGTGGCCGGCATCTTCGGATGGCCGCGTATGATCGTCGACGGCAACGGCAATCCCGTTCTCGACAGCAACAACAAGATCCAGTACGACATGGCCAATGCCAAGTACAAGATCGACCAGACCCCCAACCCGATCACCGGTAATGACAAATACTCGCAGATTTGGGACTACTGGCCGGTCTGCTACGATCCCGACCACCTGCCCAAAGGAGGCAGCGAATCCTTCGACCAGGATGCGTGGGGCTGGGGCGCCGAAGGCGGCTTGCGCATGTCGGCCTTCATCGACAAGTTCGGCGACAACGGCCTCAAGTCTAGTATCTGCGAGCGCGACTTCTCGTACGGCATGAAGGGCATCGGTGACGCCATCGCCAAGAGGCTGCAGAACCTGTGCGTGGACGCCAAGCTGTACAACACGGACTACGCCAACGACCCCGGTCCCGCGACCGCGGCCGACTTGCAGAAGGGCGCCGACTGCCGCGTAGCCTATCGCTACCAGCAAACTGACGATGGTGGGAGTATCACCGGCTACACGGAAGACCCCGCATCGCTGCGCAAGTGCGAGGCGGGGGAGACCAATAGCCATCTGAACCACGATACCGATTGCTGGCAGCTCAGCATCGACAAGGCCAAGTGCACGACCAACGGCCAGCTCATTCAGGTTCTGCGAACCGCGGACGAAGTGGCCCAGGGACCGCTAAAGGAGGGCACCAAGGTCGGCATGCAGTGCCACACCTGCCCAGAGCTCAGCATCGACCAGCTTAAGTCCGCGCCATACGCGGATCCAGACGGCAACTGCATCTCGGAAGTGTGCAGCGCCTGTAGCTATTCGCCGCTATAGCAAACGATCTCGCGAGTGAGCAGAGGCCCGCCTTTTCCGGATGCGGGCCCTTTCCTATTCTGGTCGTGGTGATATCGAACGGTTCTACACGGTTCGCAAACGCCGAATTTGCAACTGAGCCGTGAATTCTGGCACTCCCATGGCCGCGAGAAAGACAGGTTTGACTTTGCCGTTGCCAGTGCAGTTTCTGGCAGCCTGGCTGGCGGTCTGGCTCGAGCGCGTTTTGCAAGGGCAAGTCGACTACCTCGTGGAGTGGCACGCCACGTGACCAACATCACTGTCACGAGGCTCCTGTGCAAGGGAGATTGGTGCGATAATACTGTTCCTATGAAGATCCGGCGCGCCACTCTTTTCCCAGGGGACACTCTGTGGGCATGACAACAAGAACACGTACTAGTCTTATTACCATAATCGTTCTGGTCGGCACCGCATGCGGCTCAAAGGACAACATGCTCCGCAAGGGCGACGGTGCTGTTGACCAGCCAACCGCCGGAACCGGTGGAGCATTGCCAGGCACCGGTGGCGCGGGTGGATCGCTCGAAAGCGGCGGTGGGAACATGGGCAAGGGCGGAAGCACGACTGGCACCAGCGGTACCCCGACAGGGAGTGGCGGGAGCGGCTCGGGTGGGACCGTGACCGGGACCGGCGGGGCCGGTGGTGTCGTGCTGGGAACCGGTGGCAGTGGTGGCATCGTGACTGGAACCGGCGGCAGCGGCACCGGTGGCATCTTGAGTGGGACCGGCGGAGCCGGCAGCGGTGGAACCGTGCCAGGGACCGGGGGCAGCGGCAAAGGAGGAAGTGGCAGCGGTGGGACAATCAGCACCGGGGGGAACATCGGTGGTGTGACCGGCACGGGTGGAGCGGGAGGGAAGGGAGGCAACGGGCAGGGCGGAGCGGCTTGGTACGACGCTGGCACCGATGCCTCGATCGACGCCACGCAACCCGACTGTCCCTCGTCAGTGCCGAGCGGATCCTGTTCGGTCGCGGCGAGCACGATCTGCTACTACGGCGACGATACTCGGTGGTTCTGCAAGACCTCGGCGAAGTGCTCGCAAGGCACGTGGCAGGTGACGCTTCCCTTGACGGGATGTACGGCCACGCCAGATCCGAGCTGCCCTGCGGACCCGGCTTCGCCGCCTGTCGGCATCTGCAGCACGGACGGAGGCATCAGGGCGACGTGTGTCTACGCGACGGAATACTGCACGTGCGGCTTCACGGGCGGACCCGATCCAGGATGGGTCTGCAGCAAGAACCTTCCGGCTGAGTGTCCCGCGCTCCCACCTGGCGACGGCAGCCCGTGCACGATGACGAGCGGGGTCTGGTGCACCTACGGACCGTCTTGCTCCGGGCGCGACATGCAGTGCGTTGGAGGCAAGTGGGTGACCCTGCATCTCGCGTGCTGACCGTTCACAGTACGCCCTTATTGGCCCACCTCAGTTCGTACGATGGTCTGCGACAGCGAAGATGGGGCAGGGGGTGAATAGGCCAGCGTTTTCCAAGCGGGCCGTGATCTCTGGCGAGAACACGAGCCATTCCAACCGGTTGGACGCCAGAGATCAGTTGCCCTAGGCGTTTGGGGATGGTCGTCTAATGGGGAGCCTAGACGGGAGAGAGGCGCGTCATTCCGGTTAACAGATTGGCCAGTTTGCGATCGCGTCGTGCTTAACGGATTGAGACTCTTGCGATCCCAAGGCGTCTGTCCAAGGATTGCCGCGCCCTTTCCGTGTAACCTTCGGTGCGCGCATGAAGAAGCAGCACCCGGGTCAGCTTCGCGGCCGGATCGGCTGGGGCCTGCTGTTTTCGATTTTCTTACACGCGCAGATTTTGGTGCCGCTGGTGACGTGGTTGTTCTGGTGGGGCAAGCCTGAAGACGACGAGGTGCAGGTGACCTTCGAGGAGGTGAAGGAGAGCGAGTTGCCGCCCAACCTGCCGGCCATCGAGAAGCCGGTGGAGCCCTCCGGGAAGACCCGAGCCCCCGCGCGACCGAAGCTTGAGGACACGGTGCCGGCCAAGCCGCCTGTGCTGGCCGAGCGTGTTCCCGAGCCGCCGCCGCCGGCGTTTGTGCCGCCAAAGGTGGAGGACAAGCCAAAACCGGAAGACAGGCCCAAGGTCGAGGAGATCGACCTGCAGCACCAGAGGATTGTTGATCTGGATATGGGCAAAGACGTGGAAGAACCCAAGGACGCCAAGTACCTGGCCCAGCGGAACAATCGCACCGATCACGAGACCCGCGCACGGCAGACCAATCTGGATAGGGCTGAGCAAGGCAAACCGGCCGAGCCCAGTGACGACCGGGAAAAGATAGCGCAGGCCGAGGCGCAGGAGGAAAAGTCAGGCCAGCGCGGCGGGCAGGCGTCGGGAGATGGAAGACAACCTGTGCCAGAGACGCAATCCACTTTGTCCATGCGCACCCCCGGCGTGGAGCGGTCGGGCTCGCGAGGCGAGAGACCAGAGGAATCGCCCGACGGCCTGCTCTCCAAGCTGCGCGACGGACGGCCGGGAAAGGAAGGGGAGCGGCGTGCGGCGGTTCCCGAAGAGAAGACCACGCCTCACCTGACCCGTAAGGGCTACGTATCGGCCTTTGGCGACGACAGTGCTTTGGCTGCGGCGGTCGCCAAGCAGGAAAGGTCCAAGCACAAGGGCAAATTCGCTGAGCACCAGGAGAAGGTGCTGGCGGCCTTGGAAAACTTCATCAACGAAGTGACCCCGGGCAACCATACCGAGCTCAATACCCGAGCGGCGCCGTTCGCCCAGTTCATCACGCATATGCATCGGCAGATTCACGAAAAGTGGGGGTTCGGTTTCCTCACCCAGATGGATGCATCGTTTCGGGACAGCCCCATGAACGACATGAAGCTGGTGGCGAAGCTCGAAATCGTCCTCGACAAGGAGGGCAAGGTGGACAAGATCTCCATGGTTCGCACGTCGGGGAACACCGGATTCGACGCTGCGGCCATTAGCTCGGTCTACGCCGCCGAGCCTTTCCCCAGCCCACCCACAGCAATTCTGTCGGGGAACGGCAAGGTGTACATCCACTGGAAATTCCACCGCAACGGAGATGCCTGTGGCACGCCCGGCGTGACCTACTTCATACTCGACAACGGCGACAAGAAAGGCGGCGGCAGGGAGCCTCGCGCAGGAACCTCGGCTTCGAAGCCCGCGCCTGGCTGACGCTAGGCAAGCCGTGGACTCTGCTGTCTGGTGTCGGATTTCCCCCGCCCAGCTTGCTTGAGCACTGACATCCGATCCTTTGGCGGGCGGTGATATACTTTGAGCGTTGTGGGGGAAATCGCCGGCGTTTCCGCTGTTCGAGCCCGAAGCATGCAGCAGAGCATGATCTCCCGGAGGGGCGCTCATTTGTTAGTGCGAAGCTTCTGCCTGTGTGGTACGCGAAGGTGGTGAAAGGCCCGCTGCCAACTGGTGGTCACGCCCATGCTGGACATTGTCTGGGACGACGCCAGGCAGCCCTTTTCGGCTGGACCCTGCTGATGAGCTCCTGTGCGCATGCGCCTGCGGAAAACGCTCCTTCGCCCGCATCGACAGCTCCTGCCCCGCAGCCTCCCTTGGTCCATTCGTCCATCGCCGCCGTGCTGGCCCATCGGGGCGAGCTCAACTTGTCCGACGACCAAATCCAGAAGTTGGAGGGGCTCGACCGGGAGCTGCGAGCCAAGAACCAGGCGATTCGCGCAGAAGGCAGTGCTGTCCACAAGGCAAATACCGCGGCATCGTCGCCTCAACGAAACGATCCCTCGATGACCCGCCCGACCACTGACCCCACCGCTTCCAGTCCGGGACGCATGGGTGGTGGGCGCGGGATGGGCAGAGGCCCTCACCGCGGCCCCATGGGTGGCGCCGTGGATAACACCCAACACCACGATCCGGAATCGCGCATGGACGAAAACGACACCGATGCCTACTTCACTGCCGAGGCGCTGCTGTCGGAAGCCCAGCGGCCGCGCGCAAGGGAAATCGCCGAGGAGTACCGCGAACAGCTCTACGACTACCGCGAAGCCGTGCGGACGAAGCGCTCGGGCGGGGAGTCGGCCGCGCACCAGTAGCGTTGTGGTTCGCGACAAAGCGTATTGTCCAGGAGAATGGCGTCGACCTGGCGCCAGAGCGGGGAAAGCGAAGGTCGCGGGCGACCTTCATCAAGGCACACCTGGGCGTGCTGGTCGGCATGGACTTCTTTACGGTTGAGGTGGTGACCTGGCTCGGGCTCATTCGCTACCACGTGCTGTTCGCCATCGACATCGCGAGCAGAAAGGTGGAAATCGTCGGGATGGCCGCCAATCCCGGTGGCCGCTGGATGGTAAGTCCTCGCTCTGCCCCCGCCTGACGTAGACCGCGCGCTGTGGGACCGTCCT
>CAZBIU010000388.1:0-6134 GCA_964491625.1 uncultured Myxococcales bacterium
ATCAGGGGATCGGCCACGAGCGACAATCCCCTTCGTCCCGTTCCCGCGACCAAACCGGTCACTGCCATCCCCAAGGTACGTCCACGTCTCAGGAACAAGACGGCTTGCACGATGATCAACATGATGCTGCCCGCCGAGGCCAGCATCGTGAACGCTGCAAACACCGCGAGTCCGCCGATCCAGTTGCCTCGTTCCGGAATCGCCAGCATGCCGAGGAGCGCCGACCAAGGAGCGCCCAAGAATGCCAAGTCAAGGACGTAAGAAAGCGCTCGACGCATGTCATTCAGCCAAGAAACCGGGCGCCACACCGCCGTTCGGCGAGGCCCACATCCAATCGTTGCCGGGTATGCCCGAGCTGTGGGTCGCGGCATCGAAGATGAACTGATCCAGAATGCCACCGACCATCGTCTTGACGTAGAACGAGCTCAAATCTTGCCCCACCTCGAACGGCCAGGCGACAAGGTGGCTGGCGTCGGGGCGCTGAGCCTGTGTCAGCGCAGCCCAGTTGACGAGTCCCTTGTTTCGTATGGCAGCCGAGCAGACCGGCTTTTCAGGGGCGTCCCAACTCGGCGGCAGGCTGCCGAAATGCTCGGTCCAGGCCTGCCTTCGCAGCGCCTGAATCTTGCCCTTCGCCATCCCGAGCTTTCCTTCGTCGGGGAACAGGTACACACAGATTTCCGTGTCGCGATTGCCGGCCAGGCTTCGCTCGTTGAGGTTGGCGCTGCCGAGAATGAGATACTCATCATCGCAGATCATCAGCTTGCTGTGCACGTAGACCATGTAGCGCTGGTTGGCCTTCACTCGGTCCTGGCGCTCACCGGTCTTCTTCGCCGAGGCCAGCGGGGTCCAGTTGGCTAGGAAGTAGAAGCCGAGAAAATCGGTCCAGTCCTTTCCCTTCTCACGCGCGGCCTTGGCCACCGTCCGCGCCATGTAGCGTATGGTGTTCCATTCGAACTGCCGCTGGTCCGGCGCCGCCCCGGAAACCGGATCGCCCTCGGGAAACATGGGGATGACGATGTAGGCATGGAAGTCGTCGCCGTGAGCAATCTTGTCGACGATCTTGTCCACGATGGTCTTCGGAATTCGGTTGGTCACGCTGGGACGGCCCCAACTCGATCCTGATCCGATGAAGTACTGCGATTCGATGTAGAGGAATCTCTTAGTGTTCTTAATGGCGTTCACGTACGCCTGCTCGATACTGTTCTCGCAGTCCTTGGGAACATTCCAAGTGAACTCGGTCTGAGTCTTTCCGTCAGAAGTCGGTGTGTTACACGGGATTGGATCACCGAGTGTACCATTCCACTTCCGCTCGCGCCGCTGCCCCCAGTCGTCCTTCACGATGGAGCGGACGACCCGGGCCGTGAATGGGCCACCATGATCCTCCCACGGCTTCTTGAGGCTAGCGTCGCTGAAGAGATTGAGAAAGAACCCCTCGACGCGCTCAATGTCCTTACTTGTGGAATTGCCAGAAGACATTCCGGAGATGCTATGTGTATTCCACCGCCCCACAAATTCGCGCAGGATGTCCCAGGCGGCAGGGCCGGCAATTTGCGCGTAGTAATCCTGCCACGGCTGTCGCGGCATGGTCACATCGCCCGGCTCGCCATTGCTTTGGAATTCGGCGCTATACCAGTCGTCGTAGCCGCGCCCCTTCTTGTCGGTAAGCTTGCCGCCGAGCGGGCCGCTGGCGCCCGGATAGAGGATCGGGTGCCCACCCCAGTCGAAGCGTCCCTTGGTCAGGTCGAGGCCGCCGAAGAATGCCTTCACGACACCGCCCGAGTCGAGAACCACGAACTTCTGGTGGATACTCCAGCCGGCGTTCGCGCCCGAGCGGGAGCTTTTGCGCCATAGCAGGTTCGCGCTGCGCCCTTTGTCACCGAGGGCCTTGGCGATGTCGTCCATGCCGCTGCCGGCATCGTCGTTCTGATCGTCGGGCGCTCCGGCGTTGGTGTGATCCCACGCGTGGATCGCCACCAGCACCCCGGCCTTGGCGCGTGCGTTCAGCTTCGCCCCTGCCGTTTGCACCAGCGCCGGAGCGCCGCTGCGTGATCCGAGGCGCACGTAGGGCTGGAACGACCAGTCGCAGATAAAGATGAACTTCTGGGCGGCATTGATCGCCGCGTCGAGGTCGGCAAAGGCGCCGGAGGTTCCATCCGGGCCATCGCTTCCGAGCTCGTACAGCTTGACGTCGTTGCCACTTCCCTCAAGGTACGTCGCGTACGGCTTTCCCGCCGAGGCTAGGTGTTGTTGGTGCGGATCTGCCATCGTTGCTCCTGATTCAACTCCCTTGACCGGACCACTTCTCGATGAATTCCTCGCGCGATAGACCTTCGTCATCGGCCATGGCCAGTGCCTTCTTTGCGTCGTCGGTCAGTTCGCCATCGGCCGGCCAAACTTCGTAGTCGCGCTGAAAGCGTAGCAGGTTCTCGGCCAGGCTGCGCTCAGGCGGATAGCCGAGGTTGTTCAGGTGATCCAAAGCCTCTTCTTCGTCGGTGCGGCTGCCATCCGTACGCAGGATTACGTCGAGCGCGTAGTCGAACGGACCGCCACGTCCCCAGCGCTTGCGGCGCTCGTCGTCCGTGATCCCATACTCGGGCGGGTAACCCCACTCGATGGTGACCTGATTCGGCGTCTCGACGTTCTGTTCGACCAGCCAGCCCTGGGCATCGGCCTGCCCCTCGCGAACTTCGCCATTGCCAAGCGTGAGGCGGTAGACCGCGCTCGCGATGAAGTCGTTTTCCGAGTCGAGCAGCCGCAGTCGGATCGCCGTGCGCGCCACCTCGCAAGGCGAGCGCCGGGCCATCCGGTCGTAGAACCGGCACGCCATGGTGTCGTGGGTCTTGGCGTAAAGCCGTCGCTCGGCTCCCGGCGAGCGACGGGCATCCCCATTCGGCCAGAGCGCCGATTGGCACTTCGCAGGTCCGTCAGCGGCGGCCGGGCACGGCCATTTGTCGAGCTTGATCTTCGTTCCAGGCGGAAAGAAGAACGCCAGCACGCGCCGGTTCGGCCCCTCGCGACCATCGGTCACGAGACGCGTAGCCACCACGACCTTCGCGCGCTGGCCCACCAGGTAACGGAGCGTGGGCAAGAGGTACGCCAACTGCTGGTCGTCCCGGACGGCGCCTTGAGCAGAGAACGAACCGTCCAGATCTGCGCGGAGAAATACGCGGCGTCCAGTGACGTCTAGCTGCTGCAGGCGTCGGATTGCTTCGAGGTCGAGCATGAATGCAGATACCATCAGATAGCGACGCTGCGGCGCAGTCAATGGGAATGGTTGTGCGGGTTCGCGGGCGGTCTGTCTCGCAGAGCCGGTCAATGGGAGAGGCACAGAGGCGGGGTGCCCCGCTCCGCTACCGGGCGGCCTTTTCGAAAAACAGGCCCCAGCGGATCCCGCGATCGCTGACCAGGACTTCCTTCGCGCCGGCTCGATCGGCGATGGCGCGCAGAAGAACGGCGCCGGCCAGGATCACGTCAGCGCGCCGCGGATCGAGGCCTGCCATCTGCTCGCGCTGGGTTTGCGTGGCTGCGCGCAAACGGGCAATCTGGGCGTCGAGCGCCGGCAAGCTCATGTGGTGGCCGTGCACGATGGCGGGATCGTAGCTTCGTAGATCGAGCGACATAGCGGCCAGGGTGGTCACCGTGCCCGCGATGCCGATCAGTGTGGCGGGCTCGCCCGGGAATGGCACCGCGGCCAGCAGGCGGGATGCCTCCTCGGTGACTGCCGCGACTTCGGCCTCGGTGGCTGGGTCGTTTCGCACGTGCTTTTCCGTCAAGCGAACCGAGCCCAGGGGCAGGCTACGGCGAAAATCAACCGCGCCCTTGCGCGACACGATGATCTCGGTCGAGCCGCCGCCGATGTCGACGACCACGGCGGTGCCGTCGGTCAGCTCGGGAAACGATCGCCGCGCGGCCAGGAAGGTCAGCGCGGCCTCGCGGTCGCCGTCGATGACCTCGACCGGCGTTCCCAGCGCCTTCGCGGCCGGCACCAGGAAGTCCTGCGCGTTGCTCGCCCGGCGCAGCCCTTCGGTGCCGATGGCGAAGATGGCGGCGCCGTGCCGGCGGGCAATGTCGGCGTACTCGGCCAGCACGGCGAGCGTGCGTTCGATGCCCTGCCGGCCGAGGCCGCCGTCGGCGCCGATGCCGCGACCGAGGCGTGTAATCTCGGCGTGTTCGGCGACCACGGCGGCGTCGCTGGTTTCGGCAACCAAGAGCAACGTGGTGTTGGTGCCGATGTCGATGGTGGCGATACGCACGACTACCTGGACGCAGCAGGCGGCGGGCCCCACGAAGGGTTCTTGGCGCCGCCCTTGTAGATCTGGAATTCCTTCTTGGTCTGCAGATTCTTCACGAAAAGTCCCCCGCGGCTCGACGCATAGACCAAGAGGCGCCCGTCGGGCGACCAGGCCGGGTCGTAGTTCGAGCCCTGTCCTTGGGTCACCCGATCGATCTTTCCGGTGCGCAGATCGTAAAGGAAGATGTCGAACACATAGCGCTCGTCGCGACCGGTAAAGGCGATGATGGGCGTTTCCTTGCGCGGGCAAAAACGTGGGGTTTGATTGTAGTTGCCCTGGAAGGTCAGGCGCCGGGCCGCGCCGCCCGACGACGGCATCAGGAAGATCTGCGGCGTGCCCTGGCGGTCGGACACGAAGGCGATCTCGCCGCCGCCGGGAGATATGGTCGGCGAGGTGTCGATGCTGCTGAGCGAGCTGGTGAGGCGCGCCAGCACCTTCCCGTCGCTGGCAGAGATCTTGTAGAGCTCGGCGTTGCCTTCGTACGAGAGCGTGGCGACTAGGGTGCTTCCGCTGAGCCAGGCGGCCCCGGTATTGAGCCCAGGACGATCGGAGATGCGTTTGGCGCGGCCGCCGCTGGCCGAAACGACCCACAAATCGGCGCCGCCGCGCAGAAAGGAGTTGAAGGCGATTTGCCCGCCGCTCGGCGAGAGCGCGGGCAGAAGGCACTGCGAGTGCATCTGGGTGACCACGTGCAGCTCTTGGCCGTCCATGCCAATGGTGGCGACCTCGCCGCTCTTTCCGGACATGGCGAAGGCGATGCGCGACCCGAAGATGCCAGGCGTGCCGGTGAACTGGGCCACGACGTCGTTGGCCCACATGTGCACGAGCGGGCGCAGCTCGGACCCGCGGTAGGTCTTGGTCATCACCGGGCTGTCACCGCGGCCCACTTGATAGAGCCGGCCCTCGACCGCGAAGCCGCCGCCTTCGTGGCTGGCGCGCAACTTGGCCACGCCTTGCGCGCCCACCTGCGACCAGTAGTCCGACGAGAAGCCAAGCCCTTCCTTCAAGAGCGAATCGGGAAAGGATGCCGGGTCGAGCAGGCGAAAGAGGCCCACGACGTCGAGATCACGCCGTTCGGTATCGACCGCTGCGCCCACCAGATCCCCGTCGCCAACCGCGCTTGGCAGGGCAATCCGGAACAGGTCGCGGTTCGGGTCGGCGATGGTGATCTCGGGCAGGTCTTCGACGACGGCGGCCTGGTCTGCCGCCATGACGGGTCCCGTGGACAGCAGGGTCGAAAGCAGAAATCCGGCGGTGAGCAGATGCATCTTCATTCGCGGTCTTCTTTCAAAGGTGTGAGAGTGCCTGTCTATCGCCCAAGCTGAGCGCCATCAAAGTTTATCGCCAGTGGCCCGGCTTTTCCGTTGGGACGAGGTGGTACCCTGCCAGCGGCTTTCACAGCCTGGATGCAGGAGTCATCGAAGTATGGGTTGCCGGAGGATTTTGTGATAGTCGGGTTCGACAACACCCCGGTCGCGCTGATGGAGATCCGAACCTTGGCCGAGAGGCCCCGCAGCTCTGAATCGGTGATCAGCCCCACCGGCGTGTTCCAGGCGCCGCGCACGGCGTTTGCGACCGCGGTCGCCCAGGCGTCGCCCTGCACCCCTTGGGTGGAGGTGCCTTCCAGCGAACCGGTGAGCGAGCCTTCGGCCGGCTCCTCGGTGGCTTGCGCGAGAAGCTGCGCGCGCTTGAGGGCGCGCCGCAGATCCTTGGAGATATCGGCGTCGTCAACCTTGGGCGCCTCTTTCGGCGCCGCTTTGGCATTGGGATCGTCGGTCAGGTTCAGTGTCGGCGCGGGCGCCTTGGGCCGCGGCGGCTGCACGATGCGCGGCAGCCAGAACT
>CAZBIU010000389.1:0-5019 GCA_964491625.1 uncultured Myxococcales bacterium
CACGTCGCTTTGGCGGCATCGGGACGCGTGCCTGGTAGTGATGCGACAATGGATCCGTTCATCCTTGCCGGCACGACCGTGACCGCATCGGAGATCTTCGCAGGATACGAGCTATCCGTCAGGGGGGCCAGCGCTGAGGCGGTGCAGGACATTCTGCAAAGGTCCTATGCACTCACCTCCACGCCCGGAGGCCAGAAGACGGCCCTTGCGCAAGCCTCGACAAGTCAATGAGGCCTTGCGAATACCATCGGTGTCGGGGACGCAAGCAACTGCGCCCCCGCCGCCGTCTTTTCGGAGTCATGCAGCGCCGAGATTGGAATCAGTGACGCAATGACAAGCCGAGGTTGGATGAGATTCGTGAGAGCAGCTTGGAGCTGGCGTAAAGCTTCGGTCCACTGTCTTCTCGGAGTCGCGACAGCCAGCCTGGCGACGCTGCTTGGCCTCCGGCTCGGAGGCCGAGGGGATCTCACCAATACCGCGATTGGTTATCTCTTCGTTATCGCTCTTGTGTCGATGGTATTTGGCTATGGGTCGGCGGTCCTGGCGGCGATTACCAGCGCACTTTGCTTTGATTATTTCTTCCTTCCCCCGTACGGCAGCTTCAACATCGACAACGGTCGGGATTTGGTGACCGAGTTTTCGATGTTCGGGGTCGCGATCTTGGTCAGCACCCTCAACGAGAGGCTGCGCAAGCAAGCAAGGGCCGCACGCCTCAGCGAACGCCGAACGGAGTCGCTCTACGCATTGGCGAAGGACCTGGCCGATGCCCACACGATGACCGACCTGCTCGTCGGAGGGGTGCGGCAAATAGAGGCCGTCGCAGCGGTATCGGCACGCATCCTTCTCGCGAACGGATTGAAGGGTTCCTGGGATGCGTTTTGCAGTAACGGCCCCGCAGCCGCGACCAGCGAAGATCTGGCCAACGCGGCCTGGGTTGCCGACTGCTTGGAGCCAGTCGGACCGGGCACGCCGACTCACCCTGCCGGCGAAGACTGCTACCTCCCGCTGATTGCCGAGCGTGGATGCCTCGGCGTACTGGCGATTCGGCCTCACGGAAATGCCTCGACCGCGGACATCCGACCTTCGTCCCTCCTGCAAGCCATGGCCCGGCAAATGGCGATGGCCATCGAACGGCTACTGCTATCCGGGGAAAAGCGTGCCGCCGAGATCGAAGCGGAAGTCGAGCGAACTCGCAGCGCGATTCTGAGCGCCGTTTCCCACGAGCTTCGCACGCCGCTCACCGTAATAACGTCGGCGTCGAGCATGTTGGCCGAGCACGGTAGCGATCGGCTGCAGGCCAAGACTCGCACCGAGATGTCGCGATTTATCCACGAAGAGGCGAAACGCCTGAGCGAGCTACTCAACAGCTTGCTCGACGTCACCCGTCTGCAAGCGGGAAGACTGTCCGTGAGCCGTGACTGGGAAAGCCTGGAAGAGGTGGTAGCCGGCGTACTACGGCATGTCGGCGAACAGACCGGGCAGGGGAAGTGGCGACTGCGGGCGCATTTACCAGACGACCTGCCGCTGGTCGAGATCGATGCCGTCCTCATCGAACGGGTCTTACTGAACTTGGTCAGCAACGCGCTCAATCACGCAGGGACCGACTTGCCGATCGAAATCAACGTCTCCTTGCACGACGAAAACCACGTTCTGGTCTCAGTGACCGATCATGGCCGAGGCATCCGCGACCACGAGCTTGGGCGCATCTTCGAGAAGTTCTACCGCAGCAGCGGTGACAGTGGCCCTGGCCTCGGACTCGGGCTCACGCTCGCAAGAGGCATTGTCGATGCTCACGGAGGCAGAATCTGGGCGACACCCACACCCGGTGGCGGGCTGACCGTGCAGTTCACACTGCCCGTCACAAACGGAGCGCCTACGCTGCTGGAGGAGAATATGCCAGGCGAAAGCGCGCGGGCATGGGGCCGGTGAATGGCGAAACCTCTGTCTTGATCGTCGAGGACGATCGCAAGATTTTGCGCGTGTTCTCGGCGAGCTTGGAAGCCGAGGGCTACCGCGTCGTCGACGCTAGCAACGGTCAACAGGCCATCCAGCAGGTTCGCACGCAAAACCCCGACGTCATTCTCCTCGACTTGGGTTTGCCCGACATCGACGGTCTGGCGCTGGTACCGACCATCCGATCGCACACGGCCACGCCAATCATCGTGGTCTCCGCGCGCGAGCAGGACGCCGACAAGGTGAAAGCCCTCGATGCGGGGGCAAACGATTACCTGACCAAGCCCTTCTCCGTTCCCGAGCTCTTGGCTCGTATTCGGGTGGCGCTTCGTAGTCACGCTCAGGTGGGCTCTTTCCCTCGAACCATTATCTCGTTCGGTGACTACCGCTTGGATCTGGTCGGGCGAAGACTTCTACGCCAGGACCAGCACGTTCCTCTCTCGGCGACCGAGTTCAAGCTCCTGGCAACTTTGGCGCGACACCCGGACGAGGTCGTCACGGCAACCACGCTTCTCAAAGAAGCTTGGGGAACAGCGCATCAGGCCAAGAAGGGGTATGTCCGAGTCTATATGCATTCATTGCGGCGAAAGCTCGAGACCGACCCGACCCGACCTCGGTACCTGGTGAACGAGGCTGGTCTCGGGTATCGACTGTGTACCTCTGAATAGCGTCCCTGCTGGCAATTTGCACGATGCCGGACCGTGGACCCTGCAAACTGCGCAGTGGTGACGGCAGGCGCCAGCCGCCAGGGCAAAAAGTCGATAGATCGCCACTGCAGAGTCGGCTCCTGTCTTGCATTAGCTGTCTGGGACAGTCGCAGAGCTTCCGAAACTTCGCGATTCTTAGAAGGGAGACCGTCAAATGAGCAACGGGCCGGCCGTATTGGTTGTCGAGGACGACCGCAACCTGAATCGCACGCTCTCCATGGCCTTGAAGGCCGACGGCTATCACACCATCGATGCCGGCACGGGCCAGCGCGCCATCGAGGAGGTCAGGACCCGAAACCCAGACATCGTGCTGCTAGACCTTGGGCTCCCCGATGCCGACGGCTTGACCCTGGTTCCCGTGATTCGAGCCAACAGCGCGGCACCCATCATCGTCGTCTCGGGTCGCGGAGATGACACGGACAAGGTGAAGGCGCTCGACGCGGGCGCGGATGACTATCTGACCAAGCCGTTTTCGGTGCCAGAGCTGCGGGCGCGCATGCGTGCGACGCTCCGCAATCACGCGAGAGTCTTCGACGGGACCGCAACCACGGTCGAGTTTGGACCCTACACCTTCAATCTCGCCGCGCGTTCTCTCTTGCGGGGAAACGACCGGGTTCACCTATCACCGACCGAATTCAGGCTGCTGGGGACCCTGGCACGTCACCCTGGGATGCTGGTTGCGACGGATGTCTTGCTGAAGGAAACCTGGGGCTCGGCGTACCGGAACAAGGCCGACTATGTTCGGGTGTACATGCACGCCCTTCGCCGAAAGCTCGAAACCGATCCGACACAGCCAAAGTACATCCTCAACGAGGCTGGCTTGGGTTACCGCTTGAGCACGTCGGCCAGTCCGACCTGTTCGACTGTATCGGATGCCATTTTAACCAATTCTTAACTACCCGCTTGCTACGTTGAACCCCAGTGAACCTAACGGAGAGGTGACGGCAAGTGACAACGCCATTTCCAGAGCGCGGGGCTTGTGCCCAATCCGAGTCAACCCTTAAGATCGCGCGTGTTCTTCAGGAGCGACGGGCCGAGGGAATGGCCGGCGAGATTCCCAGCTATTGGATGCTGGACTCGCCAACCCTGACGCCCGTTCTCGATCTGGCGCGAAGACTCGCCCGGGCCCCGGGCGCCCCCATACTCATCGAAGGCGAGCGCGGCAGTGGCGTGCCCGAGTTGGCACGCTTCATCCACGATGCGGACCCAGTCGCGAGCATGGGACACTGGCGGACGATCGGCGGAGCCACCGTCAATCCACCAGACATGCACGGGTGGACGACCGACGGGACACTGTTTGTAGAGGATTTCGAGAATCTTCGGCCAGCGGCGCAGGCGTGGCTCGCGGAGCTGCTCGCAAACCGCACTCAGTCGGAACGTCCCCAGCGAATCATCGCGGGATCTCGTTTGAGCGTCAGCGAGCTGCTTCGCCAGCCCGGCCTTCGCCAAGAGCTGGTCCACTCGCTCGACGTGGGCAGGCTGGTTCTGCCGCCTCTGTGCGAGCGCTCCGCAGATATCTTGTGGCTTGCACGCCGATTTCTCGCCCACTATGCCAAGTGGCAACGAAGACCCTTGCTGCACTTCACGGAATCGGCTGAGAAAAAGCTCTTGGCCCATAGCTACCCCGCGAATGTTCGCGAGCTGCGCAACTTGGTCGAGCGCGCAGCGGCGCTTGCGACGTCCGACGAGGTGGGTGCGGATTCCATCGTCGTGTTCGACGAGGCCGAGCCGATCTACGTGCGCACCGAGCTTCAGCAATCGATCTCAAAAACGGACAAGCGCGGAATCCCCAAGATACCGACACTCGCCGAGCTGGAGCGCGACTACCTCGTCCTTCTGATTCGGGAATTCAGAGGCCGTCGCGCCGCCATTTCGCGGGCACTGGGGGTTCCCTATCCCACCGTGCGGCGAATGATCGCAGAGCATCAGATCGACGTGAAGACTATCGTGAACGAAGCTTCGACCCCGATCGAAGCCGCCGGGTAGTGCCTCGACCGCGACGTTCTGCAACCGTCCGGCTTGGTCTTTCGCGCGCTGGCGTCGTTGCTCGTCGGTTGAATGCGTCGAGTACTTGCTGTCCTTGCGCATAGCCAGCACGCGAGATCCACCGGTCCTTCGCGTCCGGATCGGAGAGGGTTGAGGGTAAGCAGGCTCGCGGCGGCGACCCTTGCAAATCGCAATTCTGTCGTCTCCGACGCTTGGAGTTTGCACGGTATTTCCTGCATGTATCGCGCGAATTTCAATGGTGAAAATCTTGATTTGGCGACGCCTCAACAGCGCCATCTTAACGTTGTTTTAACTCTCTCGTGACTACAGTTGGTCATCAATAGGATGCGATATTCAATCAACAACAACAGTG
>CAZBIU010000389.1:5029-6129 GCA_964491625.1 uncultured Myxococcales bacterium
AGTGACAATCAGTCGATGGAGGGCATTTTGAGCTCAAGGCAATTCAGGATATTGATAGTTACACTCGCGACGTCATCTTTGGCGACATGGAGCGGAAGAGCAGACGCGCAGGCCGAGGCCGAGCAGGCCGCACCAGCAGCCGCGCCGGGAGAGACACCGGCACAGGTTTCACCTGTCCCGCCCCCACCGCCGCAGGAGCCGCCAACGGCAATGCAACCCACCCAGACCACGGCGCCCGCCGCCGAGGCCAAGGCGCCGGATCCGTTCGTGTTTGCCGACTTCGGCTGGATGAACGGTCAGAGCCGACAGATCGATTATCCGATGGCCGGCAAGATCCTGAATCCGATGTTTACTATCGACGTCGGCTACAACTACGAATTCTCCCATCCTGTGGACCATACGATCGTCGGATCGACCTCGTCCGGACGGTCAAATGAGCTCCAAATCATGCACCTCGGCCTTGGCACCGATGTCAACTACAATGGCGCCCGCGGCCGGCTGATGACCCAGCTCGGCCTCTACTCGACCATGACACCGCGTAACGACGCCAGCCCGGACCTCGGCCAATGGAGCTTGCGCGACGCCTACAAGTATATCACCGAGGGCTATGGCGGTTACCATTGGGACGTCAATAGCGGGATCAATCTCGATGCCGGAATCTTCTTGTCCTACGTTGGTCTGTGTAGCTACTACAATTACGAGAACTGGACCGACCAAGCCTCGTACGTGTCGTCCAACACGCCTTGGTTCTTCAATGGTATCCGTATCCAGTGGTTCCCGACCGATAAGCTTAAGATCGAGCCATGGATCATCAACGGCTGGCAGTCATACGGCGAGTTCAACAACATGCCGGGTTTTGGCTTCCAGATCGCTTACCGGCCGAATGGCGCAATCGCCATGGTGTTCAGCGGCTACTACGGCAAGGACACGATGGGCCTCTCGGCGCGCAATCGGTTTCACACCGACAACAGCCTGCTCATCAAGTACTTGAACCTGCCCAACTCGTTCCTGACCAAGGGCGCCTTCTCGCTGACCGTCGACGCAGGCTGTGAGGACGGAGGCGGGGTCAAGTGCGCGGGCGGCGACTCGAATACGCCCTC
>CAZBIU010000390.1:0-6115 GCA_964491625.1 uncultured Myxococcales bacterium
CACGGGGCTCAACGCTCAGACCTGCTCGGCAGGTGCTTGCGGGACTTGTGGTGCACAGGACGATGCGTGCTGCGCGCCCAACACTTACGCTCGCTGCACGGCACCCAACACGGCCTGCCAGCTCGGCGCGACGACAAGCGGAACCTGCGTTCATTGCGGAGATGCGACCGAGCCCTGTTGTGGAGTTTCGCTCTACAGCACTGGGACCGGAACCTGCAACGCCGACGCCATCTGCCAGTCCTCGATGACGGGGACCTCGACCTGCGTGGCGTGCGGCTCAGAAGGAAAGGCGTGTTGCACAGGCTCGACCTGCTCAAGCGCGAGCCTGGTTTGCAAGACCAGCACCGGATCGCTCACGGCGACGTGCCAAGCCTGCGGTGGAGCCCGTCAACCGTGTTGTGCGGGCAGCAAGTGCGACACTGGCAACTGCACAGTCAACGGGCCGTCCGCTGGAACCTGTCCGTAGGGAAGCACTCAGCGCGAGCAATCGAGGCCGAGGTTGCGCTTGTCAAGATCCGCGACCAGCGGCTGAAAGTACGCGAGCATGGCGCGCGGGCCGATATCCTCGCCGGTCGCTTCGTGGATCACGGTTCGCCAATCGCGGGTCGCCCCGAGGGCAAGGATTCTCTTTAGGAACTTGCCCACTTCTTGGTTGCCCGAGTAGTCGCAGGCCCGCACGTCCTGACCTAGGATCTTGCCGCAGATGTGGTCGTGTAGCTGGAACTTGATCAGGGTGGCCAGGGCATAGTCGTAGTACTGCGCGGGATCGTCGTTGATATGCGTCTTGGTGCAGGCGTCGCAGAGATCCTCAGGACGCGCTTTGGGCGCTTGCACGCCCTGGTAGCGCGAAACGTACTGCCACCAGCGCGCTTGCCATTCCTCGGGCGAAAGATCGTTTTCGTAAAGGTCGCGCTCGAAGTGGGTCATGGTGCCGGCGGCAAAGGGCAGGAACACCACGAGATCCATCGCCGACTGCAAGAGCCAGCCGGCCGGATCGGGCGCCTGGCCCTCGCGCACCAAGCCCAGCTTGCGCAGGTAGGGCGGCTGCTCGCTGGCCAGACGGGCCAGCTCGCCCACGGCTTCGTGGAAGGCGCGGTTCGCGCCTGCACGCACCAGGAAGGGAACCTCGGGACGTGCATACGACAGGTAGTAGTAGATGTGGCCGAGCTCGTGGTGGGCGGTGCCGAACCACTGCTGGTTGGGCTCGACGCTCATCAGCGAGCGCACGTCCTGCTCACCGTCGATGTGCCAGGCCGAGGCGTGGCTGTTCTTCTTGCGCGACGAGGTCTTGTCGACGGGATAGAGATCCGACTTTTGCCAAAAACCGTCCGGCAGGCGCGGAAAGCCCAGCGACACGTAGAAGTCCTCGGCGGTGCGGACGATGTATTCGCGGCTCTTGCTCTTGAAGAAGGGATCGAGGTTTGCGCTTTCCACCAGGCCCGGCCACGACTGCGCCCAGCGATTGCCGATCCAGTGGGCCGGAAGCAGGCGCGGCACTGGTTGCTTGAAGCGTTCCGCCAGGGTGTGTTTGGCGAAGCAGTGCAGCCCATCGTAGATGGGCGCGATCGCGGCGAGGGTGCTGTCCACCAGGGCCATCATTTCCTCGACGCTCATGCCGTAGTCGGCCACCTGCAGGGCGAAGTACGAGGAATAGCCCATCTCACGCGCTACCTTGTTGCGCAGAGACTGCAGCTCGATGAGGCCGGGGCGCAGTTGGCGGCCGATCTCCTTCGAGGCGATCCAGACCATCTCGCGTTCCTTCAGATTGCGCGACTTGCGCAGCAGATCGTCGATTTCGTTGGCCGAGACGGGGTGCTTGCAGGTCCCGCCCGCGCCGGTTTGTAGGCAGAACGTGTAGCCGTCGAGAATCGCGGACTGGCGGGCTTCCACCTCGATGCGCTTGGCGACGACGTCGGGGATGGTGGCCGGCGCATCGGCCGCAGCGAGCAGCAGCTTTTCGAGCTGGCGGACGGTCAGCGGTTCCAGCTCCGCCTTCGCTGCCAAGAGCGCCTCGGTCTTCTCGATGACCAGCTTCGATCCGGAGACCGCGGCCAAGGCCTTTTCGGCCGCGGTACGGGCGGCCGTGTGCTCGGCTGTCACGTCGGTGGATGCGTTCCACGCGGCTTGGTTGGCCACGGCCTGCAAGGGCTGCAGGGTGCCGGTCATGATGTCGAGGAAGCTGCGGGCCTCGCGTTCGGCGGCCGTCAGTTTCTTAGTGGGCCTGGCTTGCAGAGTGAAGGCGCAGAGGAGGGCGGAGACCAGGGCTAGACTTGCTAGAGCGACGTGCGTGCGGCGCAACATGAAGCAACCCTAACACGGACCGGGCTTTACGAACGCGAGATGGAATGGTAAGCCAGCCGTCCATGCGACCGATCCTTGGACAACCTGTCTTCCTACTCGCCTCGGCTCTCGCCCTGTTCCTCGCAAGCGGATGCGGCGAGGACGTAGGCGGACGCTGTCAGATCAACTCGGACTGCGCGAGTGGGCTCAAGTGTGTCAACGGAAGCACGGGCAATGGCACGTGCCAACCGAACGACGTCTCCGGTTCGACATCGGGCGACGCCAGTCCCGATGCGGCGCTTGCGAACGGTCCCGAGGTCGAGCCTCAGGTAGACGCCGAGTCTGCCCCCGACCTTTCGTCCGCCATCGATAGCACGCCGGTGACTGTTCCTGACGCCGCGACTGACAGCGAACCTGCGAGCATGCCCGATGGGCCGGTCTCGATGGATGGCGCGGCCGCCGACGCCGGACCGGCCAGCACCCCGGCGGTCGACGCTGGCGTGCTTGATACGATCTGATTCCTTCAGGCCGACCCGCGACGTCGCGGGAGCCGGAGGTCTTCGATGTCCTCCAGTGCGTCGGCCAGCACGCCGAGCAGGCACATGAAGGCGACTAGCATTACCCGGTCCGCCGAGCTGCCGAGCTGCCATCCAAAGTCGTATGGGGTCATGAGGTAGACGGCGCAGAGCTCGGCAAAGTAGACGAGCCCCGTCGATATGCAAACCAAGGTGACAAGCCGCAAGCGCCGCGACAGCAGAATCCCGAGAAGCTTGGCCACTCCCGCGACCGCCGCCAGCCCCGAGACGGCGGAGGTTGCGGCGTCGAACCAGTGCGAGGCCGGATCGATCAGCGCTCGCATGATGCTGGCAAGCGCGCCGGTACGAAGCCTGTGCAGGGCGCGGATCTTGGTCGAAAGGTTCAGCTCCAGATAATTGTGCACACCGAATCCGCCGGCGCGCATCGACCACAGCAGGGCTGGCGCAAGCGCCAGCGCGAAGATCGGCAGGCTGGCCCGCGACCAAAGAAACCGCCACGCCGCGCTTCGCACCCGCCGAACTAGGAAGAATGGGGACAGCCCAACGCCGAGCGCCAGCGCGAAAAGCCGACCTTCCTCTTTGGTCGACATGGCCAGACCTACGAGGACCAGGGCGTGCTCGGCGTCCCGCCGGTGACCGCCGGAAAGCCAGCGCAAGAGAGCCCACAGGGCGCCGGCCGCGGGGAGCGCCGTGTACGCGTCGACGTAGCCGTCGTGGAGCAGGGCGCCGGTCGCAAGCAGCGCGACGACGGTCACGCCGAGCGCGCTCGCGGAAGCACGCCCGCGCGTCCCGGCGAACAGCGCGAGCACGTAGCACGCGAGCGGGCTGGCCAAGGCCAGCTTGGGCAGGTACTCGTTCCAGTAGCCAAACCTGAGCATCTCGGTGGCGGCCAGGATCGGCACCAGCTTCGGATAGTAGGGGTGCGAAAAACGGATGGCCGGTTCACTCCAGCCCGAGTCGGCGCGTAGCCCGTTGGCGAAGTAGATGATCTTCGCGTGGAAGAACCAGACCGATCGTGCGTCGTTGGCCCACAGGACGTCCATGGGTAGCATCATCGACAGCGTGAAGATCAGCGCGAGCGCGAGCCCGAGCCACGCCAGGGCCAAGGGTGAAACCTGGCAGACCAGCGGCCGGCGGCGGAGGCGCCTCGCCGCCAGAAGAAGTCCAAGTCCGGCGCCCATCGCCCCGACCCAGAACCCGAGGCGCAGCGGCAACCCCGCGGTGATGGCTGAAGTGTAGGCCAGCATGCCGAGGCCGATGCGAGTCGACAAGGCGCGAGCGAGATCCGAGGGCGCTATGGGACTGGACCCGATACCCATGCTTTGCCGGTCTTGGGAGCCGAGCAAATCTATTCCACGTTGGACCAGGTAGCCCAACCCGAGGAAATACAGCAGCGAAGCCATCACATCGGCAATCATGTGACGCTCGACTCCCCGAAGCTCCTGTCCGGCGGCGGGCCGCCTTCGCGCTTCATGGACACACCACCAATTCGTAGCCGACCTTCGCCATGGGGATCACGCGGCAGGTAGGGCCGTGGGACTGTCCCATGGGTTGAAAGACGGCATGGGCAGTACTGCGGGGAACGCTGGGCCAGTTCCCTTCGGCAACCCGTTGCCAAAGCTGTCCGTTGTCATCCATGTTGGGGCGCACCCAGTAGGCGTCGATCTTTTCGCGCGCAAGCACCTCGGACATGGCTCGCACCAAAGGCGGTAAGACCTCGGAACCGCGTCCCGGGTCGCTTCGCCTCTCAAACAGCGACGTGCTCGGCTCATAGAGCCGGCCCAGCCGCTTGCCGTAGTCGCGGGCCAACCGGCGTAAGGGGGCCACGGCCGCGAAGACGGCCACGAACACCCCGACCACAAGCAGGGTCCCAATTATGCGCCCGGCGATGGGGGATCGCTGGCCGGCCAGGGCCTGCTCGGTGCGGAGGGAAGCTTGCATGAGCCTGCATAGTACCGCGGGGATTCGCGGCGGGACACGGCCTGCGCCGCCGATCACTCGGATCGCGATCTCGGGCGCATTCCGTACTTGGTCAGGCAGTAGAGCGCGCGGAAGGCGTCCTTGAGCCCGATCTTCTTTCCCTCCTCGTATTTTCGGCCGCGATAGGAAATGGGAACTTCGTAGATGCGAATGTTCGGTCGCTTGCCAAGCTTCACCGTAATTTCGGGCTCGAATCCAAACCGGTCCTCCTCGATGGGAATCGATTGGATGACCTCGCGCCGGAAGGCCTTGTAGCAGGTTTCCATGTCGGTCAGGTTGAGGTTGGTCACCATGTTGGAAAACGTGGTGAGAAGCTGGTTTCCGACCGAATGCCAGTAGTAGAGCACGCGGTGCGCGCCGCCCTGGAAGCGCGAGCCGTAGACCACGTCGGCGTGCCCGTCCACGATGGGTTGGATGACCTTGGGGATCTCGCCGGGGTCGTATTCCAGGTCTGCGTCCTGGACGATGACAATGTGGCCGGTGGCCTCGGCAAACCCGCGCCTAAGCGCAGCGCCCTTGCCTTGGTTCTTCTCCTGCAACAAAATGCGCACGCCGGGTAGGGCTGCGGCCTGTGTGGTCAGGATGTCACGCGTGCCGTCGGTGGATCCATCGTCGACCACCAGAATCTCCTTGGCGAAGGGTGCGGCGATCACGCTGGCCAAGAGGTCCATGATGGTGGACTTTTCGTTGAAGCAGGGAACGACCACGCTGACGACGGGATCTCGCATCGGAGGATTATGGGTTGTTGCAGGCGCCATGGTTTTTCGGGTCGGGCGCGAGGTCCGCGATGGCGAATCCCCTTGCTCTCGAGCGTAGCTAACCGTAAGTACTTGATCGGATCCAGGGAAAAGGACGGCGTTATTCAGGCCCAAACAGACAGCGATGGCAACAGACAAAGTAACCCGCGGACACGGCTTCCTCGAATCTTGGCTGTCGAAGCAGCGCACCCGGCGCGCAAACGGGTTGATCACCGATGCCATGCGCGACGGCCGGATTCTGGATGTCGGCTGCGGAACCTACCCGTTCTTCCTGTCGCAGATCCGGTTCCGAGAGAAGTTTTCGGTCGACCAGGTGGCCATGGATGCTGCCGTCGCGACCCAGTTCGCAATCACCCACCGGACCATGGATCTGAAGGCGGACATCGGGCTACCCTTCGACTCGAACACGTTCAACGTCGCGACCCTGCTGGCCGTAATCGAGCACGTAGCGCCCGAGGTGGCGATCAACATCTTGCGCGAGGTCTATCGCGTGCTGGTGCCCGGGGGCATCGTCATCCTGACCACGCCAGCTGCCTGGACCGACAAGCTGCTGCGCCTGAT
>CAZBIU010000391.1:0-6103 GCA_964491625.1 uncultured Myxococcales bacterium
CGAACAGCGTCTTGTCGTTGAAGTTGAGCGCGATGAGCATGCCGTAGGCGATACCCTCGGATACGGTATCGTTCTGGTTCTCGGGACGAATGACCTTGCCGCCCTTCACGAAGGTCGCCTTCCACTGATTGTAGGCAGGCACGAGATACTTGGCGTAGGCAGCTGGCCCCGTCGGTAGCTTGCAGCCACCCATATCACCAGCCAGGGTCTTCGAAAGCGGGAAGCCGGTTTGGGTTTCGATGCCACTATCGTCCTTGGTGAAAGCAACGTCGTCGATCCAGAGATCGAAGGTCCCCGGGGTCGCCCCCGAAATACTCGGCCAACCCTTGTCCGCAGCGTAGAACGAGATCTGGAGGCCAAGCACATTGGCCGGGACAAGATTCGGGGGCTGGCAAAGCGCGGTGGCTGAGGCCGTCGAGGTGCACGTTGCGGAATCCGTCAGGTGGCGCGGGATCAGGTAGCCAAACGGAATCGTGACCTGCTGCCAGGACGTGGAAATGGCGCTCGTCTGCCAGGGCGTGTTCAGCATCCAGCCACGGGTGTTGTAAAGGCCAATGGACCTGTCAGGTCCCGCAGTGCCATCGGGGTTGAGGCTTCCGCCGGAGGTTGTCGGTTGATTGTCCTTGGTCAGGACCTCGAAGAACGTCGCTGGCGGAGTTCCAGTACCCGACTTGATCTTGAAGGTAATGCCCGTGTAGGCGCTAACGTCGTAGGCTGCGCTCTTCTTGTCATACGGATTGTCCGGAGTGAAGGCCGCCCCAAACCCAGCGTAGTTGGTAGAGGAACCATTAAATCCAGAGCCTTTGACGTGCAGCGCATTGCCGCTGTCTGATGCCTCGGTCGCGACCGCCGAACCGTTGCTGAGCGCCGGACTGATGGACATACCGCTTGCGGGCGTAGCCGCGCTGTCCGACCCCGGAAAGTAGACGTACCAGTAGCCTGTCCGGCCGCCGTTCTTGTCCATCGTGGCCTTGCCGGGTGTGTCCTCGAAGTCGGAGATCATGTCGGCGGGAGCCGTACTGGTACCGCTGCTCGTGCCACCCGCGCCAGCCGCGCCACCCGCTCCCGTGGAGCCGGCGCTTCCGGCCGCGCCGCCGGCGGACGTGCCGCCCACGTTGGTCGAGCCCGCGCTTCCCGCGGTGCCGCCGCCAGCCGCGCCGCCCGTGCTCCCGCCAGAGCCCGAACCGCCGCTGCTCGAGCCGCCGGCAGAGGAGCCGCCCTTGGCCGAACCGCCGCTGGCCGAACCGCCGTTGTTGCTGGTCGAGCCGCCGCTGGCAGCGCCGCCGTTGTTGCTGGTCGTGCCACCCTTGGCCGAGCCGCCGCTGGCAGCGCCGCCGTTGTTGCTGGTCGTGCCGCCACTGGCAGCGCCGCCGTTGTTGCTGGTCGTCCCCCCCTTGGCCGAGCCGCCGCTGGCCGAGCCCCCGTTGGCAGAGCCGCCGTTGGAGGAGCCGCCGGTGCCGGACTTACCGCCGGAGCCACCGCCGCTGCTGCTTGGCGTGCAGCCCGCAAACGGGAATGAAAGTACCAGTCCGAGGGTTAGGGGCAAAAATAGCGAGCGTGGTGTGCGATGCATTCCAATTTCTCCTTCCGGGAGTGGTCCGGAGTCGCGCGAAGACACCCCGGGACCAAAGCCCCTGGGCCGCTGGGTTTCGTCTAAAAAGCCTCGGCAGGATAACAGCGATCTGGCTCGAAAAGAGAAGTGAAAAGATCTGCGCCGCGGCGCGCCGACAGCTCCGGGCATGGGCAGCTCGAATGTCCTATGGGCGCGACGAGCGTAGGGTTCGGGGCGCACCGACCGTCCTGCCGATCAGTCTTTTCGGACAAATCCGAGCCCGGCTACGTCCAGCCCGTGATCTCAGCCACGCAAGATCGTCCCAGCGGCGACCTATGAAGCGCGCCGGACGTCCGGTCGGACATTCGAAAGTGGCGCTCAAAGTCATGCCACGCACCGATCCGCAAGACCCGGACAGTTGGGAGCTGAGCCCGGCGACCTGCACGCGCGTTACTGGGCACCCACGCAGTCGGGCATCCCCTCGCGCGTGGTTTCCGCGGTCACCTTGCCGTCTTGGACGGAGACTTGAACCGTCCTCTTCACCTTGACGCCGTTCTTGCAAAAGAAAAGGCCCGACAGATCGTCGAACGTGTTGACCGAGATGCCAGTCCCGCTCTTCCTGAGCCGAACCACGTCGAAGACGCTGCTCGCTATCTCAGTCACCTCGTGGCTGTCGATCAGTCGGCCCGCCCGGTCGCGCAGGTACGCGTGCACTGTGAGATGCTCCTGGTCGTGGACGACATCGTTACGCGGGATGGTGAACGCGGCGACCGAAAGCTCGTCCTTGCCCACGCGCACCGTCTTGCCGACCACATCGGCCTTGCCGTATGCCCCCACCGGTGTCGGGCACGATGGCACGGTCCCTTCCGCCGGGATCCGCACCGCCTCGATTCCTGGCAGAGCCGCCTTGAGTGCCTTCACCTGGTCGGCGCCTTTGAAGTTGGCGCAGTAGCCGAGAACGAGGGACTGCTTGCCCGCCGGCCACCCTGGCTTCTGGCCGTGGTCCACCGCCTTCGGAAATCCCGGGGCGAAGCTGACAACGGTCTTAAGCACCTCGGCGTCCTTGGGCCATTCCTGCAAGGCCGCCTTGGCTTTATCGCCCGACGAATCCTGCGCCCACAGCAGCGCCTCGACCGTGCGTCGCTTGGCCACCACCTCGGGCGTGAGCACCTTCGCGATGTCGCGAGCAAGAGCCACCGACTTGGCCTCGTCGGTGGGATCTTTGGGATCGGCGTGGATGACCACTGTGCAGGGGGTGTCCTTGTCGGTGAAGGCGACAATAAGCTCACCGTTGAAACTCTGGAAGTGTCCATTGTCCTCCAGATCGGGGATAGGCGTCGTCTTGCCGGGTGGCTTGAGTAGGCGATCCTTCTCGTCTTCCTTGCCGCAGAATGTGGCGACTTCCCGAATCGGTCTACTATCGAAGACGCAGTCGGCATGATCCTTGGACGCCACCCGGGCATCCTTGCCACCGAAGTGCTTCTGTCGCAGATCAGCGGGCAAAATATCCTCGCACCTGACGAGGATGTGTTCATCGATGGTTGAAAGATCAGTGGCCATCGCTGGGCCCGCTAGCAAGAGAAAGGGTAATGATGTCAGGGCCGAATACAGCATGGCTTAACCTCCGTCCGGGATCGTGCGCGCTCCGTTCTCTGGAGGCACAGTGGTGGGGGTGCTATTTCGCTCGACTTTCTTGGGATCGAATCCGAGTCCGCCTTGGGCCTGACCATTCTGTACCCTCTCCGGCGGAACATCGTCCGCGCGAACGACGATCCCTGAATAGCCGATGGCCTCTGCCATGGCGGCCCAGGATCCAGCCATCGCCTTGTTGTCGTGGTGCCACCACTCGAGCGGAGCCGGTTGGCCGCAAGGGGGAAAGATGATCTGGCTGAGCTGTTTGGAATCCAGCGACCCGGTGCCGAACATCGGAGTCAAGATGAGACTGAACTCAAGAGATGTCTTCTTGGATGACATCCTGATGGCCACGTCGTTTCTGCCCATGCGCTTTTGGCGCCTCGGGAGCTCTTCCGACCAGTCCTGAAAACTCAAAGCCTTTCCCACATCGTCATCCATTGACAACTGCTTCCCAGCCGACACCAGCATGAACTTCTTGTTTGCGACGGCTGCGAGACTCTTGCCTCTGGCCTCAAACGCGGTCTGATCCGCGGAGAACCCGAGCACCAGCGCCAAATCCTCGAAGGCAAACGGCGACTTCCGTTCGCCCATGATCGTTGCCCACGCGTCGATGAAGTCGCGGTCGAAGTCCGCAAGCTCGTAGGTGACCTCCTGGCCGTCCGCCAGCTTCACCCGCGGCTTCTCCGCGTCGGTCAGCTTGCCCAGATCGCCGATGGCACGGGCCAGGGCCGTCAGCATCTCCGCGAGGGCGGAGGCCTTGCGGCTCTTTCCGTCGGAGACGAGATCGAACACGAGGTTCGACGGCGCCAGCTTGGGCTTGTATTCCGGATCCTCATCAGGTCGCTTGAAAGTGCCGGTCTGCACCGCGCGCTGGGCGGATATACGGTTCATTCCGCACTCGAAGCCAAGCCGGGTCAGGTTCAGGTACGAGTGGATCTCGCTGGCCTTTCCGAAATACACCGCCTCCTGGTCAATCTTGCCGTCGCTCTCCACCGAGATGGGCGCAAGCGAGGTGCCGCCGTCGGCCTCGAATGGGTTGTAGTCGAAGGGGCGAATCTCGCGCCGGAAAAACGTCGCGATAAGGCCCGCGTTGCCTTCCTTGCCGGCTAGGCTGTAGATGGTCTCGGCCACCTGGCGGGCCTGCTTCTCGCCCGCCGATACGATTGCTTCGACGGCATCCTTTCCGGCGGCCTCCGCGGGCGCGGGGAAGCAGTGTCGCAGCGCCTTGCCCATGGCCGCCTCGACGCCCCACGGCCCGCTCGCCGACACGCCCAGGGACTTCTCGCCCGCCAGAAGAGCTTGCAGCTCGCCGGGCGCGATGGCCGTCCAGTCGCCCGTGGGCACGGTTGGCGCGTTCCACACCTTCATCGACGAGTGTCCGTAGATGCGCCAGCGCAAGAGGTAGTTGCTCTTGGCCTTGTCTACGGCGGCGTCCAGCGTCTTGTCGGCCGCTTTCTCCGCCGCGAGCTCGGCCTTGGCAGCCTCCACGTCGGCTTCGGTCTGTTTCAGCACGCTTTCGCCAGCCGAACGGGCGCCGGTTGGCGGGGGCTTGCCCGCCGCCTGCTTCGCATCGAGGCCGTCCAAATAGGCCTTGGCCTTGTCGCGCTTCTGCTCGGCTTGTTTGACCTTGGCCTCAGCCTTGCGAATGCGCTCGCTCTCGGCCTTGGCCACGCCGGATTCGGACGGCGTCCAGTTGGCTTCGTAGTGCACGGGCCAGCTTGAGCTGGTCTCGCGGAACTTCTTGCTCAATAGATCGACGGACAGCCCCAGCTTGTGGTTGGAGCACTCCACCCGGCCCACCCCGGCGGGCACGGTCAGCTCGCGAAAGGTGTGGGTCAGCTTGATTCCGTAGGCGCAGCCGAGCGCCTTGGCCATGATGTCCCACAAGAGCAAGGACGTGGCCAGCTCGGGGCGCGCCCAGAAGCCCGGGTCGATGGGCGTCTGAACCAAGATGGCGCCGTTCTTCCGGTAGCTCGACTTGCGCCAGGTGGCGATGGCCTCGCCCACCACTTTCGTGACCACACCGACGCCGATGGTCTCTTCGGAGGGAAGCTTGGCGACGTTGCTCTCCACCTTCAGCTCGGGGTCGGGGCCGTCGTCCTCGTCGCCGACGGGCGGCGTGACGGCGCTGGTCAGAACGCTGTCCGCACTGGCGACGGGAGCCGCGGGTTTGGGGGGGTCTGGTTTCGCAGCCGAGGCCAGCAGGTAGGCCCAGGAGTCCGTCACCTTGCTGCCGGCGGGCACGGCGCCAACCTTGGCGCGAGCCAGAGCGTTTCCCGCGGCGGCGTCCCGTTGGAAGCCGTGCACGCAGGCCATGAGGGTGGTACCGAAGCGCCCCGAGTGCTCCTTGCTCGAAGCCGATGGATAGGGAACTCTACCGTCTTCTCCCGTGGGATAGCGCAGCTCTGCCAGGTCGCCCGCCAGGGTCGACACGGCGGTTTGTACGTCGGAGAGGTGCCAGTACGGCATGTCCTGGTACAAAACCCAGCCGCCGTAGCGGTCGTGGCCGGCAGGCCAAAAATTCTTGGGATCGCTTGGGAGATCGATGTGGGCGACCTTGCCGCCGTCGTCATCGTCGGTCTGGACCTTGGCCTCGAAAGTCACCTCTTCCCTCTTGGGGAAGACGAAGCGCGGGGCGGCCTTGCCGCCATTCAGGTAGCTCAGCATGGCCTGCCCCAGCTCGGGATTGGGGTGGCTGACCAGACACAGCCGGTAGGATGCGCCCTCGGTCAGCTTGAAGCCGTGGGGGTTCTTGCAGCCCTTGGGCGCGAAGATCGGCTTGCTGGCGCCCTTCTTCACGGCGCTGCTTCGCAGCTTCGCCAAGGCGTCCAGTTGATCGGAGATCTCCCGCCACGGATTGCTGCCCGCCGCAACCGTCTGGGGATAGCCCTGACCGTCGACGAAGCATAGGGTGTA
>CAZBIU010000392.1:0-6068 GCA_964491625.1 uncultured Myxococcales bacterium
CCCGCTCGAGAACCCGAAGGTGACGGTGCGCGTGGGCGACGGGCGCAACTTCCTCAGCCAACGGCGCGACAAATTCGACGTGATCATCAGCCAACCGTCGAATCCTTGGATCACGGGCGTGTCCAACCTGTTTACGCGCGAGTACTTCCAGTCGGTGAAGGCGCGCCTGGTCGACGACGGCATCTTTTGCCAATGGGCGCAGCTTTACGAAATGGCGCCTTGGAACATCAAGGCGATCTATCGGACCCTGCTCGACCAGTTTCCCTACGTCATGGTCTTCGCTGCCGAGGATCTCTCGTCGGACACCATCCTCATCGCCAGCAGAAAGCCGATTGAGCTCGACATCCGCAAGATCGCACGCGCGTTCCAGAACCCGGTGACCGCGGCCGAGGCCAAGCGGGCCGGCTTCGACTCGCCCCACGACATCCCCGCGTTCCTTCTGCTCGGCACCGAGGAGATGCGTTCGTTCACCGCTGGCGCGCGCTTCAACACCGACGACAACGCCCTGATTGAATTCGCAGCACCACGCGATCTTTTGCGCTACCAGGCCTACGATCCGTACCTGGCCAAGGTGTACGGCCCCATGTGGCCCTACGGACATCTGACCGGATTGGTCGAGGGCTACGACGGGCCCGACCGCGCCACCGACATGGCGCAACTGGCGCGCAGCCTGCTCGTGCACGGGAAGGCGCGCGAGGCGAAGCTGTGGCAGTCCCGCGCGGAAGAAGCAGCGAAGGGAACCGACACGCCCAACCCGGCGGTGGAGCACACCCGACTTCTGCTGGAGCTGGTCGACACGCGCGAAGACCGCGACCCCGAAATCCCGCTTGCTCCCGAAGGCGATCTGGCCCCGCCCGTGATTCCAACCGGCCTGGCGCCCGACATCGCAACCCGCGTGAACGACGAATACAAGGACCTCGCAGCCTTGTGTGACAAGAACAAGTACGCCAGCGCGTTCAAGATCGTCGAAGACTGGCCTGAACAGACCTGGGGCGGAAGATTGGGCAAGGACTTCTCGATGCTCACGGGCTTCCTCGATTACAAAGCCGAATTCTACGGCGACGCGATCGATGAAATGAAGCCGCTGGCCGACGACCCCGACTTCGTAAAGCGCCGGCCGGAGATGCTCTACTACTTGGGCCGTTCGTACTACGCCAACGCCAATTGCGCCAAGGGCGTGGCCGCTCTGGAACGCTACATCGACGCGCAGAAGGCACTGGGCCGCCCACTTCTGCCGGCATCAGCCGACGAAGACAATCCGGCTCCACAGACAGCAGTTCCCGCGGCGCAGCCGTAGTCTGCGCAGCGCTGTGCTCGGTCTTGCGATTGTTTAGAACACTCAGAAGCCAATACTATGGACGGGGCCAGCTCGGTGGTAGCATCAGGCCGTGGCCAAGAAGCAGCCTCCGCGCAAGGTTCGCGGCAGCTCCCGAAAGCGCCCCGCGAACAAGCCCAAGTCGACCGCGCCCAAGTCGCGGCGGGTGGTGGTCGGCGTGGGCCTCGCCACGGTGGACATCCTGTTCGTTTGCCCGCGCATCGATGAGCGCCTGGTCGACGCCTCGGTGTTCAGCATGCAGGGCGGAGGCTCGGCCGCCAACATGCTGGCCACCTTGGCGGAGATGGGGCAGAAGACGCGCTTCTTCGGTCGCATTGGCGACGACGAGCACGGCCGCTTCATCCTGCGCAGCCTGCAGAACCTCGGGGTCGACACCTCGCTCTTGGAAGTGGAACAGGACAAAGTCTCTCCGGTTTCCATTCTGCAGATCGACGAGCTGACCCGGCGGCGCAGGATCCTGCGCTCGCGCGGCAACGTCACGCCCCTTTCGCCGCGCGACTTGCCTGCCGGGCTTCTTGCCGACGCAGCGATGCTGGTCATCGACGGCAGCCAGCCGGCCTTGCAGGCTGCCATCGCCGAGAAGGCGCGCGACAAGGGCATCACGGTCCTCCTCAACGCCAGTCAGCTCTCCGGCGGCATGGGCGAGCTGCTCTCGCTGTCTGAAATCGTGATCGGCTCCGAACGATTCGCCCACGAGCTCGCCCCCGCGGACAACCTGGGCGACAGCCTTCGCGAAATCCTCAATCTCGGCCCGCGCATCGCGCTTATCACGGTGGGCGAATCCGGCTCGATCGGACTCGAAGGAACTAAGCTGGTTGAGCAGGAAGCCCTCGACGTTTTCGTCGCCGACACGTCAGGCGCGGGCGACGCCTTCGCCGGCGCGTTCGCTTACGCGCACCTGCAGGGCTGGCCGCTCGAGCGTGCCGTGCCCTACGCGAATGCCGCCGCCGGGCTGGTTTGCCGGAGCCTCGGCGCACGCTCGGCCCTTTCCACCGTCGAGGAGGTCGTCGCGGCCATGAACGGCTCGCCGCCAGCCTCGGACGAGTAGCGGCGCCGCCTCTATTTGGTCGGCTCGGGCGTGGACGGGTTGGGGAAGAACTGGTGCGGGAAGGCCTGGAAGCCGAACTGGGCGTTCAGGCGCTTGAAGAAGTCTGACGCTTCCCCAAGGCTAAGGTTGGACAGGTAGTTCGCGACCTGTTCGCGACTGGGCGGCATGCGTCGCCCCGCAAGAATTCCCAGAACGAGGCCAGCGATCAGACACACGACGCCTGTGATGAAAAGTCGCTTCATGGCGGCCGGATGCTACCACGACACCGGGGATTAGCGCCGACCAAACCAGGGCAGCGCTGTCACAGCGATCCCGGGCATCTGACGTTGGTCGCACGAGCATGGTGAGATTCCCCAGCCGCCACGCGGAATCCCGCACGCGGCCGGCTTGCTTGTCGACTTGGACCGCCGATTGCTTGAAAATGTGGCCGTGCGGAAGGATTCTCCATCCAGAGCAACCCACCGGACCTCTCTGGCAGGCGCGGCCTGGTTGGGCGCAGTGCACATGGTGATCGATGCGGTGTCGGTGACCGCCGTCCTGCGCGCGGCCCCGCCCAAGGATTCGATAGTGGCAAGCGCGCTCGTGTTCGTGCTCGCCTACGACATCTTGGCCTTTGCCGGCCAGGCACCGCTGGGCTGGCTTATCGACCGCATCGATTGTCGCCGAGGGGCGACTCTGGTGGGGGTCGTGCTGGCCGGGCTCGGGCTCTTGGTGGGACCGCTGGCGGGATATGCCGTAGTCCTCTTGGCCAGCTTGGGGAATGCGCTCTTCCACGTCGGGGCGGGCGCCATGGTGCTGGCCGGATCCCAAGAACGAGCCGCCCCGGCCGGCATTTTCGTAGCTCCCGGCGCGCTGGGGCTCGGCATGGGCATCCTTTTCGGCCGCCGATTTGTAACGGTTCCGTCTTGGCCGGCCCTCTTCGCGCTCGCCGCAGCGGTCGCCATCGTGCTGGCCGTAGCGATGCGCACCAGCGCAGCCGAGCCGTCAGCGCCGCCGTCCCGGCTGCCGATGCACACCGCCGTCGGCGTCGCGCTCTTGCTTTTCATTTCGGTCGGGGTGAGGTCGCTGGTGGGAACCGTGGGTTGCGACGCTTGCGACAAGACCCTTTTTCTGGCCATCGCCCTGCCCGTCGCCGCGTTCGCCGGCAAGCTGGTGGGCGGTTTTCTCGCCGACCACTTCGGCTGGGTCGATCTCGCCACCGTGGCTCTTCTGGCATCGTCACCTTTGCTCGCATTCAGTCGCGGCGATTTGTGGCTGGCCTTGCCCGGCATGTTGCTGTTTCAGATGACCATGCCAGTCACTCTCACCGCCATGTTGCGCGTGATCCCCGCGCGGCCGGCGTTTGCTTTCGGCATTCTGTGCCTTGCCCTCATCGCCGGCGCCATGCCCGCCTATGTGCCCGATGGGTGGCGGCCCCAAGGTGTGACCATCCTCGGTCTGACACTCGGCTCGACCGCCATTCTGTTCGTTGCCCTCCGGGCCTTGCTCGCCAAGCGCCCCGCCCGCTCGGTCGCCACCCCCATCGAAAGCTCTACCGTTTCTACCTACTGCAGAGGCAACCCATGAAAACTGTCATTTCAATGTCATTGTTGTGCGTCGTCGCCTTCCTCGTCAGCCCGCGTACCAGCGCGGATGTGATTCCGCCCGACGTGGACTCCTGCCGAAACAAATTGGCGGGCGATGCCTGTACCTACCAAGGCACCGGCATCTGCCACGATGCCATCTGCAGCAAGCTCGACTACACCAACTGGGACCGCGATGCCTCGGGGGGACCGCCGACCACGACCTACGCTTGCCTCAAGTGCGTGCCCGGCGCCACGACCGGCACGATCACGCAAACCAACACCACGACCGACACGCCGACGACGACCGCGACGGATACCAACACAGCGACGGACACCAACACCGCTACCGCCACGCAAACCGACACGGCGACGGACACCATCACAACGACCAGCACGCCCAGCGCGACCGCGACGAACACGAAGACCGACACTGACACGTCGACCTCCAACAGCGGCTGGTGCTCGGTGGGCAAGGGCTCGACCGTGGGTCGGGTCGCGCCCTGGCTGATGGCTGCGGCGTTTTCGCTGCTCTTCCTCTTCGGCCGTCGCCGCCGGCCCAGGTAGCCGCGAGGATGGCGTACTTTCACGCCTGGCTGGTCGCGTTTCTGTTCACCCAGATGGTGGAGGTGCCCGTGTATGTACGCGGCCTGCGCGTGGGCATCTTGCCGGCCTTCGGCGCCAGCGCCATCACGCATCCGATCCTCTGGTTCGTGATCTTTCCCTACCTGCCGCTCTCCTACCTCGGGCTCATCGTGGTCGGCGAAGCGTTCGCCTTTCTGGTCGAGGCAGCGTATTTCAAATTTCTGTTCCGCCGCCCGCGCGCGCTTCTTTGGTCCGCTCTCGCCAACGGCGCCAGCTTCGGCACCGGCATGCTCAGCCGCTGGCTCTTCGGCGCGCCCTAGCAGGCGGCTTTTTTGGGGTCTGGCCCAGGTTGTGAGACTCTTGCTCCAAATCCGTGAACAAAGAATTCCGATCGAACGCAGTCCTGCTTGTCCTGCGCGCCGTGGTGGGCATCAACATGGCGTGCCTGCACGGCTGGGACAAGGTGCACCACTTTTCCGCCAAGGCCGGCAACTTTCCTGATCCGCTCGGCATGGGGCACAAATACGCGCTGATGCTGGCGGTGGCAGGAGAATTTTTCGGCGGCATCTTGCTTGCCACCGGCTTGCTCGGTCGCGTCGGCGCCTTCTTGGCTTCCTTCTCCGTCGCGCTGACCCTGTTCTCGTCTCTGCACGGAACGCCCTGGCAGGAACGTGAGGTCTGGACCCTGTATTTCGCCGCCAGCCTGACCGTGCTCATCCTCGGGTGCGGGCGCTTCTCGCTCGACACGGTGGTGTGGAAGAAGCTGGGCAAAGGTGGCGGCAAGGCAGCGGCGCCCAAGAAATAGAGCGGCCCGAAAGCTCACTACGGAATCCCGCGCTCGACTCTGTGCAACGATACGAACAACGCTGATGGCTAGTGCTCGTGAAGATAACGGGCAAGGTCGAAGATGACGCTTCACGAACGCCCTTGTCCGGGATTCGCGAAGGTAGTATGGCTGCGCATTGCTTGGAGACTGACATGGTCACGTACTGGCGCAGGCTGCTTCGGTTCGCGGGGGTTGTTTCGCTTTCTCTGCTTGCCGTTCGTTGCACCACCGACAGGTCCGGCTTGGGGGGATCTGGCTACGACGGCGGATCAATTGACGGGGCCTCGTCGGATTCGGCCCGAAAGGACGTCCGCAACACCGGCGGCGCAACCGGGCTTGGCGGAGCCCGGGCGGCCGGGGGAGCAAGCGGAGCAACCGTGCCCGACGCAAGCATCAGCTTGGGCGGCGTCCCGGGCGCGGGCGGGGTCACCGACCCTGGATTAGGCGGGGCCGGCGGCAAGGCCGCCACCGGAGGCGTTCCATCTGTCGGAGGTGTTCCAGGCAGCGGCGGCAGGACAGGCACTGCGGGTATGTCCGGCAGCGGCGGCCTAGCTGGCGGCGCGGGCGGGGTGGTCGTTACGGGCGGGATTGCTGGGTCGGGCGGCACCGTCACGCTTGGCGGCAGAGACGGATCGGCAGGCGCTGACGGCGGGGTGGGCGGAAGGGCTTCAGGGGGCGCAACCGGCTCGGGCGGAAGAATCGAAAGCGGTG
>CAZBIU010000393.1:0-6056 GCA_964491625.1 uncultured Myxococcales bacterium
ATTCGCAGAAGAAGAGGAAGGTCGACCCAACAAATAGAGCAGCACACCGGTGGCCACGGATACCGCTCCCACGCTGTAGAACACCCACTGCAATGTCTCCGCCTGCTTGCCACTGTCGTTGTCACCGGGGTCAAAGGTGCTCGCGTTTCCAACGGAATCTGACAGCGACCTCGCCCGCACATAGAACCCTACGCCGGCAGCGATCGACGTGATGCCCGCAGCTGCGCACACGATGCCGGTGACGCGAAGGCCCTTGCTACCACCCGTGGACCTCATCGGCGGCTCGTTGGCGGCTGCGGCCTCGTCGTGAATCGGATACGCGATCGAGGGGGATGCCGGGGCCGGGAATGGCACAGGCGCCTGCGGTGCAACCACTTCGCCGCCGGAGTTCGGAGGCACGGCCGGAATTGAAACAGTCACCTGAGATTGGACCGTCGGGAAGCCCTCCGAAGCCACCGGTGGGGTGGGCGCCCCTGGTTGTGCCGCCGCGGACGTGCCATCGGTTGGCAATACGGCCGGCTTGCCGTAGATGCTCGGCCGGGATTGGGTGGCCGGCACGATCGACGCCGGATCAACACAGAAACCTCGGTCACAAACGCGCTTCCCTTCGCAGTCGATATCCTTGGAACATTGGGCAGACGCTCGAGTGGCCCACCCGATCCCCAGCGCCACGGCGACAAGGCTCACAACGGCCAATACTGTCTTCCGCGAGACGGCTCTTCTGCTTCCTTCGCCGGTGCTTCCGGTGACAATCAGGATTGTCCGGCACATGATCAACCTCCGCTACACGTTCGAGCGGCCTTTTACCACCGGCGCGACCGTGCCGTCACGCAAATTGACGTGAAGGGCTGGTCCGGCCGGTAGCAAGCACACACCGGTCGTCACGGGAGCCGCCCTGATCCCTTGCGATGGAAACCCCGACAGCTTCCCGCCGCGCAGCCCGCAGATGCAGCATCGCGAAGACTGCTGTTTCCTCGCATTTGAAAGAACCCTTCTCACTTCCCCGAGCACCGGTCTCAGGGAAGCAGGACCGCGGCCGACGGATGTAGTCAGCGGCGAGCCTGCGAGCACGGCGGCCTATGTGGCGCTTTGCTTGGGTGTACCCGTCGCCGAGACACCCAACGCTCCACGCGCAACCTATCCTGATTTCCAGCATCTGACGAGAACTCTACCCAGTCCGAAGGGACAACACAGGTGATAATCTCACGTCGGAGTCTCGTAGCCGGCGGCGGGGCACTCGCGCTCGCGACGGTGGCTGTGCCGAGGTTGAAGCTGGCCCGCGCGCAGCCGGTGTTGAAGCCCACCGGCCAAGAGACCCTCGGCCCATTCTATCCGGTGCGCGCCCCTCAATCCCATGACACCGACCTGACCCACTACCCAGGTCGCAATCAGCGTGCCCGAGGCCAGTTGGTCGAGATCACCGGTCGCGTGTTGGACACCAGCGGGCGTCCGCTGCCGGGCGCGGCGATGATCGTGTGGCAAGCCAACGCCGCTGGGCGCTACACCAACCCCGTGGACAAAAATCCGGCACCGCTCGATGCCAACTTCCTGGGAGTGGCGTCGTTCAACGTCGCCGCCGACGGCCGCTATCGCCTGCGCACCGTGAAGCCAGGCCCCTACCCCGAGCCGTCAGGCACTATTCGGACCCCGCACATCCATTTCGATATCACCCACAGCGACTACAGGCTGGTCACGCAGATGTATTTCCCGGGCGAGCCCCTGAACGCCAAGGACCTGCTTCTGTCCACGCTCGCATCCCGCCATCGGGATCCGGCCGCCGCCATCTGCAAGCCCGTGCCGACACACGAGCCGGACGTCATGGCTTTCGAATGGGACATCGTCCTTCTGACCTGATACTCATGGCTGTCCGCCGCAATAATGCCGATCGACGACCGAGCGCTCCGGAAACGGCGACAGGATTGATCGCGGGGAGGGTTGGGCAGCGCCACTCTTGGGCTGAAGTGTGCCGGGATCTGGTCCGCGAACGCGCGGCGCATCTGCGCGGACACACGAATCGCGTGCCGAACGCTTCCCGCGTATGGACCACTGCGTGGGGCGAGGCGGGAAGTCAGGGACACACCTTCGCGCCGCCGGCGGCGCGGTAGGCGGTGGTCTTGGCGACGAAGTTGCCGCCGTCGCTCTCGGGCGTGGTCATGCCGGTGGCGCCCGCGCCGAAGAACAGCCCGACCACGTGCCCTGCCACGACCTCGTCAATGTGGGCGAAGAAGTAGTCGAGCCGGTTGTCCTGCCAGTGATCGGTCGTGTTGGTCTGGCTCATGTTGCCAACCGGGATCTGCCAGAGGATGACGGGCAAGTTGATCGCCTCGGCCAGGGTCTTGGTCCAGGTGAACGCCTGGTGGAAGTTGGGCAAGGTCGCGTTGGTGGCGTCCCACCATGTGTTGCGGCCAGTGGATTGGTAGTAGCCCGCGTCGCGGTCCGAGGGATCGGACACGATGAAGTCGCCGTCGAGGGCGCCGAGCGCGGTCAGGAAGGTGGCCATCTTCTGCGCCTCGCTGAGCACATCCAGCTTCGCGTCGCTGTTGCCGAACACGTCCATGTTGGTGCCCCACGCCGAGGCGTGCAACCCGACCTTCGCGTTCGGCGCGTAGACGCGCACCATGTGGATCATGCACTTGGCGACTCCGGCCGCGCTATTCTCGTAGGCGGCGCAGTCGGCCGGGTTCGCGGTCGTGACCTTGGCGGGCACCGCGTGCGGATCCGAGTTCAACTGCTCGACGTAGCCCCAGAAATCCGGCTCGATGTGCAAGAGCGCCACATGCGTGCCGATCTTCTGCAAGACGAAGCGCCAGTCGGCCAGGTAGCGCGTGAGGAAGGCCGCGTCGTTGAGCGCCGCGACCTGGGTCTTGCCTTCGGTCAGGCCCGAGGTCTGCAGCTCCTCGTAGTAGGTGAACATCGGGATCTGCTTGGGCGATGCCTTCTCGTTGACACCAACGAAGCTGATGACGTACTGACCCGGCGTCGCCTGGACGTCCTGCCAGCAACCCCACCACCCACACGACCCGCTCGCGCACGTTGACCCACCCGCCGTGCATCCCGTGGTGCAGGAGCCGCAAGGCGCGGTGCCGTCGAAGAGACCGCCGGACAAGTAGACGTACCGGCCGTCGAAGGGCGCCTTCGCCGCGGTTGCGTCCGCCATCGAGCCGCCGATGAGCACGGTGTCCTTGCCCAGCGAGGAAAGGAAGGCCGCGCCGATGCACGCGCTCGGGCTGCCGCCGTCCACGCCGACACTTCCGCCTGTGGCCGTCGCGCCGCCGGCGCCGAGTGTGCCGCCCGCGCCGACCACGCCGCCTGTGCCAGTCGCACCACCCGTGGCCGTCTTGCCACCCGAGCCCACCGCGCCGCCGGTGCCAGTCGCGCCACCCGTAACCGTCTTGCCACCCGAGCCCACAGCGCCCCCCGCGCTGGTTGTTCCACCGGCGCTCGTCTTGCCGCCAGCCCCCGGGACGCCGCCTGTGCCCATTGCGCCACCGCTCCCCACCGCGCCCCCCGAGCCCACCATACCGCCCTGTCCGCCCGTGCCCGCGGCTTCCAGCGGAGCCGCGTCCGGTTCCTTGCCACTCGACGAAGAACAACCACCGCCGATCGGGATGAGTGCTGCGAGCAGCGCGAATCGGGCGAAGTTTCGGGCTCGGTGACTTGTCATGCACCTATTCTACTGCCTGCCGCACTCGCAGTCGCTGACCAGCAAGATCTGGTCGCCACGCTGCTCTCTTCCGCCGGCAAGGCGTCCCGGTTGAGTCGTTCCACTCCCCAAAATGTTCCGCGCGCTCGATCCATCCCAGCCGCCGAGGACAACGGTTCTCTGCCGACCGCTTGCGTCTTCTGCTCGATCTTGCGCGACTGCTGAGGCGTCAGCGGCCGCGGCTCCCCCTGCTATCGGGTCAGATCCAACATCACTCCCGTGGCGGTGCGCGGGACGTTGCTGCCGGCGGCGATGTCCAGGCCAGTGGCGGGACCGGTCAGGGTGCGGCTGGGGGCCAGGTTGCCGGTTGCAATGCTGAACGCGGAAAAAACGAGCACGTCTCCGGTCCATGCGTTGCCGACAAACAACTCGTCGGTGTCGGCGCAATAGTCGGACATGTGCGGGCCGAGCAGGGTGGTCGCGGCGCCTACGATGGCTCGCAAGGGCGCTGCATTGATGTTGCCGGTCACGCTGGGGCGGAAATTCGCAGCGGCGAACACTTTGATCGCACCGGCCGACGGTGGAATGCCTTGCGTGCGGCAGTTGACGATCAGATTTCCCTCGGGGTCGAGCTTGGTAAAGAGCGGCGCCTGCGCGCCAAGACCGGTCGCCGAACCGCTGAGCCAGCGCGTAGGGATGGTTTCGCCGTCGACGGTGCTGGCGGAATCGAAGACGAGGATGGAGTTGTCGGCGATGCTCGCCACGTACAGCCGATCGTTGTCCGAGTCGATCGTGACCCCGTGATTGAAATTGAGCGCCCGCCCCGGAACCGCCGGCGTGGTGATCACGTGGGTCGGCGCGATGTTCCCGGTTGCTGTCTGGGCGTTGGCGAACACTGCGACTTCGGCAACGCTGCCGTCCTGTTTGGCACTGGACACGTAGAGCAGGTCGCGAGCACTGTCCAGCGCGACGGTCAGCATGGTGTCGTTGCCGACCAATTCGCCGATCGCGAAGGTGGTGTTGCTGCCACTGATCCGGCGCGACGGAGCGACCGCGCCGTTGAGCGTGCTGATGTTGTCGAACACGTCGACGCCCGCCGGCGGACATGGATCGGCAACGTACATCCTGTCGTGCCCGACATCGAGATACCCGAAGTGCGCACAACGCAGGGTCGAGGCCGGGCCGGTGATCCTCGCAGCCGGCGCGACGTTACCGTCGACCGTGCCGGGGCTCGCAAAGCGCAGGATCGCGTTGTCGTGGTTCGAGCCGGCGTTGATCACGTAGAGCTGACCTGAGGGCATGGCAGCGTCGAGCGCGCCGGGCGCGTCCGCGACACCGCCCGCAACCGGGACATCAGCCGGACCGGCAGCGTCGGCGGCAAGAGCGCCATCCTCGGGCCTGCCGTCGCTCAGATCAGCGCCCTTTGCCGTATCGTCAGCCACTTCCGCAAGGTCGCGCGAAAGCACCGGCCCATCGCACCCGCCATCCGCGCCAGAACCACTGCCACCCATGCCGTCTGCGCCATCCGCGCCTTCGCTCGCAGCATCGCTAGAGCCCAAGCTGGTCACGCCGCCAGCACCGTCCGCGCCCCCGCCCGCCGCCCGGCCGCCTGAGCCGATGTCATCCCCACCGGCTCCGCCCGGGACAGGGCCGCTGTCAACCGGAATGCCGTTGGAACTGTCGCTACCGCTGCCTGGCACAGGCGCGTCCAAGCTTGCTCCGGCTCCTCCACCCGAGCCCGGCGAGGTGGCCGGCGATGTCTTCGTGCAGGCTATCGCGCAGATCAACGCCGAACTCAGGCAAAGGTACTCGAATTCACGTACGCGAGTACACGACTTCTCGAGCGCCGAGCCGAGCCTCGGCAGGATGCGGCCAACACGCATCCACCTGACATCGGCAATTTCGTCGGAGAAGTTGATGCGCGGGCCATCCGCCAATGCCATGCCGGCGGCAGCACATTCGAGCAGCGTCCGCCCGGGAAGGACATCGCCCGTGAGCTTGTGCGGCTCGCTGAACGTCAGCCTGCTCGGGTCTTCTTTCCACCTCATCATCGCACGAATGCTTCTAAACCTGCCGTTTCCCCCAGAACCGGCAACGCATCCGGACCTAAGGGAATCTTCATGCGCTCCTAATGCGGCGGCGTTGTGCTTCCTTCAAATCGATGGAGTTGGACCGTCATCTTAGTCGAGGTGGCCAGCTCTCATGAGCTCCCTGTTCCGCAACTTCCCATAATTGCTGACAGTGGGAGGTTGGCTCGAATGCTGCTTTCGGATGTGCGGAATGGAAGAGACTCGTTCATCCCGGAGTCTGCCCAGGTCTCCGGGACTCCGGATGACCTTGGCCGACTTCTGCCGAGCGGAGAGGGGCGCGCAAACAATCGCCGGGTCAACATCGTGATCAATCAGCCCTGAGG
>CAZBIU010000394.1:0-6036 GCA_964491625.1 uncultured Myxococcales bacterium
CTACGAGGCAGTGGCACTGGGACCTTTGTCGGCCCGACAAACTACACGTTCATGAACGACAAAACGGTCGTGGCAGCGCTGCTGGACTGGGATGGCAACGGCACGCTCGACATTGAGGTCAGGGGAATGAGCGGATTGCACATCCTCTATGGCAATGGTGATGGCAGCTTCGCCGAGGACCAGCAGTGCCCCGTTGTCGGTCCGAACATCTGCGTCTTTGCGGACTTGAACCAAGACGGCAAGCTCGACATCGTCTGGCAGCCCGTGTACGGCCACCAGCTGGCAACCATCTTTGGACAAGGCGGCTGCAACTTCACACCCCGCACAGACTATCCACTCTCATTCCAGACCGGCCTCACCGACGGTGGGTTACCGGGCTTTGTCCTGGGTGATCTCACCGGTGATGGGCTCCCTGATCTCCTGATCATGGACGCCGGCACCACCACACCGCTCCTCACGGGAAATCGGGACGGGACGTTCTCGCCCCAACCCGACTTGCTCATCGATTCGTCGGATTGGCCGTACCTATGGATCGCCGACGTCAACAACGACGGCCGCGCCGATGTTGTCTCCGCGGGTTCTCGCGGCATCGAGATCTACGCCAACACCTGCAACCCATAACGAGGGCGTGTTCATGAAGCGACTATTCTTGCAGCAGAGCTCCCGTGTCGTCATCCTGGCCATCGCGCTCCCGAGCATCGCCTTGGCCTGCAGCCGCAGCCGTCTCCACACCGGAACCACGACCGAGCCAACCGCGCCCCCGCCTCCGGTCCCAGTGCCGGTCCAGGCGGACGGCACCTGCGAGCCCGGGCTCGACACCTGCCCAGGATCCGGCGCGGGATACTGTTTCGATCTGCAGTCGCATCCAAGCCACTGCGGAACCTGCGACAGTGTCTGTCCCCTCGGCACGCCTTGCGAGAATGGCCAATGTCACGTCGTCCACTGTACCTCGCGCATTTCCGTGCGAACCACGCACATGGGCGCTGCCTTCAGGGTTTACTCGATTGCCCTGGCCGACTTCGATCGGGACGGCGCCATCGACTTCCTGGCCCCGACACCGGGGAATGATCCGACGGTTGTCGTTAACAGCGTGACCGTGTTCCATGGCCAGGGTGATGGTACTTTCGTCGCTGGGCAGAGCTACCCAGCGGGCATCGGCAGTGGTGCCAAAGATCCGTATACCCTCAATGTTCCCATCGCCACCGCGGATCTGAACCATGACCAGATTCCCGACATCGTGATGAGGCCAATCCTCTCTTCCGATTCGTCAGCCCCGACCATCGTTGCTCGCCTGGGAAACGGTGACGGTACGTTCGGGCCCGAGATCGGCCTCGCGGCGGGGCTCACGCCCGCCAGTATCGCGGTCGCCGATCTCGATGGAGACGGCCTCCCTGACCTAGCGGTGATCAACGACCAAGGCACACAATTCAGCACCGGCATACAATTCAGCACCTACCACGGCGCTGGGGACGGGACCTTCTCCAATCGACAGGACTTGGCTGTGAGTGCCGAGCCCGCAAGCACGGTCACGGTGGCAGATTGGAACTCCGACGGTATCCCGGACCTCATCGTGGCCGATCTTTACGTGCATGTGCTGCTCGGGAAAGGCCAAGGGCAGTTTGCCCAAGCCATGGACTGTGGGATCACCGGCAACCCTGGCAAGCTAATCATCGCCGACTTCGACCGCGACGGACTAGCCGATGTGGTCAACGGCAACACGGTGCTGTTTGGCATGCACGACTGCAACGCTACCAGGCAGACGACCTACCCCGCCGCCGACAATCTTGCAGTGCCGCTCACCGCCGCTGACCTTAACGGCGATGGTGTCCCGGACATCGCCTATTCTTCATCTGACGGCACCGGAGGGCTACCTTCCATCGGCTACCTGCCCTCTGACGGTCATGGCGGCTTCGGTGCGCCCGTCATTCTCGGGGATGTCTGGGATTCCAAGGACAAATATTCCGGCGTCAATCCCAACGCGTACGCCGTCGATGTCAACGGCGATGGCCGTCTCGACCTCCTCGTTCCAAACCAGAGCAGCATCATCGCGTTCATCAACACATGCCAATAGGACCGCGGTCGCTGCTACGGGCGGGCTAGGGGGTGTCCCCAATTCCCTCCCGTCGCCGGGGTTGCTGCGGACCTCGTGCGCTTCCTCGCTCCTCGGTTACATGGCTTTGGCCATGCGCCCTCGTCGCTCGTCGTGCCCGAGGTTCCTCGCAGCCCCCAGCTCGGTCCGGCAATTGGCGACACCCCCTAAAGCAGCTCCATAGCAGGGCCGGGGAATACCCTGATTGATAGCACTTTCCCACTCAACTTCTACTATCGAGAAGCCGCTTGAACGGGGCAGATCGCTTGTAGGTACCGACCGGCGTAGCAAGGCGCTGGTCGTGTGCTACGGCGTGATCGGGCGGGGCACGGTGTCGACCGAGGTGTTGTTGGTCTCGTCGATCTCGACGAGCACGTCCTTGGGATCGAGGATCACGCCGGTGTAGTACGAGCCGGCCGCGATGGACGGGATCGGACACGTGAACGTGAACCCGGCCTGGGTTCCGGCCGGGACGCTCCCCAACGTCATCGTGCACACCAGGGTGTCCGAGGTGGATATGGTCGCGTCCGTGGACAGGCGGACATCCACGTCGAAGCCGGGGATGGAGTCGGTGCCTGGGTTCGAGACGGAGAGCTGGAAGGTGACCACCTGCCCAACCCGGAGCAGCTGTCCGCCGTTGTCGCTAAATGGGCCGCTGCGGAGGTCCCACTTCGGCGCGGCCACAGTGACCACGCCGGTTCCGGGCAGCACGTTGTTTCCCTCGTCGGTCTCGAACACATCGTCCTTGCTGTCCGCCTTGGCGAACAGCTTCAGCGCGCCGTACGTCGTCGGCGGAACGGTGCAAGTCTTGGTCACCGGCATCGAGACACCCGCGCCCAGGCCTCCCGGCACCACGACCTCGCACAGTAGCGCATCGGTGGCATCGAGCGTGTTGTCGAGCGACAGGTAATAAGCGACACTGAAGGCGCCCGCGGGATCCACGCCCGAGTTGCGGACCGTCGCGGTGACCTGGACGCTCCCGTTCCACGGCACGTCGGTGATGTCGGTCGTGACGTCGGCGATCAACAGATCGGGAGACGGAGCGGCGAACGTCAACGCCGTCGCCGCGACGACCTGATTGTTCGTCTCGTCCGATTCCGCAAGCGCGTTGGCCGGGTCCAGCTCGGCGCCCAGGTGGAAGGCGCCGCGCACGCGCGGGGCCTTGCAGGCGACCTGGACAACCGCCTGCGCGCCCGCGGCCAGCACGACCGGGGTGGTGGCCGAGCAAAAACGGGTGTCCGCAGCATCGGCCGTGGCGTCGCTCGACAGCAGGATGGACAGCGCTACCGAGGTCAGATCGACGTTGCCCAGGTTCTTCACGGTCACGGATACCTGCATCGGATCGCCGGGGGCGATCGGAGACGGCGCGTCGGTCGACACGTCCAGCGCGGCAAGATCGTTGATCGGCGTTCCCAGGAACATGCGCGCCCCGATGGCCGTGTTGTTGGTCTCCTCGCTCTCCGTGACCTGGTGGTTGCTGTCGACGATGACCCCCGAGTAGAAGTAGCCGGACGGGACGGCGGCCGTGAGCGTATCGAGCTTGTAGTACGCCTCCGGCCAGGCGATGGTGGCCGTGCCGAAGGCATCGAGCGAGGACGAAACCGTGAGCGTCGAGACCGTCACGTCGTCCTGGTTGCCGATCACCTTGTCCGCGGAGAGCACGAGGATGATCGCATGCGGACCCGCCGCGACCACGCCTCGGTTGATCTCCGTCATTCCAAAGTGAAACGTTTCCTCGCCCAGATGCGGGACCTCCTCGGCGATCAAGGAATGAACGATCAGATCAGGCAGGCCGGCACCCGAGCCGCCCGTGCCGCTGGTGCCGCCGGTGCTGCCGGTGCCGACCGTACCCTGAAGCACGCAACCTGGCTGGCTGGCGCACTTTTGCGGCGACAGACTCCCGCACGCGGTGGGCGTCCCAGTGCACGTCGCCGTCGCCGTGTGACAGCCGCTCTGCGCCTCGCACCTCGCACGCGGAACGCTCTCGCAGATGGTGGCAACGCCCTCGCAGAAGGCCGTGGTAGCCTTCGTCCAGCTGCAGGCGGTCAGGTTATCGCACGCGGCCGCAGCCTTGATGGTGGTGCAGTCCATGATGGTGCCGAGACAGTTGCCGCTGTTGTAGCTACAACCCTGGATAGAGTTGCAACGATTCAGATCGTTGCCGATCTGGTTACACGAGCTGACGACGTTGTAACAGTTGCCGGCTTCCGAGACCATCCCGCATCCCATGGCGGCGGCGCACGCGGTCGCTTGATTGTCGAACGTGCTGCACCCGGCCGCGGTGCCGGTGCAGCCGGGCGTGGTCACAGCGCAGCCAGGGAGAACGTCGCAGTCGGTGGCCGCGCAGGTCGAGGTCGGGGTACCGGTGCAGGTCGCGGCGTTCGCGCCGCCCGTACCGGTGCCCGCTCCGCCGGTGCCCACGTGGGTGCCGCCCGAGCCGGACACGCCGCCCGAGCCGGACGCGCCGCCCGAGCCGGCCAGCGCGGTGCAAGTTCCATCCAAACAGGACAGGTTGCCGACACAAGCCTGGCCCGACGAACAGGGGCACCCGGCCCCGGCGGGGTTGCCGCACGAGCTCGGTGCGCCGCCACTGCCGCCACCGCCACTGCCGCCACCGCAGCCGGCGGTGAGCCAGCCCACCAGACCCGCCGCGACGGCCATGCCGATCCATGAGCGCGGGGCCGGATCTCCCAATACCGACGTACGCGCCCGTCGCGACCGCCTGGCCGGACCGCGTGCCGGTCGGTCGAAAGTGCCAATCGAAGGCGAAAAACGGGCTAGTCTCATCCTGCCATTGTAGACGGATCGCGCGCGCGTGCCTAGGCATCATGGAAGGGTGGCGTCCCGGTGCGGCTCACGGCTTTCGGGCATAGCATCCGTCGGCGATCGACTGAGTCTCGCGCTTCACTCCCCAATAGAGGTTCGTCGAGTCTACGACTGGTAGCCAGCGCCATAGTCGGGGACGACATGGCAGGCATCAAGTCGACGGCGGTGCCGGCGCCGGCCGCGTAGGTGTGCCGCGTGGTCAAGGAGCCGCCGACGATCGGGACTTGCACGAGCCGCGTCTCTGGTTTTCGGACAGCAAGGGATCGGGGAAAGAACCCTCGGATTGGGGGCCAAGACGGAATCGCGACGCTCGCGCCACTGCACGAGCGATGAGGTCTCTCTGCAGGGTAGCCACGAACAGATTTGGTGCGCCAGCGTCGGAGTTGGCATTCGACGAGGAGCGCACAGAGGGCTCCATGCAGAGCACGATGTTTTCAGCCTGGAGGTTTGCATGCGCGTAGCACGATTCAATGTGATCGCTCTCCCACTCTTTCTTGGGTTCCTCGGGTGTTCCTCAGGAACCGGAGGTACTGCTGGCCAAGGAGGCGCTAGAGCCAATGGCGGCACCTCGGGCAGAGGCGGCGCGACCAGCTCGGGCGGCGCGACCAGCGCGGGCGGTGTGACCAGCGCGGGCGGTGTGACCAGCGCGGGCGGTGTGACCAGCGCGGGCGGTGCGACCGGCTCGGGCGGTGCGACCGGCTCGGGCGGCGTGACCGGTAGTGGTGGCCGCGGCTCGGGCGGCCAGCCCTCGACGGGCGGTGCGACCGGCTCGGGCGGAAAGGCGGCAGCGGGTGGCACGGCGGGTGGTGCAACAGGTGGTGCAGCAGGTGGCGCAGCAGGTGGAACGACAGCCGCGCAATCGGGTGGCGCGATCGGCTCAGGCGGAAAGGCGGGGCCCGATGGGAGCGCCGGTAATGGCGGCTCTTCGGCCGGCGGTAGCACCGGAAGCGCTGGCAGCGCCGGAAACGGTGGTGGTGGAATCGACGGTGGTGCCGGTAACGGGGGCGCCGCGAAGCCGAGTGCAGGGTGTGGCAAGACCGATGGTGCGAAAACGCTGACGACCGGCGGCTCGTCGATTACAGGCGGTCTTTCCACGTCGACCAGACTCAAGATCACGAGCG
>CAZBIU010000395.1:0-6022 GCA_964491625.1 uncultured Myxococcales bacterium
GAGCGACGTTCTTCGGCCTTTGCGTGAAGCAGTTCCGCAAGGCCGACTTCTCGCGCGTCACCGTGTTCAAGCGAGGACAGCACCGGTAGCGGTAATCCAGCCCAAAGGTCGTGGCCGTGGTCATGGCCGTGGTCATGGTCGGACTAGATCATGCTGGGCCAAGGCCAAGGCCAAGGCCACGTGGACCACCACGAAAACGACCACGACCACCTTTCGTCGCTCCTCTGGGTGCAAGCCTCGGGCGTGGAAAGGAACTGGGAGCTCTCGCTTTGATCGACCCCAGGCGAGGTGCCCACCGACCAGGTGACTTGGCTCGACGCGGCGTAGATCTCGTCTGCCTCACATGCCGACGACGAGTCGATCGGGACACCTGCAACGGCCAAGGACAAAGAACGATGCAAACTGCAAGACCGCGCTTCATTTCAGCCGCGAATCCGGATGGGCCAGTCGGAGATTCGATGGCACGCCAAATGCTTTTGTGAGAGGTGAAGCTATCTGGCTCTCATCGTGAACACCAGCCGGCTTCGACTCGGAGAAGTGCCATGATCAATAGTATTCTGGTCTGTATCGACGGTTCAACTAGCAGCAGAGCGGCGACGCGAACTGCAATCAGAATTGCGCGCGAACGAAAAGCGACCCTCGTTGGGATGGCCATCGTCCACGAGTCTGACTTCCATGCTGGCACGTCCACCAGCATCGCCGGCTCGACTATCGAGTATGAGTGGGACGGGGCGCTGCTTGCGAATGCGCGCGCCCATGCCGCGAGTTGGCTGGCGACCTTCGAAAGCCGGTGCCGGTCGGCGGGTGTGCCCGCGCGCGTGATCGAGATCGTGGGGCCGCCGGCCGAGAGCATCCTTGCCGAGATGGAGCACCACGACCTTGCCCTGATCGGCAGCGAAGCGAATTTCCAATTCGAAAGCAAACGCGATATTCGAGCAACCCTCGAGAAGATCCTACGTCATGCCAGTCGCCCGGTTCTCCTGGTCCCCGACGGCGCGGAGGGTGTGTCCCCTCCCATGGGCCCGACAGTCTTGGTTGCCTATGACGGAGGACAGGCCGCCGAGCGAGCCCTGACCAGCTTCGCAACCAGCGGTCTTGGAGAGTCGCGGGATGTTCACGTTGCCACAGTCGGTGACGACGGTGAAAAGGCCATGGAGACCGCCATGCGAGCGGCGGAGAGATTGCACGCTTCCGGAATCAAGGCGACCGCCCACAGCATCGTGTCCGCGTTGCCCGACAGTGATGCATTGGTCGAGCTCGGAAACAAGCTTGGTGCGGGCCTGGTCGTGATGGGGGCTTTCGCGCGCTCTCGCATCAAAGAGCTGTTCTCGGGGTCACTCACCCGGGCTCTGGTCGCGAACAGTCCAACCCCCATCTATCTTCAACATTGATTTGGAACAGACCGTTGCCCAGGCTATCGGGGCTTGGCCGGTCGACCGTAGGCCACTCCCGCGATTGGTTCATCGAGGACGGCTTGCTTCAGCCCACTTAGGGCGTCAAGGCACACGAGCATTGCCTTGCGCTTCTGGTTGAGCGACAGCACATCACCCAACTGGGCTACTACGACTCCAATCTGACCGGCGGCATTGAGACATTTCAGCCGGCAGGCCGTTGGGTAGTGTCGCCCGGGGTATTGGAAGGGATCCGCCGTCGAAATCGCGATACGGCACGTGTGCCTTGGATGGGTCTTGGCGATAACTTGCACGCTGTCGAAATTCGCGCCTACTGTATCCTCGATGCTGCGCGCAACCGCGCAAACACCGAACAAAGGTTGTCCATGACCAAGAGGACTGGCTTTCATGTGTTATCGCACGTCCTGTGCTTGCTGCCCCTCATGAGCGGGGCACTTGGATGTGCCAGCGCCGAGCTGCAGGCCACGTCCGGGCATGTTCCGGTTCTGCTTGGGCCGGTCGCGTGCATCGGATGCAAGCCCGGTGCTGCGGGCCCAGCGCAGGATCGCCCCTTCGCTGCCGAAGTGGCAACGACTATCACGGGCATCTCCGGCCAATCGAGCTCGGCGCTCATCAGCAGCATCCAGGGCGGCTCTTTCGGAGAGGTGGCGGACTCCTCGGTGGGCGACCTCTGCACAGGCGAAATTCGCCTCGATTCCATCAAAGCCTCGGTGTTTCACATCGAGTCGTTCGTGTACTCGCGGGCTTCGTACTACGTCGGTGCAAGCGGCCACGCAGTGACGGTTCCCAGCGGTGTCTGCGATCCTCGGCTGTATCCGAGCGTTGAGGCCCCGTCGGGACGGGAGTCGCCATGAGGATTGCAGCGAGCCCGTTTCCGCTGCTTGGTTGTTTGCTGGCTACGAGCCTGGGATGTGCCGGCGCCCGGGTCTCCGTCACGGCCGACACGGCGAAGTATCCCATTTCGTTTTCGGGCGTGATACGCGATCGCGGTGGGGTTCTGCACGCGACCCCCACACTACACAAGGTGGGCGGCTTCGTCGCTAGCAGGACCTCGGTGGGATTGGTGTACTCGACCATCTCACTGCCGAGCACGTGGGACGTCTCGGAAGAGCTCAACCGCCAGGTGCAAGCCGCAGGCGGTGAAGCCGTGATCAACTTTCGGCTGGCTGTGACCGGGAGTTGTGCGGCGCTCAATAACTTCTTCTTGCTCAATGCGCTTCCCATATGGCCCGGTTGCGCCCCGCTGGAGGCCACGGGCGACATCGTGGTGCGCGCAGGCGTTCCGCGCGATTGAAGCGGCTGCCTACGACGAGACCTGACTTGGCAAGCACGCGCAGCTCGTGCCTCAGGGCGCGCTTCGTGACCAAGTCCACGCGGCGTCCGAGCAAGTCTTCGAGGAAGAGCTTCAGACCCATGTAATGGCCGAACGTCGATGGTCCCCAGCAGAAGGGCGCTGGGATACTCCGCCATGGTCGACGACCGCTCGCACCTCGGCTGGCGTTTTGTGAACGGCACTGTGGCTAGGACGTCGTGGCTCCCTTCAGGAACAGGAAGTAGTCGCGGTCTTCACTTACCATGTGACCGTGGATCATCTCCGCGACGACGAAATTCAAGACGTCGGCGACCAAGATGGACCTGTCGTTGGCGCGTTCACCCAGTTCCCGTGCGCGATCCATCAGCGCGCGATGCCTGGCCGCGTGGCCGTCGAGTCCTGGATAACCGGCTTGCTTCAAGATGCGCTCTTCGTGCTGGAAGTGGGCTTCGACGGCTTGTACCAGCCGCAGCAGGCTCATCTGCACATCTTGCGTCTTCATGCCTGGCCGCGTGGTCAAGTCGAGGAGTCGGTTGGAATGGTGAAAGAGCTCGCGGTGTTCGGCATCGATGAAGGCATTGCCGCTGTCGAAGCTCGCATCCCAGGTCAGGTTCACCAGCCCCGACGTGCTCTCGTCCACAGCCACCGGGGTCGGGGTCGGGGTCGCCAGTCGATGCGAGTGGACCACTCGGTTGCGTCCCGACTTCTTGGCCAAGTACATCGCCTCGTCACTCGCCTGTAAGAGGTCGCGGGCGCTTTCGGCGTGGTCGGGAAACAACGACACGCCGATGCTGGCCGAGATCTCCAACCGTCCTTTGCCGTCGGTGAAGAAGGGCGACGCCAAGGTTGTTCGGATGCGCTCCGCGATCTGGGCAGCATTCTCGCTCTCGGTCAGATTGGGTAGGAGAACCACGAACTCGTCGCCTCCCAGGCGGGCGGCGGTGTCGTATTCACGCAGACACTCCGACAGCCGCTGCGCGACGGCCTTGAGCAACCAATCACCGGTCTCGTGCCCCTGGGTATCGTTGATGGGCTTGAACCCGTCGAGGTCGATGAAGAGCACCGCGACCTTGCGCTCCTCGCGCCTTGCGCGGGCCACGGCACTTTTCAGGCGATCTCGGAGCAGCCGACGGTTGGGAAGCTTGGTCAGCGGATCAAGGAGGGAAAGATCCCTGAACGCACCTTCTGTGCGTCGCAATTCCGTGATGTCGACCGCGGTAACCACCAGTCCATGCGGTACACCGTCAGCCTTGCGCATCAGATTGATGGTCAGCTCCACCCACAGCACGGCGCCGTCTTGACGCACAATCCGCTGCGGTTGGCGATAGGACTCTTCCTCCCCGTGGGAGAGCGCGACCAGGTGCTTGTGGTAGCTGGCAACCTCGTCGGAGGGCAGCATCTTCTCCAACCTGAAGCCGGGTACGGACAGGGCATCGTGCGAATAGCCCGTCAGATCGCCGAAGGCAGGGTTGGCTTCCAGGAATTCCCCGCCGATGTCCAGTACCGCCAGTCCGGCGGCGCACCTCTGCATCACCGAGCGATACCAGCCGCCCGTCAGAACGCTGTCCGAGGGTGGTCCAACAGGTTCCGGAAGTTCGTCGTCGGAGTACTGGTCTGATGGGCACATGGTAATTCACTCCCATTGTGCACCACCAAACCCGTGAACGCGAACCGCGTATAGAATGTACAGAGTTGGTCCGGGTTTGTCAGGATGAGCCCTAACCGAAGGTAGTCCTTGGTGCCCGACGTCCGGAATGCGGACATCCCTGCAGTTCGAGTAACCTCACCGGTTGTCACAGAGCACCTCGGAGGAGGCGCTTCATCTTTGGACGGAGGGGTCCGGTGCGAGGCTGGCCTTGAAGGTGCTGGACGTCAACTACATTTACCCGGTGACTGCTGGAGCAAATTCGCGAAATAGTCACCGGGAGACGCTGATCCCCAACCGAGGGCCGTTTCGCGTCGCCGACGCGTACCATCTGGAAGCAAGCGGTGGCGGTGAAATTCTTCAGCGGTCTCTCGCAAGCCCCCGCCGAATACCGGGAAGAGCTGCCGCAGCAGCAGCGCCACGCCCGCGCCCAGCAGCAGGGCGGCAGTGGCTCCTAGCCTTGAAGCGGGCTAGCTTTGCTGGTCATGCGACCCCTTCGGTATTCCATCAACGTCACATTGGGCGGGTGCTGCGATCAACCTGCGAGAGGAGAATCATGAGTAAAGTATTCGTCAACATTGGGCTTAGCCTCGATGGCTACATGGCACCGGAAGGAATGACCACGGAGAATTGGGACAAGCCTGAGTACAAGAACTGGGGAGCCAAGTGGGGTGCGCTGATGGCCTGGATCTTCAACCAACAGTACTTCCGCCAGAACCTCAAGCTTGGACCAGGGGGAGAGACCGGCCCGGTCAATGACCTGATTCGCAGCACCACGGAGCGCATCGGTGCCAACCTGATGGGCAAGCGAATGTTCGAGCAAGGCGAGCGCGCCTGGCCAGAGGAGGCCCCGTTTCACACACCGGTCTACGTTCTTACCCATGAGAAACGCGAACCCTGGGCGCGCCCCGGCGGGACGACCTTTTACTTCATCAATGACGGGCCAGAGCGTGCCCTAGAGCTGGCTCGGAAATCCGCAGGCAGTCGTGATATTCGTATCGCGGGCGGAGCCGATGTGATCCAGCAGTATCTGAACCTGGGTGTCGTTGACGAGTTGGAAATCGCCTTGGCGCCCGTGTTGTTCAGCGGTGGGCGGCGTCTCTTCGAGAACCTACGCGAGCCCGGGCCGCAGTTTCGCATCGACAAGATTCTTGATGGTCAAGCTGCCACACACTTGCGCTATGTTCGTCAGTGAGATCGGCTGGCGCCCAGGGTGACGACGAACTCGTCCAGCTGCTCGAGCGTCTCGGACATCCCACCCTCCATCCCGGCGAGGGAACCGTCGAGAGCTTCCTTCGAGGGATAGAGGTCATGCATGACCAGCAGCGTTTTGCCAGCTTTCTCCTCGAAGGTCACCGTGGTCACGGCCCCACCGTCCTCACCTTCGTCATTGGTCCACACCAGGCGCGAATACGGTGTCACGTCGAGGTACCTACCGAAGAATTCCATAGGCTTCGGGGAGGCGGCGTGGCCGAACATCAAACGGTACCTGCCCCCGACACGAACATCCGCCTCGCAGGAAAGCAGGGACACGCCAGTCGACTTCGGTGCCCACCACTGCTTGAGCAGCTCTGGCTTGGCAAACGCCTCGAACACGAGGCGCGCCGGGCCGTTGATGGTTCGCGTGATGACTAGCTCACGCTCGGACTTCCG
>CAZBIU010000396.1:0-5991 GCA_964491625.1 uncultured Myxococcales bacterium
TCTTTGGTCACGCGCGGTGTGGACGTCAGGCGAATGATGGCAAGCGGGCAGGGCGGATCCGAGCCCATCTCCGACGGTCGCAACCGCGCGAGCAACTATCGCGTGGAAGTCGTGTTCCTACACCAGTAGCGGGCGGGGGAGAGCGCAGAGGAAGAACGAAGAGGGCCCCGGGCGACCGCAGGACGAGCAGCGCCATCCGACGCCCGCTCGTCCTGAGCGCCAGGGAGGCGTGTAGGCTTCGCCAGCGTGCCCTCGAGGTTCACCGGGTACGCGCCCCGCGTGCCGGAAGAGGCCCGAAACGCCCCCATGAGCGAGCGGGCGGTGTCTCTTCCTGTGCTCTGCCCGCCGTCTAGCCTAGAGCTTGTCGGAAAACTGCGGTCCGCCCAAAGGGGCGGCATGCGGGCCGCGCGGGCGAGAGCACGAGCTTGTAGGCGTGGGATGTCAGATCCCGCGGGTCGCTAGCGCCCGCGCCGCCCACGAATACAACTCCCGCTTCCTGCCCCCGCCCTCTGCGCTCTCTGCCCATCCTTAGCGCTCTCACCTAACCCACTTTAGCTTGGGCGAGATGGTCACCTGCTCCTTTGGGAGCTTGTCGAGGGCGTCCTTGTACGTCTTGCTCTTGAACTTCTCCTGTTCCTTCTCGGCCTTCTCGGTGGTCGTCTTGTGCATGCCGATGGTCTGGAAGGTGATGGCGGCGTGGGCGGCGATGGTTTCCTGCAGGCGGGAGAGGATGTTGTCGAACTGCTGGCGCGACACCGAAATCTTGATCACCGGCTCCTCCTTGTAGATGCCGACGAAGGACATCGACTTCAGCTCTTGGGCTTGGCTGAACATGCTGGTCATGAATTCGGCCCAGGTCCCCATCGCCGAGTTGAGCTTGAGCTCGGATACGAACTCGTCCTTGCCCATTTCCAGGAACGGGTAAGATATCTCGACCGCCTGATTGCCGGCGTCGAGCTTGTACACCGTCTTGTGGGCGAACTTCTCGTCGTAACGGACTTGCTTCTTCTTCTCGCCGATGTGGCAGGTGTCGTTCAAGTCCTCTTGCAGTTCTTGCTCGCCGCGCGTGCTGTGGATGAACGCGCGCTCGACCTGCTCCTGAAAGTCGTACTTCATCTGGTTCTCGCACTTAGGCGCCCGGTCGGATTGTTCGCGAACGATCTTCCCGAGGAGTCCCGCCTCGCCGCCGGACTTGGCCGCAGCCTCGGAGGAATAGAACCGGCCCTCGAAGTTGGTCGGCTCGAACGCGGTCCGTTTCATGGCGTAGGCGTACAGGATCTTCATCGGGGCATAGAGTTGGTCGCGCTTGACCTGCTGGAGCATGCCCACCCTCATGATGACCTTCTGTCCGTCGGACGGCCCCGAGACGTCGTCGCTGACCACGCTGAACTTCGGAACCCCCGGTGGGATGTCGGGCTGGGTGCAACATGTTTGCGGCCCCTCGGCCTCCTTCTTTTCACACGCGACGCCCGCGATAGCGGCGAAGAGGGTAAGAAACGCTGTGGCTGACTTCCCAGTCATCCCTGTCTTCATGGTGGAACCTCCGTTGCGAGGGGATTGAAGTCCTCGGAGCATACACACAGGGGCGCCACGGGTGTACCGAGAAAGCGGATTTTCGTCACGCCGAGACGACAGCCGGCCTCGGCGGAAAAAGCGGTTGGCCCAAGTGGGTTTCTCGATTCCACTGCGGCGTTCGGAGCTATAGTTGGGGGCCTGTCTGGGGCTGCCAGACAGGCGCGGAGGCTTGGATTCCCCACATGACGAACGACATCTCCACTGCCCTACGAACCCTGCTACTCGATCCGGAAGACGCGAAGGCCCTGGAGGCCCTGTCGTCCTTGCACGCGAGCGAGGCAACTGCTGGCGCATCCGAAGAGCTCCGCGAGGCGCTTGCCGCCGAACGCGCCTTTCACGCAGAGTCGAATGCCTTCGATCTGTGCTTACGCCTCCTCGATGCCGAGGTCGCGATCGCGTCTGGGCCCGAGGCGCAGGGCGCGCTGCTGGTCGAGAAGGCGCGGGCGCTTTGGACTGAGCTGTGGCAGGCGCAAGCTGCGCGGGATGCGCTCGCGCAGGCGACCCACCTGGTTCCCGACCTGCCCGCGGCGGTGGCCTTGCTGCACGAGATTGAGCAGGAAGAGGCAGGTTGGCAAGAGCAGGCTGAATCGCTCTCGGCGCAGGCAGCCGAGGCTGGCGACAAACCGGTGGCCGCGCCGCTCTTCGCCAAAGAAGCGGATTTGCTGCTGCGCCACCGCAACGTGACTGACGAGGGCGAGGCGCTCTATCGGCGCAGTCTAGAGCTCGACCCGAAGAATCGTCACGCCGACCTCGCCCTGGAACGCCTGCTGCGAAAGCCCGGGCGCGAAAACGACCTGGCAGGGCACCTGGCGCACAGGATTGCCGCCGCGGATTCGCAGGTGGATAAGGGTGGGGCCGAATTTGTGGCCGGTCGCCTGGCCGAGAAGATGGACAATCGCGCAGAGGCCATCGAGCACTACCGGCAGGCGGTCTTGGCCGCTCCGTCGGACGCTCGCGCGTTCCGCGCCCTCGACAGGGTCTTTGCCGAACCGAGCGAGCTTGGCGATCTGATCAAGATTTACGAAGCGGCGCTGAAGGCCGCCAAGCGAGGCCAAAGCGAAGTCCCGGCCGCGCTGGCCTTGGGAAATCTCCACTGGAAGCGGCTCGGAAAGCTCGACGATGCCGAACAGAGCTTCAGGCGGGTGAAGAAGGCCTCGCCCTTCGCCCCCGAAGTGATTGCGTTCTATCGCGAGTATTACGTGTCGCGCGAGGAGATTCCTCAACTGCTCACCTTGCTCGGGCAGGCGCAGAAGAACGAGACCGACGCCGAAACACGCATTCGCTACGGCATCGAGATGGCGACGGTGGCGGAGCGTCGGCCGCAACTCCTTGAAAAGGCCATCGATGCCTGGAAACTGCTGCTGCGCATTCGCCCCGGGCTGCCCGAAGCGGTGGAGGCCCTGCGGCGGCTTTACACCAAGGCCGAAAAGTGGAACGCGCTGCTTGAGCTGCTCAAGGATCAGTGCGAAGCGCTTCCGGCGGGCGAGGTCGATCCGAAAGTTCGCTGCTACCTCGATATGGTTCCGATCTACCGAGACCGGCTGAAGCTCGAGGTGATGGTCATCAACACCTATGCGGCGATTCTGACCTTGCGCCCGGACCACGAGGAGGCGTTGCTCGCTCTCGCCGAGCGCTACTAGGCGCAAGGGCGTTGGGGCGACCTGGCGGGTGTTCTCACGCGGCAGGCGCAGGCCATCGCAGATCCGGCGCAGAAGGTCGCACTCTACCATCGCATCGCCAAGTTGTGGCTCGAGAAATTCGGCAACCACCACAATGCCATTGCGGCGCTGGAAAAGGTCCTCGAGGTCGAGCCGAAGGATGCGCAGGACCGCGCCACCCTGCGCGAGATCTACACCCGCGGCCGCTCCTGGCGCGCGCTGCTTGACCTACTTCGTCGGGAACTGCCTTTGTTTGATCCCGAGGCGCGGCGGGCGCACCTGGCCGAGATGGCGGTCCTGGCCGCCGAACGGCTGGCCGACTTGCGCCAAGCCATCGGACTTTGGAACGAGGTCCTGGAGATTTCGCCCAGCGATCGGTCCGCGGTCACCGCGCTGGCGGGCCTTTACGAACGCGAAAAGCGTTGGCCGGCGTTGGCCGAGATCCTAGGCCGACTGGCCGAATCGGCGGGGGGCGAGGGCAGCACCGACGGCTGCGCGCTGCTTGAGCGACGCGGTCTGATTCTGCTTGAAAAGCTCGGAGCCGGGCAGGCGGCCTTGGAAACCCTGCGCAGGGTCAGCACGGCCCAGCCCGAGAATCCCCGCGTCCTGCGCGCTTTGCGCGAGGCCTATTCTCAGACTGGCGACATCGACGCCCTCGAATCGCTGTATTCGATGCGACACGCATGGGACGACCTGTGCGACGTTCTGTCGGGCTTGGCCGAGCGCACGGCCGACATGCGCCTGCGCACCCGCGCGTTCGAGCGCATCGCCGACATCGCCAAGAATCGCCTCAACCAAACCGAGCGCGTCATCAAGGCGTACGAGGGCATTTTGGCCACCGATCCGCAGAATCGCGCGGTGGCGCGCTCAGCGGCCGAGCTTTACGAGAAGGCGGAGCGCTGGGGCCGCCTAGTCGCGACCTACGAAATTCTGCTCGGGCCCGAATCAGCTCCGGCCATGTCGCGGGACGAGAGCCTCGGCATCCTCGAGCAAGCGCGCAACGTGTGCGAGACCAAGCTGCAGGCCAACGGTCTCGCCTTCAAGTGGTGCGCGCGCGCGTACCGAATCGCCCCGACCGATAGCAAGGTTCGTGTGGATTTGGAACGTCTGGCCGGCGCTGCCGAGGAGTGGGAAGCCCTGCTCGGGCTTTTTGTCGAGCGACTGGGCGTAGCGCGCGACGACGGCCCCGGTCCCGAGGAACGCCTGGACCTCCTGCGCCGTTGCCTGCATTTGCTGGTCATCCGCGTGGACCAGCCAGTGGACCTCCAGCGCTTCGCCGAAGCCATTCTTGCTGAGGTTCCCGGCGATCCCGACGCCGAGCTGGCGCTTATCAAGCTCTTCACCGAAAAGGAACGTTGGCCCGAGCTGGTGTCGCTGCAACAAACGCGACAGCGCCGGATGACCGACCCGTCGCTGCGGGCCGAGTGCCTGGTGCGGATCGCGCGCATCCAGGAGGAAAAGCTCGCCGATCAAAAGTCGGCCACGCGAAGCCTGCAGGAAGCGGTCGAGGCCGAGCCAGAAAACCTGCGCGCTCTGCGCGACCTTGCACGCCTACTCGAAGAGCAGTCCGATTACGGCAGCCTGGTGGCCGTGCTATCGCGCCAGGCGGCTTTGAGCGAGGACACGGATCGGGCCTTGTCCCTGCTGAGGCTTGGCAAGATCTACGAGCGTGAGCTCGGCCGACACAAAGAAGCCACCGACGCCTATTTGCAGGCGCTCGACATCGACAACATCGCCGCCGGCGCGGTGGAAGGCCTGGAACGCATGTTTGCGGCGCGGGCGCTCCGAACCGACGACATCGCCGCGGTCGCAAGCCGCCTGGCCCCGTACTACGAGCTGACAGAAAACTACGTGAAGTGGGCCAGCACGCTGGAATCCCTGGTGCAGGTGGCGACCGATCCGGACGAGCGCAAGGGGCACCTGGAGATGCTGGCGGACCTCTACGCCGGGCCGCTCGGCGACACCATGGCGGCCTACCGCGCGGTTCAGCGCATCTTCGAGCTGGAACCGGGCAACCATGCGATTCGCGAGCGGCTGGTGCAGTTGGGCGAGCTGGTCGGTAAGCTGCCCGAGATCTCCGAGAGCGCGCATCGAGTGCTCGCAGTCACCGAGGAGCGGACTCTGCGCCTGGAATTGTTGATGCTCATCGCCGACGTGGAGGAGCGGCAGCCGCAACGTCTAAGCGACGCCGAAAGCGCCTTGCGCCAGGTGCTGGAAATCGACCCTCTGCATGGCGGCGCCTACAAGACCCTGTGTCGGATCTGCAAGGACGCCGAGCGGTGGGGGGCACTGCGCGACTTGATCGTCATGCGCGAGGCGCACATCCCCGATCTCAAGCAGCGGATCGAGTTGCTCTGGCAGGTCATCGAAATCGACGACGGCTTGCTCTACGACCGGGCGCACGCGACGACGACGTTGCTCAGGATCATCGAGCTTGAGCCCAACGACCTCAAGGCGTACCGGATTCTCGAACGGCATTATACCGACACCGAGAAGTGGCGCGAGCTGGACGGTCTGCTGCAGACCGAGATGTCTCTGGTTCACCGTGGCGACGTGGCCGACCTGAAGGCGCGCAGAGCCGAGCTCGCTCTGCTTCGCTTCGACGATGCCGGGGCGGCGCTGCACTTGGTGACCGAAGTGCTCGACCTTTCTCCCACGCACACGCAGGCGATTCCGCTGCTGGAGCGCGCGCTGGCAGTGCCCGCGGTCCGACACCGCGCCGCGGAGATGCTGGACGAGCTCTACGCATCCAACGCAA
>CAZBIU010000397.1:0-5986 GCA_964491625.1 uncultured Myxococcales bacterium
GTCCGCCGAAATAGCGGGATGGGTAACCGGCCCCCGATCACCGGACAGGCCGGCCTAGCGCCTCGCCACGCGCCGATTGCTGTGTGATGCGCACAAAAACCCATTCGGAACTCGCGCCAGTGCTGACGGGGCGTGCTAGGAGCATCTGCTATGTCTGATATGGCGTGCACGTGGGTGAGAAAACTCGGCCTCGCGATCGCCGTTCTTGCGGGCTCGGGCGCGCTTTCCTGTTCGAGCCAGAGTGGCGGCTCGGGCGGCGGCAGCGGCGGATCCAGCCCTACGGGATCGGGCGGCGCCACGGCCAACGGTGGCACGCCGGCATCCAGCCCCGTCGGAACGGGAGGCAAATCCATCGCCAGCGGCGGTGCCGGCTCAGGCGGCGGTGGCTCAGGCAGTGGTGGCTCAGGCGGCGCTACTGGCAGCGACGGCACGACAGCAACCGGCGGCGCACGCGGCTCGGGTGGCGCGACCAACAGCGGTGGCAGCGGCTCGGGCGGCGCTGGAACGAGCACCGCCACCGTGACAGGTGGCTCCCGCGCCGGTGGAGCAGACGGCGGAGGCGGTGCCAGCAACGGCGGCAGCGGCTCAGGCGGTACCGGAACGGGCACCGCGACGGCGACAGGCGGCCGCACCGGTGGGGCAAGCGGCGGAGGCGGGGTTGGAACGGAGGCCTCAGGGGGTGGTACCGCCGCCGACGGCGGAAGTGGCAACAGCGCAACCGGCGGGGCCACGGCGGCTCCGACCGGCGGAAGCACCGGGAGGGGTGGAGCGTCGGGCACGGGCGGCGCGGGGACAGGTGGTACGGGATCCGGCGGTAGCACAGACTGTGCAGGCCGGGCGGTTTCGCTCGAGGCAAACGGCACTGGCAGCGCGAGCGACTCCGCCTACGCCAACGTCGAAATCGACCTGAAGACCGATCTGCCCATCGGCAACGCCAAGCGCACCGTCGAATTCTGGGCCTTCATTCGCAGCACCGACTGGGTGGGCGAAAAGAACGAGGTCTACTACTACGGCGGCTCGGCCAACGCGGCCGCCTTCGGGCTCGATTTCGGTACCAACCCCGTCACGGGCTCGACCACCAACCACGCCACGCTGAACCCGATCACCGGCGGCGGCTTCAACGACGACAGCACCAACGATCTGGGCATCAACTCGAGCACCGATCAATGGGTGCACATCGCCATGGTCTGGGACGGTTCGCAGCTCATCACTTACGTCAATGGCTTGGCCAAGATCACAACCCTAGGCACTGGTGGGGTCACCGCGCTCGTCACTGCTCAGTCGGTGTTCGTGCTCGGCTGCAATCCCACCAACAAGAACTGCTTTGGCGGCTCCTTCGACGAGCTGCGCGTGTGGAATGTGGCCCGCTCTGCTAGCGAGATCAAGGACAACTACAACAAGCCCGCCACCGGCAACGAGGCTGGGCTGGTGGGCTACTGGAAGTTCGACGAGACCTCGGGAACGACTGCGGCAGATTCCGTAACTGCTACGGGGCACACCGCGCACCCGGGCACGCTCAAGGCCGACACCACGGCACACCAGCCGACGTTCGTGGTTCCCAGCACGCCGGTGCCGCTGGTCTGTCCTTAGAGCCGGCCGTCATAACCTGTGACCGAGCCCGGCCGAGCGAGAAGGGCCGGCCGCAAGGAGCGAGGAGGAGAAATACCCGTCGGTATTGCGACGACGAGCGACGCAGCGGACGGGCCTCGCAGCCGGCCTGGCGACCGAACAGGTTATGACGGCCGGCTCTTAGTCCTTCCGCAACTGGCTCTCGCGCTCGCCGCAGAGCTGCGTACGCCGGCAAGGTCGCAAAGAAGGAGTAGCGCGGTGGCAATCGGAGCCCTGCGGGCACGCTGCAGGAACGAGCTCCTCGGGAAGGCAGGGTCAGAACATGAAGCTGGGCTTGTAGAAGGGAACGTCGTTCTCGACACGGCAGGCGTGTCGCCAAGAGAAGCTGGTGGCGAGAAAAAGGAGGGGGTGGTGCCAGTTGGTGGGAAATCGGCGCAGGATCTTGGCGGCGCTGTAGAAGTTGACGCCCGCGCGCCGGGTACCTTCCTGAAGTTGCTCCGCGGTCATTCCGCGCGGAGTAAACACCGACGTGCAAGCGTCGTACATCGACCAGTCCCGGCTGGTGATGCGGCCTTCTGCCTCGAGCTGGGCGCACAACGCCGTGCCCGGGAAAGGCGTCAGCGCCGAGAACGATGCCAGCCCCACGTGATTGTCAGCAAGAAAATCCGCCGTGCGATCGAACACCTCGGGGTCGTCGCCGTCGAAACCGAAGATCACGCCGGCCATGACCACGATGCCGTTGTCGTGCAGAACGCCCAGGCTGGCGCCAATCTCCGCCGCCGTGCGGGACTGGTTCTTGGCAAGCGACTTGCTCGCGCGCAGGTTCTCTTCGCTCAGGGATTCGATGCCTACGAAGAGCCCGACGCAGCCGCTGTCCCGGGCAAGCTTCAGCAGCTCAGGGTCACGGGCCGACAGATGCAGCGACGCCTGGCCGATCCATTTGACGTCGACCTCCTTCAGGCCGAGCAGGAGCTGCCGGCTGTACTCCGGACGCGAGAAGATATTGTCGTCCAGAAAGAAGACGAATTTCGTCTTGAGCGATTTTACCTCGGCGATGACCTGCTCGACCGGACGAAAACGGTAGGTGCGCCCATAGAACATGGTGGCGGAACAGAACGAGCAGTCGTACGGGCATCCGCGGCCGGCCTGGACAGGCGCGATCGAAAACGATGATCGCTTCGACGATAGATCGCGGCGACACATGGGCAGCGTGCCCATGTCGATGAGCGCGTCGGCGCGGTAACGCTGCGCGAGCCGCCCGGCCTGCACGTCGGCGATGACGGTTGGCCAGACCAGCTCCCCTTCGCCGATGACGACCGCGTCGGCGTGGGTAAGCGCCTCGTCAGGCAACACCGAGACATGAATGCCGCCCATGACCACGCGCTTGCCGCGCCGACGGTATTCGTCGGCAATCTCGTACGCTCGGCGCGCCTGGATGGTCATGGCCGTGATGCCGATCAGGTCTGCGTCGTCGTCGTAGGTCATCTCGTCGCCAAGGTGCTCGGCGACGATGTTGACCTCGTGCTCTGGGGGCGTCAGGGCGGCCAAGAGCTGCAGGGCGGCACTCTCGACCTTGCGGCCGTGCAACTTGCTGCGTGGATTCGGATTCGGATAGACGAGCTGGATTCTCAAACGACACCTCCGACACCGCCTCAGCGTCGAGGTGTTGGCACATCCAGACGTCGCGGGAAGGAGATATTAGCCCGGAAATGGGACTCGGGAACGGCGATTTTACGGGCAGGCCAGGCCAATTGGCTCTTTGTCGCTTGAGGTGCATGAGATGCCTTGGCGTACGTCGAGACGCAGGCGCTTGATGGCCACGGTCGGGGGAACTGGACCCGGTGTCGGTAGCATCGCCGACTGGAGCTTCTCGAAGATTCCGTAGTGGGTGACCACACACGATGGTTCGGGGGCCGCCTTTCTGCGAACCGACCGCTCGTATTCGCGCCGGGCCGCCCTGAGCCGACGAGCGACATAGGGGCGAGAGACCATGCAGGCGAGCTTGGTCTTCCATCCGCACTCGGCCCAGATCTCGTCGCGCAGACTGCGAGCCTTTTCGTAAGTCGCGTTACCCATGGCCTCAAGATCATGCGTCATGGCATGCAGAAGCATCGCGTAGAAGGGCAGTTTCTTGCGCGTCATCGCGCGACGCATTTGCACGAGCTCATGATTCCAGCTCGCGGTGTTGCAGTAGCCGCGAAAGTGCGTCTCGATCATGCGCAAGATCGACGGCCCCAGCTCCTCGAAGTCACGCCTGAAGGCCTGGTCCAGCTTGTGCCCAATCACGTCATCGGAAAGACTTGGATGTTTCCAGTTCTGCGCATGCTGCCCGTGAATGTCGCACCAGGGGAAGTCCTTCTTCAGTCGTTCCTCGCTCTTCATCTGCTTCCACAGCGCGGTGCCAGGCATCGCCATGTAGAGCATGAACTGGTTGTACGTGCAGCCGTAGGAGAGCGCGTGCTCGATCTCGCGCTCGAGGTCGGCCGCATCTTGATGTGGAAAACCAAGAATGGCCGATCCGAGCACCTCGACGCCGTGGGCTTGCAGGTCGTCGATGAGACTTCGCAGGCGCACGCCTTCCACCTTCTCGTAGGCACTGCCGGTGGATTCCTCGAGCCCGATCCACACGAAGCAGTAGCCGAGCTTGACGACGTTTTCCACGCCCAGGCGCATGAGGGCGTCCGCCGACGAGAAGAGACCGTAACTATAGGGCTTGCGTTGCTCCTCCATCAGCTTCAGCAGCGCCAGTGCCCGCTTGGTGTCGAGCGAGAAGTTCTCCGACATCACGAACATCTCGTTGCGTCCCTGGGCGGCGTGTCCGTCGGCAACGGCCAGGATATCCTCGGCGCTGCCGAGAAACTTCACGAACTTGCCGCCGAACTTCGCCGAGGTCGTGCAGAAGTTGCAGCGCATGGGACAGCCGACATCCGGAATGATGAGCCCCGACGAGAGCTCGGGCAGCTTGAAGCCCAGCGCCCGCTTGTCGAAGGTGGCGGTCACGAGCGGGGCGAAGATAACGTCGTCGCGCTTGAGACCGACCCCCGGCATGCGCGCGTAGAATTCCAGGCCATCGCGTTTGACGAAGGTGACCCCGGGCCCCGCGCAGCCGCGCTCTTCGAGCCAGTCCGAAAGGCCGGCAGAAAGTGGATGCGCGAAGGATGGCTCCCAAACATGAAAGGTCTCGCCGGGCGCCAGCGCGAGCATGCGCTCGATCATTTCCTGGGTGACTTCATCGTCGTTGACGATGTGGCCGCCAATATCGATGGGGACATCCGGCAGGGTCTCGCGCACGATGCGCCAGGTGAGCAGAACCTTCTCGAAATTGGCCATGATGCCGGACAGCCCGACCCGATCCCATCGCCGCAGGGTGAGCTTGTCCCGCAACTGCGCCTCGGTGGGGAAATCCAACACCGCCACGTTGGCCTTGAGGTTCGCGCCGAAAAGATCGTAGGCGAAGGTCCGCGAGAACATCTGCACCGTGTAGTGCTCCTGTCCGCGGGTGACCTGATTGCCGAGCAGGCTGATGGGGTTCTTGTATCGGCTGTGCGGGCCATCCACGCCGTGCGGGCCGACGACCGAGGAGAATAGGATGTTGGGAAGCATGGCTTGGCCTTGAAGCTAGCTGCGCCGTGAACGGAAATGCCCCCGGCGGCCACCACGACCGCCGTAATTCTGCTGCGCAGGCTGTGCGGCCGTATCTCGGACGTCGTTGCCGTTCGCCGCAAACGGGTGTTTCTCGACCACGGCGATGGTTGCGCGGGTCAGACGCTCGATTTCCCGCAAATAGGTGCGCTCGGAGGCGTCGCAGAACGACAGCGCGACGCCCCGGGCACCGGCGCGGGCTGTGCGACCGATGCGGTGAACGTAGCTCTCGGGCTCATTGGGCAACTCGAAGTTGATGACGTGACTGATGCCGTCCACGTCGATGCCTCGCGCGGCGATGTCCGTCGCCACCAGGACGCGCACCTGTCCCTCGCGAAACGCGCCCAGGGCTCGCTGGCGTGCGTTCTGGCTCTTGTTGCCGTGAATGGCTTCGGCGGCCACCCCGGCGCCATCGAGATCCCGAGCCACGCGGTTGGCGCCAGCCTTGGTACGCGTGAACACGATGGCGCGTGTGAGGGCTGGATCGCGCAGAACCTCGCGCAAGAGGGCGCGCTTGTCGGACTGCCTGACGAACAGCACCCATTGCGTAACCTTGTCCACCGTGCTTGCCACCGGTGTGACCGAGACCTTGGCAGGGTTGCGCAGGATCTGGTCCGCAAGCGCCGCGATAGGTGCAGGCATAGTGGCAGAGAAGAGCAGGTTCTGCCGTTTGGCTGGCAACTTCGCGATGACGCGACGGATGGGATCGATGAATCCCATGTCGAGCATTCGATCGGCCTCGTCGAGCACCAAGGTTTCGACACTGCCGAGGGGG
>CAZBIU010000398.1:0-5985 GCA_964491625.1 uncultured Myxococcales bacterium
AAGGACATCTTCTACTTCTATCAAAGCAAGTGGAACGCCGCTGGACCAACCATGGTCCATATCGTACCCATGGACTGGACCAGTTGGACGGCCGGGACGTCCGTCACCGTCTGGGTCTACAGCAATGCCGACAGTGTCGAGCTCTTCCTCAACGACAAGTCCCAGGGTTCGAAGACCATCTCCGCGACGACTGCGCACGCCCAGTGGTCGGTTCCATTCGCGACGGGCACCCTTCAGGCGAAGGCCACCAAGGGCGGCACAGTCGTCGCGACCGACACCGTGCAAACCGCTGGGGCGGCCGCTGCCCTGACACTCAAGGCCGACCGCGCTTCGATCACCGCGGACGGGAGCGACTTGTCGTACGTCGAGGTGGATATTGTCGATGCCCAGGGCGTGGTTGTGCCGCAAGCCAAGGACACAATCGCTTTCACGATCAGCGGTCCCGGCGCCCTTGTGGGCCTAGACGCCGGAGATTCCACCAACCACGATTCCTACAAAGGCACGTCGCATGCCGCTTTCAGCGGCAAGCTGATGGCTATCGTGCAGTCCACGACCACCTCCGGATCGATTACGTTGAAGGCGACCTCCGGCTCGCTCACGGCCGGCTCGGTGGGTATCACCACAACCGCCCCCTAGACAACTGACTCTCTATCGTTGACTTGGTGTCCGGCGTCGCCTGAGCGCGGCGAGCAACACGAGCAGGACCGCCAAGGGGGCGTTGCTGTGAGCTGCACCAAGTTGGCATGAACACCCGCTCGTACCCTGAGTGGCGTTGCCGGTGCCAGTCGTGCCGCCCGAGTGGCCGGCAGACGATGAGCTTCCGCCGCTTCCCCCGGCTACAGCAGCGCCCCCGGCGGCGACCGCTGTGTTGCCTCCGCCGCCAGTCGTGCTTCCGCCGGTCCCCGCTGCGCCGCCGGAGACTCCGGTCGCGCCACTGGAGCCGGGAGTTCCGCCGGGTCGGGCCGCACCACCGCTCGCCACGGCGCCGCTACCGCCTCCCCCACTTCCGCCGGTGCCCGGCCCATTTCCTCCGGAGCCAAATCCTCCGCCGCTCGCGACAACGCCTCTGCCGCCGGCGCCGCCGGTGGTACCTGGCATGCCGCCGCCTGCGGCACCATCCCTGCCTCCTGCTCCGCCGCCGGTGCCAGGCGCACTTCCTCCGGTGCCGGACGCGCCAGCAGCACCGATCGTGCCACCAACTCCGGCGGCTCCCCCCGCGCCCGCGTCGCCGGTTGCGGGCCCGGCATCCGTGTCGGGAACGCCTGCATCCGAAATCGGGTCACGCGAAGTGAATTTCCACCAGTTGAAGTTGAACAGGTCGCCGCTGCCACCCGTGAACTTGAAGAACAAGTCATGGAGCCCGGTGGCACCGCTGACGGTACAAGATTTGGTGGCCCAGGTCTGCGCGCCGCCGGTCGCCGAAACCGCGCAGGTTCCCACCAGCGTCCCGGTTGCACTGTCGAGGCGGAGCTCGATGCTGCCGCCACTCGACGCCGAGGCCACCCTGGCATCGAAGGACACCGCGCCGGTGCCGAAATCCACGTTCTTCACCTTGATGTAGTCGCCGTTGTTGATGGACGTGACATCCATTCCGCCTTCGCTGCAGACCTCGGTCTTAAGCCCGGAGGCCCAGGCGATGGTCTCAGCCTCGGTCTGGACGTAGGGATTCAGGTTCGCGATCGCGGTCGGTCCGGTCGTGGTCATCTTGATCGTCGGGATAGAGCCGCTGGCGCCGTAGGAAAACTCCTCCACGCACACCGAGCGTTTGTAGCCACCGCCGCCCGGCAGTGCGCCATTGTGATAGAAGAAATACGAATGTCCCTGGTAGTCGACCACGCCGGGGTGATTGGTGAAGCTCGACCCTGCCCCACTCTCCTTGGCCATGATGTCACCACCATAGGTCCAGGGACCGAGGGCCCCACTGCTGGTGGTGTAGCTGATCTTCTCGGGAGTCCCGTCGGCGGGATAGACGATGTAGTATAGGGATCCGCGCTTGTAGAACCACGGTCCCTCCTCGTACGCGGTCGCGCGATCGGTGTTCGAACGCACGCCAAAACCCGCAGTGGTCAGCGATACCGTGGTGGGTGTCCCCGGGTAGGAGATCATGTCCGTGTTCAACTTCACGTACTTCAAATCGGGATTCCCCCAATACAGATAGGCTTGCCCATCGTCGTCGATGAACACCGTCGGGTCGATATTGCCGCTTCCGGTACCGATCAAGGCCTTTCCGAGAGGGTCCGTGAACGGGCCAGTGGGACTGTTCCCCACCAATACGCCGATCTTCGATCCGGTCGAATTGTTGATGGGCGTGTAGAGGTAGAACTTGCTGTTCCTGGCGACGCATTGCACGGCCCACGCATCGCCGGTCCCCCAGCTGTAATTCTTGTAGCCCGCCGGTGATCCGTGGTCCGTCCAGTTCACCATGTCCACGGTGGAGTACAGTCTCCAGTCGTTCATGGTGAAGAAGTTGTTCACGGTCACGTCCTCGTCGTGCGAGGTGTAGACGTACAGCCTGCCGTTGTAGACCATCGGGGCGGGATCGGCGGTGTAGCTGGTCTGGACGATCGGATTATCCGCGCGGGCGAGGCCCGAATGCACGGCAACAATGCAAAGCGCGAGTGCCCCGATGATGACTGTGCGGTTGAATGGCTTCGTGATCCTGCCCATTGCTGCTTCTCCTTGGCCTGACCGAAAGCATATCGCGTCGCGGTGGCTTACGTGGGGTGAGTCTATCATGCTCTGCAGTGGGATAACGACCCGACCTCGCGAAGTTGTCCAGCACCCCGAACGTGCATCCGACGGAATATCTGCGCTTCGAGCTTCTAGGCAAGCTCTGCCGCCGGATGGGCTTACGTGACTGGAATGCTCAAGGGCCGACCGTTACGAATGTCTCGTTGTTCGCGATCGGCCCCGGATTGTCGCTAGGGCGCCGCGGTGGTGATGTCCACCGAGCTGCCGGTCAGTGACCCGGAGGTTGCCTTCAAAGTGATCTTTCCGGCTGTCGTCGTGGACTGAACGATGGCCATCAGCTTGCCGCTGAAGGCCGCATGAGAGGTTCCCTTGTAGGAATCGTGGTTTGTCGAGTCTCCGGCGTCGAGGCCAACAAGGGCGCCAGGCCCAGTGATCGTGAAGTCGACCTTGTTATTCGCTTGCGGGACCACCACGCCCTGAGCGTCGACAATGTCCACCTCGACGAAGGACAGGTCGCGTCCGTCCGCTGCGATCGAAGCACGGTCGGCTGACAGCGTCAAAGCCGCTGCCGCCCCGGCGGTCTTCACCGTGTCGGTCGCAACGACCGAGCCACCCTTGGTGGCCTTCGCCTGGAGCGTGCCGGTCGCGAACGCAACCGACCACTGAAGGTGCCCGGTCGCGGAGGCCATGGTCTTCGAGCCCTGCGACTTGTCGTTGAGGAAGAGCTCGACGCTGTCGGCGTTCGTGTAGACCATGACCTTCACTGATTGCCCGGCCGTCCAGTTCGTCCAGTTCATGGGAACGATGTGGACCATGGTGGGGCCGCTGGCGTTCCACTTGCTCTGATAGAAGTAGAACACGTCCTTGGGGAAATACGCGGTGTCGATGGCGCCGAAGTACGAGCTCTTGGAGGGCCATTCGTAGGGGGTTGGCTCGCCGATGTAGTCGAAGCCGGTCCAGATGAACTCGCCGGCAATCCAAGCCCGCGTGTTGACGCTTGTCCAAGACGCTTCCGCGCCCGCGCCCCAGCCTGCCCAGGAATCGTCGTAGGATGACTCCTGGTTGTTATTGTTGTTGTAGATGCCGCGGCTCCGCAGGGCGGAGGACGACTCGCTGGCGAACATCTTGTAGCTCGGATTGGACGTGTGAACCGAGTCGTATCGATCCGGCGCGTAGTTGATGCCTACCAGGTCTTCGAGGCCGGTGATGCTGCTGACGTCGACCCACGCCGCATAGGCCTGGGTGGTGGGGCGGGTGGTGTCTTTGGCATGAACCGAGGTGATCAGCTTCTGCACCGTGGTCTTGTCGCCGGCCTGCGCGACCTCGTTGCCGATGCTCCAGATGATCACGCTCGGGTGGTTGCGATCGCGGGATACGTAGCCCTGGACGTCTGTGTCGTACCACTGGTTGAAGAATCGCCCATAGTCGTAGGTGTTCTTGCCTGCGTACCAGCAGTCGAACGCCTCATCCATGACCATCAAGCCGAGTCGGTCGGCGATGTCCAGCAACTCGGGCGCAGGCGGATTGTGGGAAGTGCGAAGCGCGTTGACACCCATGTCTTTGAGCATCTGGAGGCGCTTCTCGATGGCGCGATAGTTGACCGCGGCGCCCAAGGCTCCGAGGTCGTGGTGATTGCAGGTGCCGTTGAGCTTCATCTTGGTCCCGTTCAACGAGAAACCCGTATTCGCGTCAAAGGCAATGGTGCGAATGCCGAACGGGGTGGTGTACGTGTCCACCACGGAGCCGCCGACGGACACGGTCGTCACCACGGAGTAGAGGGTTGGCGACGAGGGAGACCACAGCTTGGGATTGGACACGGTCGCGGTGTGCGTCAGGTTGGCGGTCTTCCCAGCCGTCACTGACGTTGACGACGAAGAGCCTTTGCCCACTTCAGTTCCCGCTGCGTCGCGAACCGAGCTGTCCACGGTCACCGATTGGTCGGTTGTCCCGTCGTTCTGGACTGTCACCGCAATATTCACGGTGGCGCTCGTGGCCGAGACCGTTGGCGTCGTCACTTGCGTGCCGGTGTAGGCGACGTGGACCGGGTTCGCGGTCTTGAGCCAGGTGTGACGGTAGATGCCGCTGCCGGAATACCAGCGGCTGCTGGGCAGCTGGTTGTTGACCTTGACGGCAAGGACGTTCGAGCCGCCAGCCTTTGCGCCGGACGTGAAGTCGCATTCGAACGAGGAATACCCGTAGGGGCGGGCGCATATTTGCGTGCCGTTCATGTAAACCGTGCTGTCCATATAGACGCCATCGAACTGGACAACGACTCTCTGTCCCGAGCTGGAGGCCGGCAAGTCGAAGGTCTTGCGGTACCAGCCCAGGCCGCCATCGAGGTAGCCTCCGCCGTAGCTGGCAGCCGAGCTTTGATTAAATGCCAGCGAAATACTCCAGTCATGAGGCACGTCCAAACTGGTCCAGGACGAATCGTCGAAGGTCGCGCCCTGCGCACCACTGACGTCGCCCAAGTGGAACTTCCAGCCGGCGTCGAAGCTGACGGTGGTCGAGCGCGCGCCGTCGTAGGTGTTGACCAACGTAGATGGCGCGCCTCCGCCTTGCCCGCCCGCCCCAGCACCGCCGGATGGATTCGCCCCACCCGATCCGCTACCGGCTTGGCCGCCCGATCCTGTGCCACCCGGTCCGGTCCCGGCTTGCCCACCCGCCGCTACACCGCCCGAGCCGCTGCCGGCCTTGCCGCCGGTTCCTGTGCCGCCCGATCCAGTCCCGGCTTGCCCGCCCGTCACTGCGCCACCCGATCCAGTCCCGGTTCGGCCGCCGGTTGCTGTACCACCCGACCCGGTGCCGGCTTGCCCACCCGCCCCTGTGCCGCCGGCTCCCGTACCACCCGATCCGCCGTTTCCGCTGCCGCCCGAACCAGTGGCACCGGCGGAGCCAGTCGCTCCACCTTTGCTGCCACCTGCGCCGCCGCTGCCCCCTGCGCCAGCTATCGCTCCTGCTCCGCCTCCAGCGCTCACACCGCCGGTGCTCGGGGCTCCGCCTGGGCTGGCCGTCCCGGCAGTGTTCGTCTTCCCGCCAGTCTGCGTGGACCCCGCCGGGCCGCTGCTCCCGCACCCCGCCATCGCCAGAAGACCAACAAATCCTACAGACAATATTCGGTTTTTCACAAAACGACCTCCGGGTGACTGAACAGCGAGGGGGAGAAATGACGCAGACGTATCCACGACCCTCCTTGGGGCTTGGCTCCGGGACAACATCATCCCCCGGCGCAGTGGCGCCAGACCTGCGATTCCGTTCACGAGCCGCCTATTGTGACGGAAAAGCCATGCTGAC
>CAZBIU010000399.1:0-5975 GCA_964491625.1 uncultured Myxococcales bacterium
GTCGAAGTACTGCATGAAATCGAAGGCCGTCGGACGGAGGCGAGACGGCTTGAGCTCGTTGTCTTCCTTCCACGCGATCCAGGTGTCGACGACCTCCTTGGTGAAGACGTCGCCCTTCAGCAGGAAGGCGTGATCCTTTTTGAGACAATCGAGCGCCTCTTCGAGCGAGCCTGGAGCCTTCGGAATCTCTTTAAGCTCCTCGGGCGGAAGCTCGTAGATGTCCTTGTCCATCGGATCACCGGGCTTGATCTTGTTCTGGATGCCGTCGAGGCCCGCCATCAACATGGCAGCAAATGCCAGGTACGGGTTGGCCGTCGGGTCGGGGCAGCGGAACTCGATGCGCTTGGCCTTGGGCGAGCTGGCCACCGGGATACGGACCGACGCCGAGCGGTTGCGCGACGAGTAGGCCAGGTTGACCGGCGCCTCGAAGCCAGGCACCAAGCGGCGGTAGCTGTTCAAGCCGGGGTTGGTGATGGCCAGCACGGCCGGAGCGTGCTTGATGATGCCGCCGATGTAATAGAGCGCGGTCTCGGAAAGACCTGCGTACTTGTCGCCGGCGAAGAGGTTCTTGCCGTCCTTCCAGATCGACTGGTGGCAGTGCATGCCCGAGCCGTTGTCACCGAAGATCGGCTTCGGCATGAAGGTCGCGGTCTTGCCGTGGTTACGAGCAACGTTCTTGACCACGTGCTTGTACCACATGGTTCGGTCGGCCATCGTCACGAGCGGGCCGAACACCATCGACAATTCGGCCTGGCCGGCGGTCGCCACCTCGTGGTGGAAGACCTCGACGGTGATGCCGAGCTTCTCGAGGGTCAGCGCCATTTCGGCACGGATATCGACCTGGGTGTCGATCGGCGAAACCGGAAAGTAGCCGCGCTTGTAGTCGACCTTATAGCCGAGGTTTCCGCCCTCTTCCTCGTTGGCGGTGTTCCAGCGGCCTTCCTTCGAATCGAGCTTGTAGAAGGAGGTGTTGGGGCCCTCGCCAAAGCGGATCTCGTCGAAGATGAAGAACTCCGGCTCCGGACCGAAGTACGAGATATCGCCGATGCCGCACTGCTTAACATACTGCTCTGCCTTCTTGGCGATCTGGCGCGGGTCGCGCGCGTACGGCTGATGGGTCACGGCGTCTGCAATGTCCACGATCAACGATAGAGTGGGCTCTTTGATGAACGGATCGATGACAGCAGTGGCGGCATCGGGGATGCACGTCATGTCCGACTCGTTGATCGCCTTCCAACCGCGGATGGAGCTTCCGTCGAAATTAAAGCCCTCGGTGAACGTCTCTTCCTTCAGCTTGTGGATAGGCATGGTGGTGTGCTGCCACTGCCCGAGAAGATCCACGAACTTGAAGTCAACCAGTTTGACTCCATTCTTCTTTGCGAACTCAAGAACCTCGGCTGGGGACATGGTACGGTTTCCCTTCTGCGCTATCGCGCGCTGCTAGTGAACTACGGATATGTCAACTTCTACAGAGCGTCCTCACCGCGTTCGCCGGTTCGGATGCGGATGACCTCCTCGATCGGAGTCACAAAGATCTTTCCGTCGCCAATGTGGCCAGTTCGGGCCACGGCCATGAGCGCTTCCACCACGTCCTTCACCATTTCGTCTTTGACGACGATCTGGATCCTAACTTTGGGTACGAAGTCCACGACATAGGCCGAACCGCGATAGACCTCTTTCTTGCCGCCGGTCCTTCCAAAGCCTTTGACTTCCGAAACCGTCATTCCCTGCACACCAATTTCGCGCAGTCGGTCTTTGACGTCGTCGAGCTTGAAAGGTTTGATGATCGCTTCGATTTTTTTCATGAGACACCGGCCGGAGAGAGTAGACGGCCTTGCAACTATCTTCAATCCCCTTTGTCAAGCCATCCGTCTTGGAAGACTATCCGCGCAACATTTCCGGCGTATTTCGTGATTGCTAATATTTGGTAACCCGCGTTGCGAATCTCGGTCTCCTCGCGATTCGTGGCGGAATCCACTGCAATCATTGAAGAAGCTGGCCAATCAGCGCAAGACTACGCGTCGGGCGACAAGGCTCCCACGAGCTCTCGAACGTCGGACACGGCATGGTGCCTGCAATGCTCGCCGATTTCCCGGACGATCCTTTCGGCCGACGCTGGATCGATGAAGTTTTGGGTTCCCACCTGAACCGTGCTCGCGCCGGCGAGGAAGAACTCGATGGCGTCAGTCCCGGTTTGGATTCCCCCGATGCCGCAGATGGGAATGCCCAGCCCAGCGCGATGGATCTGATAGACCATGCGAAGTGCGATGGGCTTGATGGCCGGGCCCGACAGGCCGCCGAAGATAGTTGCCAGTCGAGGCTTTCGCGTGTGAGCGTCGATGGACATCCCGGTGATGGTGTTGATCACCGATACCGCGTCAGCGCCGCCTTCGGCACAAGCGCGCGCGAGGGCCACGATATCCGACGTGTTCGGCGTCAGCTTCACCCACAACGGCTTGCTGATGACCGATCGACAGGCGCGAACCAGATCGCCAAGCACGCTCGCGTCGCGGCCGAACTCGATTCCGCCGGCTTTGATGTTGGGACAGGAAACGTTCATTTCCAGACCGTCGATGTCGTCGAGCTTGCCGAGCTGCTCGCCGCAAGCGACGTATTCGTCGAAGGTCGTTCCGAAGAAATTGACCAGGACCTTGGTTCCGCAGCGACGCAGAAAGGGCAGCTTTGCGGCGGCAAAGCCTTCCACGCCCACGTTTTCGAGGCCGATGGAATTCAGCATGCCGGCCGCGGTTTCGCAGATGCGCGGGGCCGGATTGCCGAACCGGGGCTTGGGCGAGATGCCCTTCGTCACCAGGCCCCCGAGTGACGGCAGGGACATGAGTCCCTCGAATTCCTTGCCGTAGCCAAAGGTGCCGGATGCCGTGAGGACGGGATTTGTAAATTCGATGCCGCCGCAGCGGATGGCGAGGCGCAGGCCCGCGCCTGAATCGAAGCTGGACGGAGAGCTCATGTCGCGCCCCCCTGCACGCCGCTGGCAGCAGGAATTACCAAGTCGGTCGCCAGAAAGACCGGACCGTCACTGCAGGTGTAGCGAAACGGCCATGAACGAGCTGGAACCGCACATCCCAGGCACACTCCGATGCCGCACGCCATGTGTGCTTCCAGGGAGAGGTAGCACTCGATCCCGCTGGCCTAGGCGATGCGTGCGACGGCCCACAGCATCTCCTTCGGTCCACAAGCCATGATGCGAAGCTTGAGATGTCGCTCCGAAACCCGATGCTGCTCGATGCGGGCTTCAAGAGATGCCGTGACCCTTCCTCTTCGTCCAACCGAGCCATCCTCCGTCGCCAGGTGGATGCCGAGTCCCAAGGCGCGCATCTCGCCGAGCAAAACCAAATCGCGCGACGTCCGCCCGCCGTAGATCATCTCGCAGCGGTCGACGAGGCCAACCTTGGTGGCGCTTTCCGCCTGCATGAAGAGCGGCGGTAGGCCAACGCCGCCCGCTGCAAGCAGGTCGAATGTCTCCGGCTCTGGGCCCGGAAAGCCATTCCCAAGCGGACCGAGCACCGACACTCGCGCGCCCGGCTGGGCGTTTTCGAGCAGTTGCGTGCCCCTCCCGACACCCTTGGCCAACACGTCAGCGCGTCCCTCGGAGGCAACGGAGAGCAGCGACATCGGTCGCGGAAGAAGAGGGTCTCGGCCCCAGTCGCCGCGGAGCATAATGAACTGTCCCGGCCGACTTCCGGAAAGCGAGTCACATCCGCCCAGACGCAGCACGAAGTATCCGTTGCCCAGCGCGCGATTTTCAATGATTCTCGCGTCAAAATAGCGCATATGTCTGTCCGGGAATGGCTTTTACACCTTTCGGCCGCCTTTGCGCCACGATCACTTGCGCCTTCCGTCTGATTCTTGGTCCGACCGGATCCGACTTGGCAACTGTTTAATATCAATGGGTATTTATTCATTTCTTTGGAACTTCGCGCGCAGCCCGGGCGAGTGCACGCGCTGGCAAACATTCGGAATTGTTGCAGCTTCAAAGCTAACGTGTTACTAGGCGAAATCAGGGAGAACCGGGGCAAACCATGGACTTCATGTTCGAGGACGATGTCGATGAGGTTGGGTCCGACGTAGAGGCCTACTGCCCGAAATGCAGGGCCGACACGACTCACGTTGTCATCTCCAAGTACGAGGACGAGATCCGGCGGGTTCAATGCAATCCGTGCGGGGACGTGCACTCGTTCCGCAAGCCTCGCGGGGAGGCCGAGGACGACATGCCCGAGCCTGTGGCGGCGCGGAAACGCGCGCTGCTCAAGAAGCTGACCTGGGAAGAGTTCTTTGCCAAGCACGGCGAAAGGAACGCCAAGCCGTACGAGTTCCGCGAGAGCTATCGTGAGAACGTGATCGTCTTTCACCCCAAGTTTGGCAAGGGGTACGTGTCCGAGGTAGTCTCCGAAAGCAAGGTGGAAGTCACCTTTGCCGATGCTCGGCGAATCCTAGTTCACAACCGCAAGGACATTCCGGGCTCCCCGGTGGGTCGAGAAGACGACGGTCTGCCGTCGACGCCGCCGCCAGCACCGAAGGCAACGGCCAAGGCCGCGAAGGCGACCGAAAAGCCCATGGCAAAGCCAGCCGTAACCAAACCGCCGGTGTCACCGAAAGTTCCAGCCGCGAAGCCGGAGGTCAAGAAACCCGAGGCCAAGAAGCCCGAGCCGAAGGCCCCTGCGACAAAGCATGAGGCCAAGAAGCCCGAGCCGAAGACCTCCGCGAAAAAGCATGAGGCCAAGAAGCCTGAGCCGAAGGCGCCCGAAAAGAAGCCGGCAGCCAAGAAGTCCCCGGCGAAGAGGGCTCCTGCGAAGAAATCCCCGGCGAAGCCCTCGGCCAAGAAGGCCGCCAAGCCGAAGAAGAAGCACAAGTAGAGCTCCGGCGTGCGCCCCGCGGGCCAGGCGCCGTTTCTATCGCACGACCAAAACGAAGATGTCGTAGAAGGCGTGGGTGTAGACGGCCACGGCGAAACCACGCAGCTTGAAGAGCAACCCGAATACGATTCCCGCCAGCATTCGGAAGGTGAACGAGCTGAAGGTGAATGCGTCGCCCATGGGCGGCAGGTAGTGAACGAACGAGAAAATTGCGGCCGAGAGGAGAAACCCGCCCGCCACTGCGGCCCAGCGGCTCATCCCCAATAGCTTCTCCAAGGAAGCAATGCTGCCCGCAAGCAGTCCGAGTCGAAAGACGGTCTCTTCGTAGACGCCCGCGCCGAGCGACATCACGAGCCGAGTGACCAGACTTTGCTGCGGCAACCCCACCGCCAGCCCAGGCGAGAATCCAAGCACCTTGGTCATCAAAAGCACAATCAGGGAGCCCATGGTCAGGGCGTAGACAATGCTTTCCAGGAGCACCGGCACGAACACCCGCCCGTTGAAGTGCTGCTTGCGTTTCAGAATGGCCACTGCAGCCGCGAAAAGTGCGACAACGATGGCGAGAAACAGCAAGTAGCCCCTGAGGGTCAGCCCGAACGAGGCGAAGAGCAGGGTCGTGACGAAGTCCGCCCCGTTCAGCATCGGCATCGTGAACAGCACGCCGACCTGGTAGATGAGGAAGAGCGGGAAGACGAGAATCAGGCTGGTGAGGAGATTCCTTGGGCTGGATTGCAGCGCGGGCACGGTCGCTACTTCCAGTCCGGCTTGGTTGCGACCGGCCCGCGGTCGGGCCGCGGCGGCGCATTGTACACGCGCGAGGGCGGTCCGCCATGGGCGGCTCGCGCGGCGGCGGCTCGTGCGACCCCTGGCGATTCGATGGGAGGCCTGATCATTGCAGTGACCTCTCGCTCCGGTGTCAGGTATTTGCGGGCCGCGCGTATGACGTCAGCGGCCGTCACCTTCATGATGTTGTCGGCGTACTGCTGGTAGGCCTTCCATCCTTGGCCGTAGGCTTCGTGGAATGCCAGCGCGGCGGCCAGCGCGCTCTTTCGCTGTAGGCCGATGGCGTGGACGCCGACCAGATACCGTTGGGCCCGCGCA
>CAZBIU010000400.1:0-5955 GCA_964491625.1 uncultured Myxococcales bacterium
TCCCGCTCGCCCCCTTGGTGCACCGGATGACAATGTCCCCGGTCTGGTCATCCGGAGCCGTCGCATTCGCGTTCACCGGATCGTAGGCGGCGAATGCTATGGCAGCGGTTCCGATGGTGCAGCTAGGGGGGACGGAGGCAGTGACGATGACAGTCCCGGTTTGGCTTCCCGCAGCAAATGCGGATCCTGCTTGACCAAGGCAGACTGCAGAACACAGAAGGCTCGTAGCGGCCAGATGATGAGAGATGGTCCTTGGCATTCGCATGCAAGCCCTTGGAGGCGGTGCCCTTCGAAAGACTAGAAGTTGATTGTCGCGGTCACGGTGTCGCTGTAGCTACCGACGCCGACATCTTGCTGGGCCTTGGCCAGACCGTAAATTGTATAGGTAACGCCAGCCTTGCCGACTGACGAGATATCTCTGCTTGCGTTGTGCCAGGCCGTGGTGTGGCCAGACTCCTGATAGAGGCCATACTTCAGGCGTTCAGTGCCGGACGCCATTTGATTCAACTTGCTCACCGTGTCATAATTCGAGCCCCCGCTAAGCGCAATCTTGAGATTCGGCGCATTCTTGGTGCACGCAACAACCACGTCCCCACTTTGGGCATAGTCCTGTGTGGCGAACGCGTCATAGCTCCCGAAGTCGATGTTGGCCGTCGTGGTATCGATCGTACACTTTGCAACAACCGCCGCTGTTACTGTGAATGTGCCCGAATTCGAGTCAGCCCGAGCCGCGCTGTCGGAGACAACTAACATCGCGCCGAACGTTGCTACTACCAGAAACAGTTTCGTGAGCTTCATCCTCTTCCTCTCTTTCTTTGCAATGCCTGGGGTTTTCGGGACCAACAAATTAGAAATTCACGGTGGCGACCACCGTGTCGTTGTACGTACCGGCCGGGACGTCCTGGGCAGCGGCGATTCGACCGTAGACGGTGAACGTGCGCGGGTTCTTGTCGGGCGCGGCAGCCGGCGTGTACCAGGTGCCGGCGGCGTTGCCCCACACCGTGGTCCTGCCCGCGTTTGAATAGAGCTCGTAGTTGAGGTAGTTCGTCGCAGTTGAGGTATCTTCCATGCGGCGCTGGCTAGCCGTCGCGTTCAGGCCGAGCCCGAGGCCGATGCTCGCGGTGGTGTTCTTGGTGCAGGCAATGGTGACCGCGCCCGCGGTGCTGTCGTCCGCGGTCGTGGCATGTGCAACGATCGGGTCGTAGGTCGGAAAGGCGACGGCGGTCGTGCTGATGGTGCAGTTGCTGCCCACGACCACGCTGATGGGAAGGTTTTGGTTGGCGGTTGCTGCGACGCTTGAGTCGCGACGGCAGACCAGCAGTACTCCGATTGTCGTTAGCGTTAGGAGGACTTTGTTTGACTTCATGTCGTCGGCCTCTTCCGTTGTCACGTTTCTGGCGTCTCACGCGCTGGAGAGCGAAATCACAAGCGCCAGCGTCAGACAATAGAACACGCAAATCTTTTTGTCACGTACTATTTGTCATAAACATGACAAATAATAGACGACCATAGGACTTAGTCGGCTTGCCGGTTCCCGGTGGAATCAGGACTCGATACCCTGGAATTTCTCTGGTGCCTCGATCGGTCTTTCGATACGGCGAAATTCCCCAATCCCTGCCGGGGGTTTGCAAAAGTGCTCTCTTCGGCATTTATGATCGACACATCGCAATTGTCATAACTGTAATCTATATTACTTAGTCATATGCCTGACAACGACTCAGGGATATGCAAAGGTCGGGCGCACTCACGGTGAAGTGCAGACTCACTCGCTCTGATGTCTGCCACCCACATCGTAAGTCCGAACGCTACCTCGACGCAAAATTCTCACGCGTTGGTCCCCGCCCGTCGGTGATCCGATGGGCACCGGCGGCGTTGACGTCGGGACTCGGACACCGACGGCGTTTCGCCCCCGCAACCTGCTGATATCACGTCGGTCACCGACGGCACATCGCCTGCTCTGCTAACCATTCGTGCACCCACGAATCGCCAGCCAGTTCGCGGCAGGCGGCAAGCCCGGGAAAGCTTGCCTGCTCCTCGCTTTCCTGATGGGTGTCGGGTTTGCTAGCCTGCCACCCCTACCCGCGGCGGCCGAAAGTCGCAGCGCCCTGGTCATGGTGACGGTTCGGGTGGTCGAGAGCTGTCGGGTGGAAACCAGCGACGCTCTCGACGGCAAATCCATGGATTTGCGCATGCGCTGCAACTCGAAATCGCATCCCAGCCTCGGACTCACCACGCACACGCAGACGGTGGCGCCGGTCAGCACGGTGACCGTCCCGCGCTCGCAGATTGCCACCTCCGAGAACGGCAAGACGTTGAGCATCGAATTCTAGGCCAAGGAATCCACGGCAACTGGCGGCGCGCCGAGTCTCACGATAGACTCGACGGCAAGGCGCCCGAATGACCCAGCACCTGGATGTCCTGTTTCTCGAGGACTCGGAAGACGATGTGCTGCTGGTCGTGCGGCACCTGATCAAGGGAGGCTACGCCGTCGACTATCGCCGCGTGGACACACCCGACGATTTTCGGGCCGCGCTTGGTGAAGGCCGCTGGGACATCGTCATAAGCGACTACTCGCTGCCCGGGCTCAATGCCCTGATGGCGATTCACATCTTCAATGAAATGGGGCCCGACATCCCTTTCCTTGTGGTGTCGGGCGCGGTCGGCGAGGAAACCGCGGTCGAGGTGCTGAAGTCGGGGGCGCACGACGTTCTTATCAAGAACAACCTGGCGCGACTGATACCGGCGGTGGAACGCGAGCGGCGCGAGGCAAGCGAGCGGCATGCGCGACGCAAGGCCGAGGAGAGCCTGGCGGCCAGCGAGATCAAGTTCCGGCGCATCGTGGAGACCGCACACGAAGGCATCTGGCTGCTCGACCGCGAAGGCCGCACTACCTACATGAATCGGCGCATGGCCGACATGCTGGCCCTGGACCAGGACGAAATCGGCGACGCCTCGCTGGTCTCTTTTCTCTCGGAAAGCAAAGTCGTCGACACCATCACCCGCTACCTGCACGGCAAAACCGACGGCACGCAGACTTTTCGCGCCCAGTGCCGGCTGCGGCGCAAGGACGATTCGACCCTCTGGGGCATGCTGGCGTTCCATTCGATCGTCGACGAGAACGGCAGTTGCCGCGGGCACCTGGCGACCATCTTCGACGTCACCGAGCATCGGCGCCTGCAAGAACAGCTCATGGTGTCTGATCGTATGGCTTCGGTGGGCATCCTGGCCGCGGGTGTCGCCCACGAGATCAACAATCCGCTGGCGGCGGTGTTGACCAACCTTCACATGGCGCTGGAAGCGCTGCCGTCGCTCGAAGTGAACGCGGCCAGCGAGTTCAATCGGAGCGAAATGGGCGAGGAGCTACGTGACGCCCTAGAGGCCTCCGAGCGACTGCGCGACATCGTTCGCGACTTGAAAATCTTCTCCCGCACGCCGGAAACCTCGCTCGGACCGGTAGACATCCAGCGCATCCTCGAATCCTCGCTGCGCATGGCTTGGAACGAGCTCAAGCACCGGGCTCGCGTAGTGCGAAAACTCCAGACCGTTCCGATGGTCCACGGCGACGAATCGCGCCTGGGCCAGGTGTTCTTGAACCTGATCATCAACGCCGTGCAGGCGATGGAAGAGGGGCATGCCGGAGCCAACACCATCACGATCTCGACGTCGCTCGATCCTCGCGGTCGCGTCGAGGTCGTGGTGGCCGACACCGGCAGCGGCATGTCGCAGGAGGTACTTGGGCACCTGTTCACGCCGTTCTATACAACCAAGCCGGTCGGGGTGGGCACGGGGCTCGGCCTTTCCATCTGCAATCGCATCGTGCAGGCCCTGGGCGGCGAGATCATGGTTGAAAGCGAGCTCGGCAAGGGCAGCAGCTTCCGGGTGTTCCTACCCGCGTCGGATGCCGTCAGCGCGGTTCGTCGCACGGGCCGCGTTCGCCGGCCGATTGCCGCGCTGTCCGCGCGAATTCTGGTTATCGACGACGAGCCCATCGTCGGCACCGCGCTCAAGCGCGTGATGGGCAAGGACAACGACGTCGTCACCGAGACCGGCGCACGCAAGGCCTTGGAACGCATTCAGGCCGGCGAGCACTTCGACCTGATCCTGTGCGACCTGATGATGCCAGACATGACGGGCGTCGACTTCTACAACGAGCTCAAAGCCTTCGCTCCCGAACGGGCCGCGGACATCGTGTTCATGACCGGCGGCGCGTTCACCCCCAAGGCCCGCAGCTTCTTGGACACAGTCAACAACGAACGGCTCGAAAAACCGTTCGACATGGCGACCCTCAAGAACCTCGTGCAGGAGCACCTGCTCATGCATCCCACGGCGGACGAAAAGAAACCGTAGTCCGGTTACATCCCAAGCTTGCGAAGTTTGTCGATGAGGGTGGTTCGCCCGATGCCGAGCAGGACTGCAGCCTTGGACTTGTTGTTGGCGGATCGGCGCATCGCCGTGCCGATGAGCGCACGTTCGAAGCGGGCCACCGAGGTGGGCAGGTCGACGCCGTTTTCCGTCAGATCCCACAACGTGCGCGCCACCGCCTCGCCGGTTTCGTTGCCGAGGGTGGGCGGCACGTCGTCGGCGTCGATCACACCATCGCGATCGAGAATCGCCATCCGTTCAATCAGGTTCTCAAGCTCGCGCACGTTGCCCGGCCAGCCATAGACCTGAAGAATCCCCAGCGCTTTGTCCGACAGGGTGATCGAGCGCCCCAGCCGGCGCGCCGCTTGCTCGAGAAAGTGCGAGGCCAGGGCGGGAACATCTTCGAGGCGATCGCGAAGCGGCGGAACCTGGACGGGGACGACGTTCAGGCGGAAGAACAGATCCTGGCGAAAGCGCCCCTCGCGCACCATGGCTTCGAGGTCGCGATTGGTGGCGGCGAGAAAGCGTACGTTGATCTGGTACGAGCGTTCGGAGCCGACTGGCGTCACGGATTGGTCCTGCAGCACGCGCAGGAGACGGGCTTGCATCGCCATGGCCAGCTCGCCGATCTCGTCGAGCAGCAGCGTGCCCCCGTCCGCCTCGCGCAGCCTGCCGATACGGGTTTCGTGAGCGCTGGTGAACGCGCCCTTGACGTGTCCGAATAGCTCGCTTTCGATGAGGGCTTCCGGAATCGCCGCGCAGTTAACTGCGACCAGGCGTTGCCCGGTTCGCGGCGAGGCGGCGTGCAGAAGGCGGGCGATAACCTCTTTGCCGCTGCCGGTCTCTCCCAAGATCAAGACGGTTGCGTCGGTGGGTCCTACCTGCTCGACCAAGGTCAACAGTTCCTGCAACACCGCCGACCTGCCGAGTAGTGTCGCGCCGCTGCCCGCCAAGGACGGATTGCCGGCCGCATCCTTACGCCTGCCGGTCGGCGCGGTCGCCTGACCGAGCGCTGCGCGAACCGCTTCGGTGAGCGCAGTAGGATGAAACGGCTTGGTCAGAAAGTCGAAAGCGCCTTCGCGCATGGCACGCACGCAATCCGGAATGCCCCCGGCCCCGGTCAAAATGATGACCGGCGTCCGAGCCTGTTTCTTGCGCACCGCCTGTAACACCGCAAAGCCGTCGACCAACGGCATGGACAGATCGGAGATCACGACGTCGAAGGCGCCGCCATCGAGCTTGGCTATCGCCGCGGCGCCATCCGCTGCGTCCGCGACAGACATGTCCAGGTGACGCAGGAGTCTACCGAGCGTCGAGCGCACCACATCATCGTCATCAGCGATCAGCGCCGCCTTGCCCGGGAAGGAAACCTCTTTCATTGCCTGCTCTCTTCCCAAATCGGCAGGGCTTGCCGGTCCCTTGAACAGGCATTTCGCGGCACAACAAGTCAGGGTCGCCTCGCGGCCGGTGCCGCCGCGAGGCTATTCGGAGGTGAGCACCGCCCGCATCTTGCGCAGCAGATCCTCCGGAGGGAACGGCTTCAGGATGATGGCTCGGCCCTGATCCAAGATGCCTCGGCGCAAGACTTCGTCG
>CAZBIU010000401.1:0-5946 GCA_964491625.1 uncultured Myxococcales bacterium
TGGGGCTCGGCCAGACGACGGTAGAGCAGCCACCCGGCCGCCGGCGCCACCGGTCCACCCAGCCGCACCGCCGACGCGAATGCGGGTGTTTCGGGAACCGGACGCTCGGGCTTGATGAGCTCGGACGAGGTCAAAAGCTCCTTGACCGTCATCAGCTCGCGTCCGTTCACCACCCAACCGAGCGCGCCGTCGTCGCCGGACCGGCCGAGCAGCACCACGCTGTGCATGAAGTTGGGGTCGCGTAGGCTGGGTGCGGCCAAGAGCATTCCTGGCGCCAGTTCTTCGGTGGGCATGAGGCGGCTATTCTACGCCCCAACGGAAGCAATCACACCAGAACCTACTCAAGCTGCAGCCCGCATTCTCTGCAGGCACCGTTTATCAGCGGGGCCGCGGTACCGCAAGCCGGACAGGGCGGCTCTTCGGACTCGGGCTGCGCGGTGGCGTACTCCGGCAAGGTCCCTTCCTGGTCGAGCAGGCCCTGCCAGCGCTCGTGCATCATGGCCATGACCTTGGGCAGGTCGTCCGGCCGGACGCACAGATCGATGCGGGGCGCGCAACTGCCGTGGCTGTCGCAAGCGTCCTGCCGGTCGAGGCAGGCGGGAATGCCCACCGCCAGGCAAGCATCGAGGATCTCCTTGATGTCGCCGATGCCGCCTGTGACACACGGAACGACTTCGGCGTCCTGTAGTTCTTTGAGAGCTTCGTCCTTGGTCACGGGAGCATCTTGAACCAGACCGCGGATGGCGTCCAGAGGCGCGAGGTTCCCAATCCAACCTCTCGGCCGCGGCGATCGTCAGGTCGTAGGCAACCCACCATGCCAGTTGCGCCAAAGAGCAGAAGGCGGAGCGGAGGCGCGGCACTGGAAACGATGATCGTGCTCATGGTGCACCCGATGCGCTGTCCATCTCTTTGGCCATCTCGATCATGGTCTCGCGAAAACCGAGCGAGCGAAACAGGGCATGCGCGGCTTGGTTTTGCCAGGCCGATGTCAGCACGACTCGGGGCGCGCCCAGATCGCGAAGTCGCGCCATGGCTTCGCGGGCCAGTTGCTTGCCGATGCCTTTGCGGCGCGCGGGCGTGGCCACGAAAACGTCGTGCAGCTTGCCACACGCTTCGCGCAGGTCGGCCCAGCTCCGAGGCTCGAGCGCGGCGTAGGCATAGCCGGCCACCTCGCCCAGCGCGTTCTCCGCGACCAGGATAACGGTGTCGGGATCGTCGAGCTGGCTGGCGAAGAAGCGCGCATAGCCCTCCTCAATTCCGGCCGGCATCATCCAGCGCAAGGGATCCCAGGCGTGGTGCATGCGTACAAGCTGCCCGGCAAGTTGCCCAACCACCGTCAGATCCTCTTCGCGTGCATTTCGGGTTCGAACCATGGACATAGGGGACTACTCAATCCGCGGTCATCGCTTGCAGACGTCCTCTCCCATGGGCTGGAATCCCTTGCCCATGTCGACCTCGAACCGGTGAGAGATTTCCTTCTCGCTCTTTTTCTGGATGATCTCGCGCGCCTTCATCTTCATACCCATCATGTAGCTGTCCGTGATGAAGGTCAGCGTGTCGCCGGCGGCAGTGCCGGTGCCGCTGCCGAACCCGCCCATCGAGTCGACGTTGCTGGTCAGTAGCTGCTTGCCGTCGTGCCCGAGGTACACCGTTCCCTTCATGCCGGGAAAGTCCTTGGTCTTCTTGGCTTCGTAGTCGCCGCGGTACCAGAAGCCATTGAGGTCCTTCTTGAACTTGATGTTGGTCTTCACTTTCATCTCGGGCGAGCCGGGGCCCATGGCATTGGCCGCGAACGTGGTGTCGCACGTCCAGCTGCCGACGAGCGTCTTGTACGTGGCGTCCAACTCGGGCGCAGGCTTCGGAGGGCCCATCGGCATCCCGGCCGGTGCAGCGCCCGCCGCAGCAGCGGCTGGGGGAGCCTTTGCCGCGGGCTCCGCTTTGGCAGGCTTGGCCGCCTTGTCCTGTGCGATGGCCAGCGATGTGGTGAATAGGAACGCGAGCGACAGACTGACTTGTCTGATTGGTTTCATGAATACCTCCTGACGCGAACCCTAGCGCACGAATCGCAGTTGTGCCCCCCACGGAGCGAACGCTGGGGTCTCCTTGTCAGCCGATCCGCAGACCAGCCCAGTGCAATCGGACAGAGCCGAACCGCCGATCCCCGAGTCGACGACAAGACCGCCGTCGATCTCAACTGAGCCAGCACTGCCCGCGCCGCTGGCACCACCGATCCCACGGGCGCCGTACAGGAAGGAAGCGCAGTCGCATCTCTTCGAGCCGTTTTTCACCACCAAACCGGTTGGCCAAGGCACCGGGCTTGGGTTGGCCACGGTCTACGGCATCGTGAAACAGAACAATGGCTTCCTCAACGTGTACAGCGAGCCGGGGCACGGCACGACCTTTCGAATCTACTTGCCCCGCCACCTGGATGCGGCTTTAGCCGTGGAAGAGGGCCAGGAAAAGCAGGCCAACCGCGGTTCCGAAACCATCTTGGTCGTGGAGGATGAACCCGCCATCCTCTCTCTGGCCAAGACCATGTTGGAACGGCTGCGGTACCAAGTTCTTGTGGCAAGTACCCCAGGCGAAGCCATCCAGGTGGCGGCCGAATACTCCGGCCAGATTCACTTGCTCATGACCGACGTGGTGATGCCCGAGATGAACGGACGCGATCTGGCGAGCAAGCTGTCGTCGACCTTTCCCCATCTGAGGAAGCTGTACATGTCCGGCTACACCGCCAATGTGATCGCCCACCATGGCGTGCTGGATGAAGGCGTTCTCTTCATCCAGAAGCCGTTCTCCAAGAACGACCTCGGCCGATGGGTCCGTGCCGCGCTCGACGGCAAAGGGCGAAGCGGCTAGGGAGCACGGCTGGCTCGGCCCAACGTCCGGATTTCGTCGGCGGAAGTCTGGCCAGCTCGATCGACGGCGAACCGCGCGCGACCAACTGGTACTGATCGACATCCTATGGCGCGGTCGTCAGTCTTTGCGGAGCGAACCAGAAGCCGTTCGAATTCGCGTAGGCAATCGAGCTGGGGGGCGCGTTCTGGTAGGCGTCTCCGGATGTCAATTGGCCGAAGCTGGTCGCGATGGGAAAGGTAGCCTCGGTCATGTGGAAGTAGCTGAATACCGAGTTGGTCCTTGGCCAGCTTATACCGATGGCGTAGTAGTATCCGTCTCGCAGCGGGATGTTCAGGATGCCCGAGGACTGATACCCGACGCCCATGGTCGAGGCGGTCGTCGTGGAAAATATCTGTGTATAGCCGGCGGTCTGGCTTGCGGCTTCGTAGACGACCCAAGTGAAGGTTGTGCTCGCTCCGATATCGAAGAACTGTTCAATCCGGAGCAGCGTGTGCGATCCCGTCACGGAGTAGAAGTTCATGAGGGTCTCGTTGGCCGTCGATGCCCCCGATTGCTCTTCGTTGGTGAGCGGATCGGGGTCGATGGTGTCGACCGTGAAGGTCGAGCACGCGCCTTGCGCGCACAGGAGGCCCGAAGACGTGCAGTCGGTGCCGCCCTCCACATAGGCCGAACCGTCATCGTTGCAGGTCGTTGCCAGGTTGCCGTTGCACACCGGCTGTTTGGCCGGGCACACTTGAGGTTTGCACAGATGGGTGGCCGTCTCGCAGTACTCGGTGGTGGCGCAGGTCTCGGAGAGGATCGAGGAAAGCCCATCGCTTTCGCAGTAGCGAATGGTGTTGCCATCGCAAAAGTAGGTCTTCGGCGCGCAGACCTGGGTGACGCAGACGCCGGCGCTGCACACTTGACTGGTGAGCGAGCAATTCGTGCTCGACACATAGCCTGAGCCGTTGGCGTTGCAAACATTGGCCACGGTGTCTCTGCACGTGGCTTGATTGGGACTGCACTGTTGGGTCTTGCAGGCGGGGCCCGTCGGGTCGCAATACTGGGTTGTGGAACAGGTTGTGTACAGGGTCGCGCTGAGGCCGTCGCTGCTGCAGTGGCGAATCGCATTGCCGTCGCAATAGTACGCGCTCGGCGTGCAGACCGGATCCTCGCACGTGCCCTGGCTGCACACCTGGCTCGCAAGGCTGCAGTCCGTGCCGCCCGCGGCATAGCCGGAGCCGTCGGCCTTGCAAGTCGTGGCGACCTTGCCGTTGCAGGTAGCTTGATTGGGTGTGCACACCTCGAGCTTGCAAGTCGCGCTCACGGAATCGCAATAGTAGTTCGTCGTACAGGTGGCGATCACGGTGGACGAAAGTCCATCGGCGCTGCACTTGCGAGCCGTGTTGCCGTCGCAGAAGCTGGTGGATGGGGTGCATTGCAGGGACTTGCACGTGCCTTGGCTGCACACTTGACTGGTGGCCGCGCAATCCGTGCCGCCTTCAACCGACCCCGAGCCATCGGATTTGCAAGTGGTCGCCAGGGCGCCGTTGCACATGGGTTGGTTCGGCGTGCAGACCAGCGTGACCTTCGCGTCGGGGGTGGGGATGCTTGCGTCGGGGATGCTCGCGTCGGGGATGCTCGCGTCGGGGGTGGGGATGCTTGCGTCGGGAGCAGGGACGCTTGCGTCGGACGTCGAGCAACTGGCCACGCATCGGTTGGCCGAACAGCAGCCCTCGCTGCACGCGTTGCCGGAGCAGCAGCTATCGCCGAGGCCACCACAGCGGGCGCAAACGCCGTCGCTGCCCGAAGAGGTGCAGGCCAACCCGGCCTTGCAGCGATCCGAGCTGCCGGGACAGCACGATTCACCGGAGCCCCCGCAGGAAGCGCAGTTTCCGCCGTTGCAAATTAGGCCGTCGTAGCAGGCATTCGAGCAGCAGCCCTGTCCAACCGAACCACAGCCCGAGCATCGGCCGGCGCTGCAGGTCCCGCCGTTCGCGCCACACGTCCCGTTTTCGCCGACGCAGCTATTGTTGTAACAGCAGCCTGGGCTTGCGCATTGGCTGCCCGGACAGCATGGCTGCCCAGGAGCCCCGCAGCCGATGCAGAGGTTGCTGCCGTTGCACATCGAGGTCGGGCTGTTGCAGACGCCTGCGCCCGTCGAGCCCGCGCAGCAGGTTGTGCCGAGATCCCCGCAGGTCACGCAGGTTCCACCGCTGCATCGGGTCTGCGAGGCGGTGCACACGCCCGTGCTCGGATTCGAGCCACAACAGGGCAGGCCAGGGCCGCCGCAGGCTCCGCAGGCGCCGTTGCTGCAGATACCACCGCCAAGGCCGACGCAGCTTCCGCCCGGAGCCATGCAGATGCTGCTGACACAACAGCCTCCCCCCGAGCATTGGTTTCCGTCGCAACAGGCGGTTCCCGGCAAACCGCAGGTGGCCGAGCCTCCACTTCCGCCCTGCGCTCCTCCCCCCGTGCCGCCGAGCCCGATGCCGCCGCTGCCCAGCGCGGTTCTGCCCGCGCCACCTTCACCGGCGAAGCCACCCGCCCCGCCATTTCCGGGCTGCACGGGCGCGTCGTTCCCAGCAGCACTGCCGTCCTTCGTGGATGCATCGATCTTGCTCGAGCCGCCGCAGCCAGTCCCGACCAAGACTGCCACGACCGAGCCCATCACAATAAGACGGCTTCTCAACATTCGGGGGTTCTCCTTCGAGTGCTACGCCTTGGCGAGGACGATAGCCGATTTGGCTACAGCGGCGCGCGCATATTGTCTTGAAACATGGGGTCCGCCAAGTCCCCCATTCTGGGGCGTGACCCGGGTCACTCGAGGGTCGTGGCCTCCTGTCCAGCGCATCCGTGGGCACCACAGCGAAGAAGATGCCAAATGGAAACGGCGGAGGATTGCTGCCTCGAACATGTCCAACTCCGCCTCTGGGCGGACATGGAGCGCTCTCATTTCGACGAGGCTCGCAGCCGCTCTTCGAGTCGGTCGAGGACTTCACCCCATGGCCTCGCCTCGTCGGCATCACCCGCCCGATGGGCGGCCAAACGTTCCTCGAGGATTTGACGCTGCCACTCGTGCAGCGGAACCTGATCGGCGCTGGCCGC
>CAZBIU010000402.1:0-5922 GCA_964491625.1 uncultured Myxococcales bacterium
TCGCGCGAAATCCACGGCGCCAGCTGATTGCATTACGCTGCGGTCGAGGCACTAGTTTCATCCATCGGAGCCTCGAAAAGGTGCCCGCAAGGTATGCCTGCCGTGCGCTCCCGAATCCGTGCTAAAGTGCGCCTTCCCATCCATGGCCAACGAGGCTCAGCCCCTCATAAGACTTGTGGCAGCGGTGATCGAACGCGACGGCCGCTACCTTATTACCCAACGACGTTCCACGGCTGTGCTGCCGGGGCTTTGGGAGTTCCCAGGTGGAAGAGTCGAGAACGGCGAGACCGACGAAGAGGCCCTGCGCCGTGAGCTCAAGGAGCGCCTGGGCACAGACGTGCAGGTCAAGGGCCGGATGGCGCATCGGGTGCACCAATACAGCGGCTATTCCGTGGATCTGAACCTGTTCCAGGCGACCATTGCGGACGGGCAGGAGCCGCAGCCCGTGCGGGTGGCGGAGGTGCGCTGGGTCCCGTCGGACGAGTTCGAGAAGTACCCCTTCCCCGCCGCTGACCAAGCGACCACCGACCTTCTGCTCGGCTTCCGGCGGTAGCGAGGGCGCCACGGCAGGCGCCACCACCCGCACAGGCTCCAGCTACGCCCGGGGGCTGGCACACACACCGTCCGCGCCTGCCCCTGCCTGGGTCTACCGGCCTATGGTGCATTGCTTCCTATGAGACGGCTGAGCTTGTCGTGCTTCCGCATGCACGGGCGCCCGGCTTCCGATAGTTGGTGCCGCCTCCCGAAGATCCTGTTTCTGGGTGCCGTCGTTGTTGCGTGTACCGGAAGGCAGTCGACCACGACTCCTCACCTCGAGGCTGGGGTCACGCCAAACCCAGGGCCCGCGTGCAAGTTGGCGGACCCGGTCGTGTGAGCAGGCAGGCGAGTGTTGCTCGGGCATGTGCTTACTGACATGCACGTGCACCGGCCTGGCAGCGAGGTGCTCCAGCGATGCCGCACCGCTTGCTGTTCGGGACTTTTCTGCCAAGGCGGAACATGCACCGGCGGGTGTCGCGCAAACGGCCACGCCTGCCAGTCCGACAGCGACTGTTGCAGCGGTGGCTGTGAGAACCTCCGCTGTGCCGAGCCTCGCTGCAATCTGGCCGGTGAGAGCTGCGCCAATTCGAATGATTGTTGCGCCTCGCTCTATTGCGCCGTCCAGCTCGATTGGACCAGCAGCGTCCAGAGCGGGACCTGCCAGACTGGCTGCAAGGCCGTGGGCGAGGATTGCGCCAGTGGCGAGTCCTGCTGCTCGGGCACGACCTGCAACGGCGCCCGTTGCGTTCCGGCGTGCGTCGGAACCACGCAACTTTGCGACGATGATCGTCCCTGCTGCTCCGGTCGTCGTTGTGCGGGCGGCCTCTGTCGCACCTGCGCCGGTCCCAAGTTCACGTGTTCCGCCGACGCCGGCTGCTGTCGGGGAGCCTGCACCGGTGGCGTCTGCGCCTGCTCACCCGAGGGTGCTTCGTGCCAAGCAACCGGGGACTGTTGCAATGGCCTGTGTGCCAACGGAACCTGCGGCTGCCGGTCTCACGACCAGCCTTGCGCGAGCAACGAAGACTGCTGTCCAAGCCTCCAGTGCCTTGGAGGGCTCTGCCGGGACAATGGGTGCGGCGATCTGGCTTCCCCCTGCATGGACGATCTTGACTGCTGTCAGCTGGGCTGCAGCAACGGCTACTGCGCCGCCGTCAGCGGTATGGAATGCTTCCTCACCATGGACTGCGCCAGCGGCCTTGCCTGCCTGGATCGCCGGTGTGGAGCGTGTCGACAAAGAACCCAAGCTTGCGACGAGACCGACGACTGCTGTACAGGATTTGCCTACCAAAGACCCGAATTGGCAGACCTTCGACTGGCCGTGGGCCTGTACGTCCGGCTGTGAAACAGAGAATGCCTCCTGCGCCGGTGGAATGCCCTGCTGTGCGGGCCTCGAGTGCAACTGCTGCAGCAACAATTGTCCAACCGGGACCTGCACCTAACACTCACCCAAGCTCGGGCCTCAAGGCTGGTCGCCAAGCCGGCTGCTTTATCGCGGACTCAGGTACACGGTTTCGACCCAGTTGGCCAGCGCGTCTTCGTCTAGATCCGCCGTGAACACGTAATCGAGGCCGCTCGGCTCGCGCAGGGTCACGGTGGCGACGCCGCGTTGGGTATCGACGTATGCCCGCTGTCCCCCGAGCATGCGCTGGTGAGGCCCGGCCAAGGGCTCGTTGCCCGACGGAAACACCATCATGCCCAGGCGATGGCCGGCTGCCATCTGATACACCACATAGGCGCCGAACCTGTCGCGTACGTTGACCAGGCGGCCGCCCTGACAGCGCGTCCTGGCGCTATCGCCCGTGGGCTGGACTGTGAAGTCGAGCTTGCCTCGGAACCAATCCGAAACCTTCGAACAGCTCTCGGACAGCACGTCGAGCGGCAAGTCGTGGTGGAAGGTGGAAACCGCCTCTTCGAGCACCGGCGACCGCACCGTGCGCTGCAGGTTGGTCGCCAGCAAAACCAGCGCGGCGGCCGCAGCCATTCCCACGGTGAAGGCGCGCGGATAGACCTGCCAGGGCCAGCGCCGACGCGGTGACGGGGCGGCGGACAGCGCGGACTCGATTCGGCTGCGCAGTCCGACGGGCAGCGCCGGGCGCGGCAGATGTCCGCGCAAGGCGGCCTTGAAGCGTGCCTGGAAGCGACTCGCCTGCTTGCAGGATTCACAGCTACCCAGATGCGTCTCGTAGGCTTCGCGATCAGCCCCCGCGAGCTCACCGTCGATGTAGGCGTGAAGGACGGTATCGGCTTCCGCGCAGGTGATGGTCATGCTGCGCCTCCTTCCTTCCTCTTGCGCTTGAAGGCCTCGAAATCCACCAGATTCTCGTCGGAGGCTGGCTCGGCAGGGCCGTCCTGCTCGGCCTCCCCGATGGGGTTGGCGGCGGCGTAGTCGCTCAGCATCTTCTGCAGCATGCGACGGCCTCGGTACAGGCGGCTCATGACCGTGCCGGCCGGGCACTCCATGATGTCCGCGATCTCCTTGTACGAGAGGTCCTCCAAGTCGGCCAGGATCACCGGCAGACGGAATTCCGGTGGAAGCAACGCCAGCGCCTTTTCCACGTCGCGGGAAAGCATGTGTCCGAACAGCGCGCTCTCCGCGTCGCGCGGGGCCGCGCCCTGGAACTGCCCGACGTTGGTGGCGCTGGCCTCGGCCTCGCCCAGGATCTCGTGCTCGCGAGCCTTTTCGCGATACCGATTGCGGAACACGTTGGTCATGATCCGCATCAGCCACGCCCGCGCGTTGGTGCCGCTTTCGAAGCCGTCCCAGAAGCGGTATGCGCGCAGGATGGCGTCCTGGACCAGATCTTCGGCGTCGCTTTCGGACTTGGCCATCCGCAGGGCCACGCCGTAGAGCGCTTGCAGGTGCGGCATCACCTCGCGCTCGAAATCGGCCTGGGTTGTGCGACGTCGGAGGATCATTCTCTTGCCAAGAAAACCGCCAAAGGCCGCCGGCTATTCCCGGCTGCCCGAAATTACCTTGCTACGGCGTCATGACCGGAGCCTGGATTTTGGCAAAATAGCGCAGGATGTTGGTAGAGCCCGCGGAAGCCGCCACCCGGTCGATGTAGGTTGCATAGACGAGATCCGGGCCGACCCAGGCGGAAACGGTACCCGTATCGCCGTTTGCACTGCGCAAGAACAGCGTAGATCCGTGCGGCACCGCTTGGTAGGTGAACCGGGTCACCTCCGGCCCGGAGAGGCGCGATAGTCCAATCGCGATGTCGTTGCCCGCGGGCGCAGCCCATGCCGGGTGAGGAGCGTTCAGCGGGCTGCCGAAGCTTCCGGCGGGGATCGCGATGTTGTAGGTGGTCACGGATCCCGTGTCCGCGGTTCCGCCGTCCAGGGCCGGACCCGGCGGGTAGTAGAAGGCCACCCCGATGCCAGGGGTGTTCTCGAAGGCGATGTCGTAGCCGCCGGCCGCGGTCGGCGTCCCGACGATGCGGCAGTCGGTCACGCGGGCCAGGATTGCGTAGCTCATCTCGGGCTGCTGCGCACCGGTTTCGTCCATCTCGACCGTGTCCCACTCGGTGTACTCGGTGACGCTGGGGTAGAAGTTGGCGATGCTGAACCCCAATCCTGTGGGACCGTTGGTCGGAGCAAGACAGTCCCACAACGGATTCGCGGCCGAGGTCGCGTTACCAAACGCCGTACCCGGCTGGCCCAACTTGCTCGCATCCGCGCCGAGCAGAAGGTACTGAATGGGAATGCCCTGGACCTTCGTGCCCCAGGCCACGAAGCCCATGTTGCCGGATTTGGCGGTGCCCGCAGTGATTCGCACGGTCTTCGGATCAGTCTGGGTCGGCAAGGTGGCCAACACGACGGCCGGCGCGGGTATCTCGGCGTCAAGATCCTGCACGATTGCCTGCAGATCATAGCCGTTGGTCACCGTGGCGCTCGCGTAGAGCGCGAGGGTGATGAGCTGGTCCACCGGCTCGGTTTTCCCAGCGACGGCAAAGTACGGCCCCAGGACTGGCGCGGGCAAGCCGAATCCCGTCTCGTGTGACAGCACGCCATCTTTCGATATACGCGCCCAGCGAACTTGGCCGCTGACGTTATCGTAACCCGCCAGAGCGAAGCCGTCGCCGGCTGCGATTAGTGACGCGTTCTCGATCTGGGTGAGCGGCGAAACAACAAGCGCCGCCTCGGAGACGATCTTCGAGTCCGGAGGCGGGTCGGAGCTACACGCGAACAAGCCCAACGCGGCCAGTGCCCACAGTCGATTGATGCACATGCGCAGATCTTAGTGGGGAAGTGCCGTTCCGCCAAGCTCGTCGCGTGGGCGGGTCAAGGGCCACCGGCTACGCGCCGTGGCACTTCTTGTACTTCTTACCGCTTCCGCAGGGACACGGGTCGTTTCGCCCCACCTTGGGCTCGCTCCGGCGCGCGGGCTGGCCTTCGGCCGTTCCGGATCCAGAGCCCTCCGACGCCTGCGCCGCCGCGCCGCCGCCAGATTCGACCACTCGGCGCGGTCTTTTCTTCGCTTCGGCCATGCGTTGGGCGGTGCTTTCACTGTCTTCCCGTCGGACCTGAACGTGGAACAGCTTCTCGCAGACGTTGCGGCTGATGTTGACCATCATCCCACCGAAGATTTCGAAGCCTTCCTTCTTGTACTCCTGCTTGGGATCCTTCTGGCCGTAGCCGCGCAGATAGATGCCCTCGCGCAGGGCCTCCATGTTGCGCAGATGCTCGATCCAGCGCTGGTCGATTTCTTCCAGCATGAAGTGGCGGCTGAAATAGAGAAACAGCGGCAGCCCCAGCTCTTGCTCGCGAGCGTCGATGATCTTCTCCAGCTCCTGCCACATGGCTTCGGCCAGCTTCGGGCGCTCCATCACGCCCTTGGTGTTGATGGTCGGTTCGAAAGCAAACCGTTCCTTCATGCCCGAGCGCAAGGCATCGATGTCCCAGTCCTCGGCGTGCGCTGCTTCCGAGCAGGTGGCATCGAGCAGCTCGGACAGAACCTCCTCGGAAAGGTCGAGGATGCGCTCGCGCTGCTGCACCAGGAGCTTGGCCACTTCCCCGGCCAGATGGTCGAGGGTCTGGGTGCGATTCTCGACGATGCCGGCGACCTCCGGGTAGGTGCCGAACTGGCGGTAGATGGCCGAACGGAACATCGCCGGGTCCAGGGGAACCGGCGCCGACGGCTCGGTCCCGTCGGGCCCGGGCTGTGGCGCGGTTAGGGCGTCGAGAATGCGGGCTAAGAAGGGACGCACCACCTCGGTCAGCGACGTGACGGTGTGACGACCTGACGACCGCGCGACCTCGGGCTCCTTGCCTGCCTTGATCTCCTCCTCGTTCAGAATGGGCGCGTAGCGACCCTCCAGCACCTGCCTGCGCAGGCCGTAGATGGTCTTGCGCTGCTGGTTCATCACGTCGTCGTATTCGAGCAGG
>CAZBIU010000403.1:0-5919 GCA_964491625.1 uncultured Myxococcales bacterium
GCCATGGCCTGGATCGATGGCCACCGTGAACACCGACGGTACCGCCGCGAGGAAGGCGGCGAGTGCGAGGCTTGCGGCGCTTGGAACCATCGCGCCTCAGAGTAACACCATTGATCGCAAAGCGAGTCGCCGCCCCTCCCGCGGCCCGGACTCGGCGTTCCACCGCAAATCTCGGGTTCAAGATTTCGCGAAAAACCGGCGATCCCATCCTGAAATGACGTCGCGATCGTGCTTAGCAGTTTTGGCCTTTACCTTGCCCGTGGTGGCCGGGCCCAGCGTCGCCCTGGGCGACATGATGCTGGCCCTGCGCAAGACGGTAGTGACAGTGGATGTTCCGCTGGCGATGCCGGTAAGCTCGCCACTCAAGGATTGGTTTGGCCTCGGCACGATGCCGTCGCTGTCGGTCGCTGCGCCGGTCAAGCCGTGGATGCTGCTTGGCTTGCGGCTGCGCGCTGGATTCCTGTCCAACGGCCCGGCACCTTCGGACCGGACGATGAAGGATCCGGGCGCCGGCGGTCTCGGCGCGCTCTTCGTGACCGCTCGGCTGCGGCCGCTGGCCGGGCAAGACCAGCCGCTTGCCGCCGGGCCATGGGTGGACGTGGGCGTGGGCGGGGGACTGACCGGCAGCTTGCTGCGCATCGCTGGCGAAGCCGGCTTGGGCTGGAACTTCGACCTCGCAGGTTTCACGGTGGGTCCGACCGCGCGCTACCTGCAGGTGGTCGAGACCTCGAATCCTCTCGACAACACCGACGCCAAGATCCTCTTGTTTGGCATCGAGCTGGCCCTTCGCGATCCGCATCCGAAGGGCGAGCCCGAGCCGGCGTCGCCGCCTCCGACCGAGAGCGTGAAGATTCAAGATCGGGACGGCGACGGCATTCCCGACGACCTCGACAAGTGCCCCGACGATCCCGAAGACAAGGACGGCTTCGAGGACGACGACGGGTGTCCCGACCCCGACAACGACGGGGACGGCATTCCCGACGTCAAGGACAAGTGCCCCAACGAACCCGAGACCGTCAACGGCTTCCAGGATGACGACGGCTGCCCGGACGAGGGGCCGATCGTAGTCAAGAAGGACCGCATCTATCTCAAGGAACACCTGCTGTTCGACACCAGCCGGGCACGCGTGAAGGTCGAAGGACAACCGGCTCTGGCGGCGGTCTTGGACTTGTGGAAGCAGCACCCGGAATGGGACCACCTGATCGTCGACGGTCACGCCGATCGCCACGGCCCCGACAGGTTCAACCTGTGGCTAAGCCACATGCGTGCCGAACGGGTGCGCAACAAGTTGATCGAGATGGGATTCCCGCCCGAGAAGCTGACCCTGCGCGCTTTCGGCCGGCGTGGGCTTCGGGTGCCCGAGGAGACCACCGAGGCGGATCGGGAGAACCGCCGGGTCGAGTTCGTGATCGTCAAGAAGGCCGGCGCCCAGGCCAAGGCCGGGACAGCGGCGCACATGCCGACCTCCGCCGAGTCCGAGGTACCGCTGGCGACTGCCGCTGCGGCGCCAGCGCAGCCGCCCGAGACCAGCGAGCCAAATGGGCCGAGCGAGCCGCCGGCGGCCGCAACCGAAGCTGCGGGTCAAACGCCCTCTCTGCTTGCGCCGCCGCCAGCGACGCCGCTGGAGCCACCCCCGCTGGAGCCTAGCGAGGAGTCAGTTCCGTGATTGCGCGCGGCGCGCTTGGGTTGGCGGTGCTGGCGCTCTTGGGTCTGCCGGGGTGTCTTGATCCAATTGTCGGCGCCAACTGCAAGGCAGGGTATTCGCCGTGCCACGGCACCTGCGTGCGGAGCGGAACCTGTCGCGCGATCGACGCCTCGATGGGGTCCGGCATTGACGGCGAAGTGGCCGAGGCGGGGACGGGCGCACTAGACCTGGGCGAGGAATCCGAGGCTGGAACCACTACGGTCGACGGCGGGCAGTCCGACGTCTTCGCAGTGGATGGCGGCGAGGACGGCGTTGGAACGGTCGATGGCGCCACGGACGAGGATGCCGTGGCGGCTGGTGGCGGCGATGCGGCCAACCCGGAGGTTGCAGTCGACGACGTCGCGCTCCGCGCAGATGCGCCGGTTGGTGACGCCGCCGCGCAAGTCCCAGACCTGCCGCTCGCGGACGCCCCGGCGGCCACGGGCCCAGCGATTCCGTTGGACGCGGACGAAGGTCCGGTGGACGTCGACGATGGACTCGATCTCGGCGGCGGGTGCGGCGCGTGTTTGGACAGTGACACGGACGACGCCGGCCCATCGTCGTTCGACGGAGCCTCCGGCGACGGCGGTCCTGGGGATGACGCTGGCTCGCCGGACGATACTGACGCGTCTGACGACGGTTCGCCGGGCGAGCCCGAGCCGCTGGTCTGCGCTGGCGGTCAGGTCATCTGCAACGACCAATGCGTAGATCCCTCGCTCGATTACGAAAACTGTGGCCACTGCAACAACATCTGCGAAAGCGGGGTCTGCAACGGAAGCAAATGCCTGGTGTGCGAAGCGACGCAAGTGGTATGCGGCCGGCAGTGCGTGAACATCAACACGGACCCAGACAATTGCGGAACCTGCGGCCATCCCTGCACCAGCGGTCTGTGCAGCAACGGCGTATGCGAAGCTGCGGGCACCGGACACGCCATCGTCATCGGCCACGACTACCTGAGAAACCGGCCGGTCATGAACCGTATTCTCGGCAACGCGGTCTTCCTGTGGCCGGTTAACCCGGTAGAGCTGCTGGTGTACGAGGGCGATGCCGACCCGACCGCCATTGCAGGGGCCGACGGCGCCATCCAGCAGGTCGCAGCCGCCACGGGCCGACTGTTCCATCGCAGGGCGGCCTTGGAAGATGAGGTTTCCGCGCAGCTCGCGTCGGCCGACGTGTTCCTGATCTACGGACAGGCGGGCGCCAGCGACGACACCCTCGCGCGATTGGGGCAGAAGTGGAAGGCTGCGCTCAATTTCTTCCTACAGACCGGCGGAACCATGATTCTGCTTGATGGCTTGTATGGCGCAAACCTGGGCACGGTCCAGATTCTGTCGCAGTCGACCACCGACGATCCGCTGAAGCTCTTCAACCTGACCCGCAACGTGTCGACCACGGACGACGTGTGTACGGTGATCGCGGGCGGCGATGCCTTGGCGGCGGGCCTGCCCAAGACCTATCGCTGCGAGCAGAACAGCACCAGCTTCCTGGTTTCCGGCGCGTCCACCAACATCACGGCTGTGGTTGCCGTGGTTGCCGACGACACGCAGACAGTGGTACTACATAAGCTATTCTAGGATGTCCGCGGGTCACCAACCATCGCTGATGGGCCGCATCGCGGTCTCTGCCAAGTTGATCACGCAGGAGCAGCTGCTGGAGGCCTTGGCCCACCAGGATCATTTCGGCCCCAGCAAGCGCTTGGGCGACATCCTGATCGAGCTCGGCTACATTTCGCAGGCCCAGCTCGACTGGCTGGTTCGTGCCCAGACCACCGTCCTGGAACGGCAGCGCCAAGCCGAGGCAGAGGAACAGCGCCGGGCGCAGGTGGTCCAGCAGGAGGCGACGACGGCCAACGGATCCCTCGCGCTGCCGACACCCACGCCGGCGCCGGAGCTGACGGCGGCAGCGACGCCGAAGCGCGGACCCTGTCAGCTCGACCAAATCCTCACCAAGGGGATGCAGCTAAGGGCCAGCGACGTGCACGTGCACTCCGGCCTGCCTATCCAGATGCGGGTGGGCGGTCGTTTGCGAACGGCGAGCGGCGCCCCGCTTGAACCGGCGCAATCGGAAGCCCTGATCATGGAGATCTTGACCGAGACCGAGCGCGCCCATTTTGCCGAGCACAACGATCTCGACTTCTCCTACGCGATTCCCAGTGTCGGGCGCTTTCGCGGCAACGTGTACCGGCAGCGGCGGGGCATCGATGCTGTGTTTCGCCCGATTCCGCCCGAACCGCCAACCCTGGAACAGCTTGGCCTGCCGAGCTCGCTGGCGCACCTGACTGCTTTCCACCAGGGCCTGGTGCTGGTAACCGGGCCCGCGGGCTGCGGCAAGTCGTCGACCTTGGCGGCGCTCATCAATCTGATCAACGAGGAACGGCCCGACCACATCATCACCGTCGAGGATCCGGTCGAGTACGTGCACCGGTCGAAGAGGTGCGTGGTCAATCAGCGCCAGGTGCGCAAGCACACCGAATCCTTCGCGAGCGCATTGCGCGCGGCCCTGCGCGAGGATCCCGACGTCATCGCCATCGGCGAGCTGCGCGACCTTGAGACCATTTCGTTGGCCATCACCGCAGCGGAAACCGGCCACCTGGTGCTGGGCACGCTGCACACCAACGACGCCGGTCGCACCATCAACCGAATTCTCGATGCCTACCCGCCGGAGCAACAATCGCAGATCCGCGCCATGATCTCAGAATCGTTGCGCGCCATCGTGTCGCAGAAGCTGGTGCCCACCGTCGACGGATCCCGGCAAGTTCCGGTACTGGAGATACTGCTGTCCAATATCGCGGTGTCGAACCTGATTCGCGAAGAGCGCGTCTTCCAGTTGCGTTCGGTGATGCAGACAGGACGAGCCATGGGGATGTGCCTGTTCGACGATTCGCTGCTTGAGCTGGTCAAGAGCGGCGTCATCAGCAAGGAAATTGCACGCCGGCAGTGCGACGACCCGAAGTTGTTCGCGTAGGAAAGCCATGGCACGCCTCGACGAGCTTTTCCGCTACCTGAAAGACAGCAAGGGATCGGATTTGCATCTGGCCGCGGGCCTGGAACCGCGCGTTCGCCGGCACGGGCACCTGGAGAAGATCGCCAAGTGGCCCGTGCTCAGCGACGCCGACTTGCGCGGGCTGCTGCAGGAAATCGTGACGCCTAAGCAGTGGGATCACTTCACCAGGACGCTGGATCTGGATTTCGCTTACGGCTTGGAAGGCGTGGCACGCTTTCGTGCCAACTACCTCAATCAGGAACATGGCGTGGGCGCCGTGTTCCGCATCATTCCGGAAGAAATCATCCCGCTCGAAAAGTTGAGCCTGCCTCCCGCTACCGAAAGCCTGGCGCATCTTGAGCATGGCCTTGTGCTGGTGACGGGGCCGACGGGCTCCGGAAAATCGACCACACTGGCGTCCATCATCGACAAGATCAACCAGGCCCACGATCGCCACATCATCACTATCGAAGACCCCATTGAATTCGTCCATCCCAACAAGAAGTCGACCATTTCCCAGCGCGAGGTAGGGACCGACACCGAAAGCTTCGCGGCTGCCTTGCGCGCGGCGATTCGCCAGGATCCCAACGTGATCCTAGTGGGCGAGATGCGCGACTTCGAGACCATCTCGCTGGCCATCACCGCGGCAGAAATGGGCGTCTTGGTCTTCGGCACGCTTCACACCAACAGCGCGAGCAAGACCATCGACCGCGTGATCGACGTGTTCCCCACCGACCAGCAGCGACAGGTGCGCGGCATGCTCGCCTCGTCACTGGCCGCGGTCGCGTCGCAGTTGTTGTTGCGAACCGCGGACGGCAAGGGCCGGGTGGCCGCGCTCGAGCTCCTGCTGCGAACCACCGGCCTTGCCAACGTGATCCGCGAAGGCAACACCCCGATGATAAATTCCATCATTCAGGGCGGGAAGAAGGACGGCATGCAAGCGATGGACGACGCCCTTTTCGGCTTCGTCAAAGAAGGCCGCATCACCGGCGAAGAGGCCTGGCTGAAGGCGACCAACAAGAAGCGCTTCGAGGAATTCGCGCCGCAAGGGTAGCGAATCACGCCAAGCTCGACGCCAGGCCTTCGCGGTGCCCAGCACCAGCCGTGGTGTGTGGTGTATGGTTGCAAACCGAGTGCAAAGAGCCATTCACCTGCTGCTGCTCGCCGTCATCGTGTACGTTCTGACGTTCTTCACCACGATGCCGGACTTCGATCTGTGGGCAAGGCTGGCGGTCGGCTCCCTGTTCTTTCAG
>CAZBIU010000404.1:0-5917 GCA_964491625.1 uncultured Myxococcales bacterium
ATTCTCAGCGACCCAGGCTTTGGATTCGGGCCGACAAGGTCGATATCCGCAGTGCACACAGGCGCGCGGCGGCGCCGAATCCAAAGCCTGGGTCGCTGAGAATATCGACCTTGTCGGCCCGGCCGTCAGCGCGCACGCTGGCTTGCAGTACCACGGTCTGTTCGTTGACCTGGTCGGCATCGGCTTCGGCTGGCCAGGGGCAATTCCATCCGGACTGATCGAGCAAGACCGAACGCGCCCGACTCGGAGCGCCGGTTGGCGCGCCCTTGCTCGCCTCGGGTGCCACGCCACCAAGGGCAGCCTTGCGGCTGGTTCCGGCGCTGGTCGTGGTGCCGCCTGAATAGGAATTGCCCGACCCGACGATGAACACCATGTCCGTGAAATCGGCCGGCGCCGGCGCCGCGGCCACGATCTGCCCCGCCTGTGCGGGCGGTGTCGCGCGAGCTGTTTGCGCGCGCGGCGTCCGAGAAGATCGTGAAACCGCGAGTTGGGGCGTCTCCGGTGCGGACGCGGGAGGTGGCGGCGTGGGTGGTGGTGGAGGCGTCACCTCAACCGCACGCTCCATCGCGATGGCCTCGTGAATGCGCGCGGCCATCTCCGCGCTCCACGGACCGAGCGAGGTCCCGAGGTGGCTCACCAGCGCGAACGCGCCCCCATAGAGCGCCAGCACCACCACGCCGCCTGCGGCCAGACGTTTCCAGCGGCCGGCAGGTTCGGCCAGAAAAACCAGATCCACGATGCGCGGTGAACGGGCCACGGGTTGGGTCAACGAAGCATAACCCATGAAAGATGCCTCACTGCTTCTGCTGCTCGTCCGGCAGCGCGCCGAATGCCACCCGGGTCAGCCCAGCGCCCTTCAGTAGATCGAGTACGTGGATTACCCGACGGTGTGGGACGTCGCCGTCGGCTTGGATGACCGCGCGCAGATCCCGGTCGCCGGCCAGCGCCGCGCGCGCCTGGTCCCCCAGCGCCTCGTCATTGGGCAGAGCGGCGCCGTTGACCAGCATGGGGCCGCGTACAGGCACGATCACCGACAGCACGACCTGCACCTCTTCGCCATGGGCCGCGTGCGGCAGATCGAGCGGCACCGCCGGGGTCACGATGATCTTCGCGGTCACGATAAAGATGACCAGCAGCACCAGCATCACATCCACCAGCGGCGTGACATTGATGCCGGAGATGATTCCGTTCGCCGCTTGCCCGCTAGACGCCGCCATCGGTCACCTCGCGTAGCCGAAGCGCTTGTTTCGGCCCTCGTCGAGCATCGTCCGCAATGTACGCAAGCACCAAGTTGGTGAGCACCTCGGCCCCAAAGAGCAACGAAGTCACCCGCCGTTGAAGATAGTTGTAGGCCGCCACCGCGGGCAACGCGACCAGGATACCCACCGCGGTCGCGACCAGGGCCTCGGCGATGCTAGACATCACGGCTTGCGACGCCACTTGACCTGCGGCCGCGGCGTGGCCAGGCGCGGAGTGGCCTAGCTCTTCGAAGGCATGGATAACACCCACGACCGTTCCGAAGAGTCCCACGAAGGGAGCGTTGTTGCCCACGGTCGCCAAGAAGGCGAGCCAACGCTCGAGCCGGCCGCGTTCGAGGGCGGACGCGCTTTGCATGGCCTTCTCGGCTGCCTCGGTGCCGCGTTCGGCGAGGCGCAGGCCCGCGTCCGCCACCCGCGCCGCCACCGCCGGACTGGCTTCGAGCACGCGCCGTGCGCTCGGGAAGTCGCCACTTGCCAGGTGCTCATCAAGCTCGCGCGCAAGAGATTCGAGATCGCCACCGCGCCGACGCAGGTAGAGCCAACGTTCGACGGCCAGCACAAGGCTGGCCATCGACAGCGCCCCAAGGAACCAGAGGACCCAGCCCGCGCCCGAGGCGAGCAAGATCCGCTTGACCGTTTCAATGGTGCTCATGCCACACCTCACTTGGGCGACGGATAGTGTCGGTCCACGTAGCAAAGCCCATCCGAATTGAGGTGGCCCTGGGTACTTTGATTGTAGGTCGCGAAATCATAGTAGTCGTTGAGGCCCGACACGCTTTGCGCATCGAAGGCCATGGGCCCCTTGAACTGGGTGTGAACATCGGTGGGCGGGGCGATGCAATAGCGCCAGTAGAGTGAATTGCCCGCCGGGTCTTTGTACGCCGGGGCATACGGGATCCCTTTGGTCAGCTCCAGCGTCACGGTTGGATACACGCCACTTTGTCCCTGCCCCGCAACCGTCGCCGCGTATTGGTCGAAGTGCGCCGGCGAATCGTGGAGCACGCTGTCCCAGAACGGATGGTCGGTGTGAACCGTGACCTGCGCGATGACGTATGTGTCGGCCTTGAAGAAAATGCCACGCTCGGACTCTTCGCCCGAAAGCGGTGCGCCGCCGTTGTCGGGGTTCTGGCAGTTCACGTACGACGTGGGCGACTTGTAGCACAGATGGAAATTGACGCTTTGGCCGGTTTGCGGCCAGCCGGCATACTCGGTCGCATAGTAGCTGCTGGGGGCCCCGGGCGTCGTGCAGGTGGCGTCGCTGCCCTTGAAGGTCGCGGTGCCAACATAAAGGACCACGCAACCGCTATTGGCCATGTCCTGGTAGTCGGTCAAGCCGGCACTGTCGAGGTTCACATTCATGGCACCCGCGGCCGCCGGGATCAGGTCGAAACCGAAGGAGTAGGGAACACCACCGCTGGTATCGAAGGTCGCGCTATTACCCGCTTGGTAGTTCTGGTGCGAGAGCGCAGCGATGGGAACGGCTTCCTCGCCCGGGCCACCTTTGCCTGGAAGGTAGGACTGATCGCTGTGAGCCAAGTCGATGGCCCAAGGGCCGGTCACCTTTGCCACCATGGGCTCCGTGCAAGATTGGTCCCCCGGCCTGATGTTGGGACCGCTCGAAAGCGTGATGTTGTCGACGGTGACCAAGAGACGGGTGAAATGGACGTCCCACCCATCGACGAACGCGGGATCGCCGTCGTTGACGGGTGGAAACGGGTAGCCGGTGAGCGCCAAGACCTCGCCCGAGGCGGAAAAGAGCACGCCGCCCGGTCCTGGATCCGAGGGTGGCGTGAAGGTCTGCAGCGCAAGCGCGCCGGTGCTCGGCGTGGGCCAGGTGGTGGCGGGCGCGGCGCTGCTAGCGCAAGTCACGGGCTGTGAGCTGCTGCTGGAGCAAGACCCGAGTGCGACGGCCGTTGCCACGAGCCGGCTTGCACTAGCGATGATTCTGATTCTCTGTGTTCGCATCGTTGTCTCCTTTGTGTCCTTCGTTCAAAGCAAGTCGGTCCAAGAAAAGCTGTAGGGGGCCGTTTGGTGCAGGTTGGTGTAGAGCTGGAATCCCGTGGGTGAATACCCGGCGCTGCCCGGACTGTCGCTGAAGGCGTAGCCACCCGTTGTCGCGTCCACCGGCAACTGACCGAAGTCGACGCCGGCGAAATAGCTGCGTGGATCGATCCGCAACGACAAGCCACCCGTGGTTTGAATTGAGACGGCGTCGATGGGCGTGACGATGCGAGCCTTGCAGATCGGATCGCCTCCTGCCGCGCCGGAGCTTGCTGATTGATGGTTAGAGCTGATGGTGACGGCCCCGGTGAAAGGGAAAGTCGCCCCGGCCTGCGTCGCCGTGCCAGCCTCGACCAGGATCGGCGTGGGGTCGACCGTGGCGTTGATGTCCCCACCGGTCAGCCACACCTGCCCGATCAGCGCTGTAGGCTCGGTGATGCCGTGGGCTTTCGCCGGGAACATCTGCAATCCCGGATTCAACAAATCAACATCTAGCCCCGAGGTTTCTTGGGCGACGTAGGTGCCGGTCAAGTAGCAGCCCGTGGCTTGACCGCCCGAGATGGGGCGGCTCTCGTCCAGGTACACAGCGCCGATGTGGAGCTTGGCCTGATTGAGAACCACGTCCCAACCTGCACTGCTCGTGAAAGCCAGCGGTTGTCCCGCCGTGGCGTCTGCTGGTCCCGCCGCCGCCACCTGAAAATCCACGGTAACACCGCCGGTCTGGCCGACGCAGCCAGGGGCGAGGACAATTGCCCATAGGGCGAACCACGGCTTTTGCATCAACCCCCTCCGAAGTTGAAGCCCAGGGTAAGAAACAGGGCCCGCGGTGGCCCGGCGGCGAAGGTCCTATCAGGCACCAGCGTCGGTTGCGCCTGGCTGTGAAAATCGGATGCGTAGTTGTACTCGCCCAATCGGTACTGCGTGTCGAGGAGGTTGGTCGCCGAAAAGCGAAGCTGGTAGTTGGCCCATTCCGCCGAGGCCGAGGCTTCAATGGTGAAGATGGTGCTACTGACCTCGCCGTAAGGCAGCGGTCGCCGCCCGACGTAGGTGACGCCGGCGCCCAGGATGGTGCGAATCGGCTTCCCCAACACCGTCCAGGGCAAGGTGCGAAAGAGTGCACTGTCCGAGCGAAGAACCACCCCTGGCACGTAGGCGACCGCGCTGCCGTCGTCGTTGTAGGTCGCGCGCACCAACGTCAGGTTTGCCGACTCGTCGAAGAACGAACCCGTCAGGCGAAGCGTTCCCAGCCAACCCGTGCGCGTGGTCCCCACGCCAAGCACGTTGCGGCCGGCGGTCTGGTCGAAGATCAGATCGCGATCCACGACCGTGCGGAAAAGGACCGAACGAGCGACCACGGTCGCACTCCTCACGTTGCCCGCGTAGGCCACGCCGCCTTCATAGGCGGTGATGCTGGCAAACGCCGCTTGCACGTCCTGGGTGATGTAATTGGGGTCGATGGAGCGGATGCCCCTGCCGTAGCTCGCCGACAGCGACAGGTGAAGGAACGGCCCCGCGATGAGCGAAACGCGCGGCAGGAAGGCCACGCCTGACGTCCCCGTGACCTGGTCGGGCTCGCGCGGTCGCCCCTTGTCTTGCTGGGTGAGGCAACTTTGGTTGATAGGCGGATTGGTGGTCGACGGGAGCGTGACCGTCTGGGCCGCGCAATTGTTGAGCACATCGTAGGTGACGATCTCGGCGCGCGCCCCGCCCCGCAACGACAGCCAGCGCAGCGGGCGCAGGTTGACGTCGCCGTAAAGCCCGATGTCACCAAGCTGCGAGTCGAGGTCGGTGTCGGTCTTGTAGGGAACTCCGGTGTTGGCTTCCAAGCGTTGTTGCGTCCCGCTCGCCTGGTCGCCGCGTGCAAAGTAGCCCAGCTCCAGCTCCTGGCGCAGCCCAAACGCATCGGCGTGCAGACGAGCCGAGCCACGCGCTCCGATGGTCAGCTCGTGGACATTGAGATCCAGGGAGTCGCCGCGCTGGCCGTGGATCGATTGCAGCGGCTCCTGCACATCGAGCAGAAAACCGGTGAAGTTCTCGATCAGGCGCATGTCGCGCTTGACGAGGAAGACCTGTTGCGAAAGTACGGCGTCGCCGGGATGGGACTCGATGTCGGCGGCCAGCGAGTAGCGGGAAGCATCGCCCCCTTGCTTTAGTGCTTCCTGTGCGAATCTCGACAGGTCGTAGCTGTCATAGAAGCCGATCTTGCCCGACTCGTAGTCCTCTTCCCGGATGACACCGGCGGTGTGGAAATGCGTGGTGTAGGCCTGCGTGCTCAGGCGAAACGATCCGGTTGCTCCCAATCGCCCCTCGTATTGCCCCATGGCCGATCCGCGCTGGGCATCGCGGTTCTGGCCGAAGCCGGCCGTCTTGTAGATCTCGGCGCCGGCAAAGGTGTGCGTGCTCTCGCCGGGCGGTCCCCACAGCGCGAGGAAGCGCTGGGTGCCGAAGCTGCCGCTGGTGTAGCGGGCGCTCATGCCCCGCTCGCCAAGCCCCAGCTCGTAGTCGGCGCTGCCCGCCACCGTGTAGTTGCCTTGGCGCGGATCGAACGGACCTTCCACGACGTGCAATGACTCGACCAACTCGGGGATGATGAAGTGGGTGTCGGCGTAGCCGTTGCCGTGCAGGTTTCCGCTTTCGTTGATGGGCACGCCGCCCAC